>JBJXGN010000092.1:0-56132 GCA_046160585.1 Kofleriaceae bacterium
CTCCGGCGAGTTCGTTCCGCAGCCATACGTCGGGCAGTCGCCGGGCTGCTTCTTCGCGAACTGTTCGACGTCGGAGAACGTGGGTTCGTCGAGGGCGCATCCAGCGAGTAAAAGGACAGGGAGCAGCTTCATCGGGGGTGGTAGAGCCCGGACCCGCCGCCGTGTTTCAAGAAAAGATCGATTACCTGGATGTCCCGTGAGTCCGCACGCTTAGCTGAAACGAGATCCCGCCGGTGTACTCTGACAAGTGGATGGGCGAGGACGACGAGCTGTTACCGCGTCGTGAGCCGGACGACCTCGTGCGTCGGGTCGCCAAGGCGCGTATTGCCGACAAGCTGTTCGCGAGCGGCGAGCAGATCCGCATCGGTCGGTACCAGCTGCTCGAGAAGGTCGGGGAGGGCGGCATGTCCGTCGTGTGGGGCGCGCTCGATCCCGAGCTCGATCGACGCGTCGCGATCAAGCTCGTCAAGGCCAAGGACGGCACCGCGCGCGAGCGGATGCTCGCCGAGGGGCAAGCGCTCGCGAAGCTGAGCCATCCCAACGTCGTGCCGGTGTTCGACGTCGGCGTTGTCGACGATCGCGTGTACCTCGTCATGGAGTGGGTGCGCGGCAAGAACCTCCGCGAGTGGTGCGATGACCAACCGCGCTCCGATCGCGAGATCCTCGACGTGTATCGCGCGGCGGCGTCGGGCCTGGTGGCGGCGCATCGAGCGGGCCTCGTGCATCGCGACTTCAAGCCCGACAACGCGGTGATCGGCGACGACGGTCGCGTGCGCGTGCTCGACTTCGGCCTCGCGAGTAGCGAGAGCGCGGCTCCCGATCCCGATGTCATCGTCGTGCGTGTCGCGGGAACGCCGCGCTACATGGCGCCCGAGCAAACGTCCGGCGGCGAGATCACGGCGGCCGTCGACCAATACACGTTCGGCGCGTCGCTGCGCGAAGCGATGGGGCCGAACATGCCGCCGTGGGTCGGCGCGATCGTCGCTCGTGCGATGGCGTCGTCGCCGAGCGAGCGATTTCCGTCGATGGCGGCGGTGGTCGAGGCACTCGGCCGCGATCCGCGGGTCGTGTGGCGACGGCGGCTCCTCGCCGGTGCCGTGGTGGCGCTCGCGGGTGGTGCGTTCGTCATCGGCACGCTGCGATCGGAGAAGGCGGATTCCTGCGCGGGCGGCGAGGCGGAGATCGCGACGACGTGGTCGCCCGCCCATGCCGATCGCGTTCGCAGTGCAGCAAAGACCGACGGGCCGGCAGCGGTGCTCGTGTTCGATGCCTGGGCGAAGCGATGGACGAGCAACCGCCGAGCGGTGTGCGAAGCGGGCCGAGGCAGCTGGTCGACGAGGTTATTCGATCGCGGGCTGTCGTGCCTCGCCACGCGCCGACAGCGGTTCGCGTCGATGATCGAAGTGTTCGAGTCGCCGCGTCACGGACGCGGTGTCGAGCTCTTGCAACACGGGCTGCCCGATCCCGAGCCATGCGCGGATCCGGCGTACCTCGAGGCAGCGGTCGCGCCTCCGTCGGAACCGGTGAAGGCTGCCGTCGTGCACGCCGTGCAAGCACACCTCGTGGCTGCGCACGTCGTCGCGCAGACCGGAGACGCTTCCCGGGCACGCGAATGGGTCGATGTCCTCGCGCAGCAGTCCGCGTCTCTCGGGTACGCCCCGCTCGTGTCACAAGCCCGGCTCACATCCGGTGCGATCGCGTTGACTGCCTCCGCGTGGCAGCGTGCCCTCGAGGATCTGCGCGAGGCCTACTTCGGTGCACGGGCGGCGAGTGACCCCGAGACGGCAGCGCGCGCCGCCTCGTATCTCACGCTGTTGTTGCTCAACATGTCGCAGGATAGGGAGGCGAATCAGTGGGCGCGTCTCGCGGTCGCAGAGGCGACGACGTCGAACGATCCCGCGATCGAGTCGTACGCGGCACGTGCGCAGGCCGTCCTCGCGCACGACACGGGGGATGTCGCGAATGTCGTCGCGTATGCGGACCGCTACGTCGCGGTGGAGAAGCGTCGCGGTGTGGGGATGGCAGTCGCGCTGATGGAGCGAGGGAAGGCGCTCCACATCGTCGGCAAGCACGACGAGGCGCTCGTCGCGTTCGACACCGCGCGCGCCGATGCCACGAGTTCCCAATTGACCACGCTGCGCTCGATGATCGAGACCGAGCGTTCTCTCGTTCTGGTCGAGCTTGGACGCCACGACGACGCGGTGGTCGCGGCCCGCGAAGCGCTCGCGATCCTCGATGAGATGGTCGCGCCGGATGGCGCGACGACGCTCGGCGCGTTGGGGGCGCTCGGAGTCGCGCTCGGACGCACGAGTCAATTCGCGGAGTCTCTCGACGTGTTCGATCGGTCGCTCGCGATCGAGCGCGCGACGGAAGGACCGCGCAGCTACAACGTGGCATCGGATCTCAACAACCGTGCTGACGTGCTCGCGCGGCTCGAGCGGTACGACGAAGCATTCGCGAACTGGGACGAAGCGAGGAGCATCTTCGCCGAGATCGACGGTCACGAGAGCCAGGACATCGCGCGCCTCGAGCTGGGCTACGTGATGGCGCTGTTGCGAGCGGGACAAGGTGCGCGCATGGCACCGCACGCGGAGGTCGCCGTCGCGGTCTTCGCGAAGACGCCGGAGCACATGGGATATGCGATGGCGCAGATCGCCCTGGGGCTCGCGCGGGTCGAGCAACGGGATTGGAAGCACGCGACCGAGCTCCTCGAGCGGGGGCTGGCTGCGATCAGCGACGGACCGTGGCGTGCCGAGGCCGAGCTCGGGCTCGCGACGGCGCTCGCAGCGACGGGAGATCCGGTGCGCGCGCGTGCGCTTGTCGCGTCGGCGCTCCCCAGGCTCGAATCGGGAAACGGCACGACGCGGCGCATCGCCGAGGCCAAGGCGCTGCAAACGCGATTGCGTTGAGTCACTTCGGCAGCTTCGAGACCCACGCGTCCATCGACTCGAGCGTCTCGAGCGCTCCGGCCGGCGCCATCGACTCGAGCTGCTCACGAAGCGCGAGCCGCGCACGATGAAGTCGCGTCCGGATCGTCGCCGCCGGGGCATCGAACACGATCGCGAGCGATGCGATGTCCTGCTCCTCCCAGTAATGAAGCTCGAGGAGCATCTGCTGCTCGACGGGAAGATGCTGCATCGCCTCGACGACCATGCGGTGCTCTTGATTGCGCGCGAGCTTGGTGCCGGGTGTGGAGATGAGCTCGGCGATCGACGACAGTTCGAAGTCGAGCTTCGCATCCTTGCGCTGTCGCGTGCGGAACAGGTGGTAGAGCTCGTTGCGCGCGATCGTGAACAGGTACGTGCGAAAGCTCGATTCCGCGCGGAACTGCGTCTTTGCTTTGAGGCACGCGAGGAACGTCGACTGCACGAGATCGTCGGCGTCGTTCGGGCACTTCGTCTCGAAGAAGCCGAAGATCGAATCGAAGTGCCGCTCGAACAGCTGCTTGCCGGCATCGCCGTTGCCCGCGCGCCAGCCTTCGAGTAGCTCGATGTCGGTCGGTTCCGTCATCCGAGCTCCAGCGCCGCGTCGACGACGAGCGTGCGCGCGCCCCGTCCGCCGACGACCACGCGCGGGAGCTCGATGCGCGTGACGCGCCCCGCGAGATCGACGACGAGGTGCGACGCGCGACGGAGCAGATTCGCGAGTCCCGTGCGATCCGGCTCGGCGTCGCCGGCGCGCGACGAGATGATCTGCGCGGCGAGCTGCTGCGCGTCGAGCAGGCGGAGCGGCGCGGGCGCGGCGAGCTGTCCGGCGCCGGGCGCGTCGAGGACGACGGTCCAACCGAGCGCGGGCAGCTCGAGCAGCGTCACGGAGAGCTCGCGTCCTTGCGGCGGGGTCTCGCGCACGATGACCGCGCCTTCGCGCGCGTCGGAACGTTTCGTGGCTGCGAGGATCGTGGTGAACGCATGGCGCACGAGCGCATCGCTATCGACGCCTCTTTCGACGGGACAGCCTGCCGGCTCGGTCGGGAGGTCGTGCCCCCACGGCTTGATCTCCACGGGGTAGCCGGCCTTGCGCGCGAGCTTCACCGCGGCGGACGGCGTGGTCGCGACGGCCTGCCGCGTGATCGGGACACCGTATGAGGCGAGGAGGACCTTGGTCTCGTGATCGCCGACGCGGCCGATGTTCGAGGCGAGCTTGTCGCGTTGGCGATGAAGGCGCTCGTGATCGATCGCGAGCTCGGCGCTCGCCGACTTCGGTGCGGGCCCGAGGCCGACCGCGATGCGCTCGCTCGCTCGGCCGAGGATCGCGATCGCGGAGAGCGCGGCGCGCGCGCCGTAGAGCATCGACGGATCCGTCGCGAGCTCGGCGCGTGGCGCGATCGGCACGTGCAGCCCGGGCGTCGACGCGGGCGGAGCACCGAGCGACGGATCGTAGATCACGACGTCCGTGACCTCGTCTCCGCCGATGACGGGCGGCCGGACGTTCGCGGCTTCCATCTCTGCGGCGATCGAGAGCGCCTGCGCTTCGAGCCACGAGCCGCTCGGCGCGACGACGGCGGCGTGTGGTCCACGCGGTGCGCCGTAGCGAACGAGGAGCACGATCGACTCGAGCCACGCATCGACGTCGTGTCCGATCGCGGCGCCGTACGCGCGCAAATAGGCGAGGGCGGCGACGCGCTCGATCGCGGCTCGGCTCGGCTTCGCGCGCACCGGCTCGGGGAACGGTGCGAGGATGCACACGGGGCGGCCCAGCGCAGCGAGACGCGCGCATGTCTTCGCGAGCTCGACGGCCGCCGCAGCGGTGGGCGTCGTCGAGAGCGCCCACGCGATCACGTCGCCATCGTGGTCATCGTGGTGCACATCACCCAGTCGCGCGACGATGTCGCGAGCCCGGAGCGCAGCGACCGCGGTCGCGCCCAGGGGAGTGGGGGCAATGACATGGACCTGCGGTGCACCGATCGCTGGAGCTACGGCCGCACGCGCCACGTCTAACCGCCTCGCCGCGGAACGATGTGCGCTGCGAGGTGCTCGGCGATGCGATCGACGGTTCGCCGTGGCTCGCGGCTCGCACGCGGTGGAAGCGCGCGGTGCCCGAGGACGACGGGGTCGAGGCCGAGTGTCGACAGCTCGAGTCGCTTCATCGATGACGACGGCATCGGCGTCGGGTACTCGTCGATCGCGGCGCCTGCGATGCGGATGCCGAACACGGCGGGGCCGCGCACGCGCAGCGTCTGCAGCTCGCCGCGTCCAGTCGCGCGGCTCGCGTGGATGACTCCGCCATGTCGATCGGGGGCGAGCGCGACGACGTGTGTGAGCTGCACCGCGTCCATCAGCTCGGCGATCGCGGCGACCTCGGGGAAGCGCTCCGGGCGGCTCGCTTCGTCGACGAGGATCGTGGACGCGCCGAGGTGCCGCGCGGCCGCGAACGCGACCTGCGCCCAGCCGAGATAGTCGAGCGTCAGATCCGTGACGACGCCTGCACTCGCGACGCCCGCACGCGACGAGCGGTCGGCCGCGAGATCGAGCCACGTCGCGTCGCCGGCGGCGATCGTCGTTGCCTCGCCGAACTTCGCGCCAATCGCGATCGCGCCGTCGAGCCAGCGAATGGACCGCAGCGGCGCCGCGCTGCCGAGCCAGACGCAGACCTTCATTCGGGCTCCTCCAGCGCACGGCGGAGCTCGGCGAGGTTCATCGGGATCGGTCCGGACAGCGAGCCGTCGATCGCCTTGCCGCCTCCACCGCCGATGCGGATCACGCTCGTCGTCCCTGCGAGATCGATGACGGGGTTGCCGATCGCGATGCAGACCTCGGGGGCGAGTGGTGCGTTCTTCTCGATCACGGCGCCCTGACCGACCGCGTTCGCTCGCGCCGCGTTCGCGCTGCCGACAACCGGTGCGTCGAGGAGCCTCGCGAGGCGCGCGGCGTCCTTCGCGATCGCCGGATCCGTCGCGTCGTCACCGAGCGCGACGATGGCGCCGATCGTGTGCAAGACCTCGGCCGGTGCGGTGCCGGCGAGCTCGACGCGATCGTCGGCACCTGCCTTCGCATCGAGCACGACGAGATCGATGTCCTCGTCGGCGGTCATCGGTGGCTGTGGACCACCGACGAGCACGACAGCGGCGCCGCCGTCGCTCGCACGCACGTAACCACCATCGCGATCGCGGAGCTCCACTTCTTCCACACCGATCGCGCGCGCACGGAGCAGGAGCCGCGCACCGAGTCGCGCGCCCGTGCGCGGGCCGAGCTCGGCGGCCGACGGGCTCTCCGCACCGAAAAGGACGAGGCGCGGGCGCAGATGATCGAGGACTTTCTGCCAGGCGTTTCCGACGGCGAACCACATCGGCAGTACTGCCGACTCCGTCATCGCGACGACGATCTTGTCGGTGCCGGCGAGCCCGAGCTCGGTCTGGACGTCCTTGAGGTTCGTGGTCGCGTGAAGCCGGATCGGCGCTGTCGGCGCTTCGCCGTCGATCGGCTTACGTGCCGCGGGATCGTGCGCGATCAACGCGGCATAGAGGGTACCGCCCCACGACGAGGCGACCGCGCGCCCTGCCGCGAGTGCCGCGAGGGAGCTCGGTTCGACTCGATCACCGTCGACATCGATATGGACCAAGACGGCGCCCACGCCCGAGGACGCTCGCATGCTCGCGTGCGCGGATCAACATTTCCAGCGGGTTAGAGCGGCTTCGGGGCACACGCACGCCGGCACCGCCCAACCACGCCGGCCCTCTGACCGACCGGCTCGACCTCGAGCTCCCAGTTATGCCGCGAGCATACGAGGCGCTCCCCCTCCACGAAGCCGTCGGAGATTCGACCGCCGTCGTGCGGGCACTCGTCGACGACGACGACCAGCCGCCCCGAGCCGAGTCGCGCCACTGCCACCGGGACCGCGCCCGCACGTGCGCGCACGATCTCGCCAACGCCCACACGGACATCCCGCGCCTGCGGGATGCCATCCGTTGGGTCGTAGCCCAGCTCCTCGACGAGCTGCTGCGTGATCGACATACGCCGACCCTACGCAGCCCGTCTGACACCGTTATCGAAGCGATCTCCGAAGCGGTTATAGAACGGAGGCTTGGGCGCGGTGCCGGAGGAAGTGGTCCGCCAACACGAGCGCGAACATCGCCTCGACGATCGGAACCGCACGCGGGAGCACGCACGCATCATGGCGGCCCTTTGGTGCGAGCGTCGTCGGATTCCCGTCGCGATCGACCGTCTCCTGCTCGCGCATGATCGTCGCGGTCGGCTTGAACGCGATGCGCAGGGTGATCGGCTCGCCATTCGAGATGCCGCCCTGGATCCCGCCGGAGCGATTCGTGCGTGTCCCGATCTGGCCGTCGTGCCGCCGGACGAAGATGTCGTTGTGCGCGCTGCCAGTGAGCAGCGTGCCGGCGAAGCCGGACCCGTTCTCGACGCCCTTCACCGCGGGGATGCTCATCATCGCCTTCGCGAGATCCGCTTCGAGCTTGTCGAACACGGGCTCTCCCCAACCCACCGGCACACCGCGGGCGACCGCGCGCACGACACCACCGACGGAGTCACCGTCTTTGCGTGCGTGCTCGACTCGCTCGATCATCGCGGTGGCGGTCTCGCCATCAGGACAGCGGATGTCGTTGGTGTCGACCTTCGCACGCGTGACGCTCGCCTCGTCGACCGTTGCGCGGATCCCGCACACCTCGTCGACCCACGCGACGATCTCGACACCGACACGCGCGAGTAACTGCTGCGCGAGCGCACCCGCGGCCACACGCGCTACGGTCTCTCGCGCGCTCGCGCGACCTCCACCTGCGACCGCGCGGACGCCGTACTTCGCGTCGTAGGTGAAGTCTGCATGGCTCGGACGATACGCGCGTGCGATCTCCTCGTAGTCCTTGTTGCGAGCGTCCTGGTTGCGGATCAACATCGCGATCGGTGTTCCGAGGCTTTTGCCGTCCAGAACTCCCGAGAGGATCTCGACCTCGTCGGCCTCTTTACGCTGACTGACGAGGCGGCTCTGACCGGGACGGCGGCGATCGAGCTCGGCCTGAATGTGGGCGAGATCGACGGGCAGCTTCGCGGGATACCCGTCGACGACGACACCGAGTCCCGCCCCGTGCGATTCGCCGAAGGTCGCGATCCGGAACAGCACGCCGAAGTCACTTCCCATCGCGCGACAGCATACATCCGGGGGACACCCCCGGCTCCCCCGGAGGGATTCCCGTCTGTAGGGCACCGCGGGGATTCCCCCGATGTAGAGCGATACTGGGGATTCCTTTGAAGAGTGCCGAGGTACGTTTGCCGCGGTGGGGGCAATGGGGTTACCCTGAGGGAGCTGATGATCGACGGGGATCGTAGGCCGACGGCTCAAGAAATCGAGGAGCTGATCGATCTGGTGCGCCGTGACCCGGCATCGCCAGCGTTCATCGATCTCGGAGAAGCGTACCTGGCGCTCGGGCGCCCTCGCGACGCGGTGCAGGTCGGCAATCTCGGCCTCGAAGCCGCGCCCGACAGCCTGGAAGGTCGCGTGATGCTCGCGCGTGCACACGCCGCGATGCACCAATGGAAGGAAGCGCAGGGCGAGCTGCTGCGGGTCGTGAAGGTGGACCGCACCAACCGCCAGGGCTTCGCGCTCCTGGGCGAAGTCCTGCTCCGCCGCTCCGACTTCGAGCGTGCGGTGCCTGTGCTCCAGCACGCACAGAACCTCGATCCGACGAGCCCGCAGATCCTCGCGATGCTCAAGCGCGCGCGTGCGGGGCAGGGACTCGATCCACCGGCCCCGGTCCCGACGCCACTCCCACCGCGCGGCGAGACCGACGCGAACTTCGAGATTCAGCGATCGCGCGGGGCGCCCACGGCTTCTCCGCCGCGTCGCTCGCCGCAGCCCAATCGCTCGCCGCAGCCCAGTGAGGTTCCGCGTGCTTCGCCGCAGATGCGGACGATGAACGCCGAGCCGATGCCGAGTCGCGATCCGAGCCCGCTGTTCCCCGAGCTGACGGGCGGCGCACCGGAGCCGGCTCCGCCACCCCGGGCGCCGAACGGTCCGCGCACAGGCGCGAAGCCGACCGCGCCGCCTCCGATGTCTGTCGAGGGCGTTCGCCCGCGGCTCGTCTCCAAGGATCGCCCGCAGAACGCGGCCGCCGCCGCGCTCCGGCAGTCCGCCGCCGTCGGCGAGAACTACCTCAACGATCTGCTGACCGGCGGTCTCCTCGATGTCGCGGGTGTCCGCGTTCCGGACAACGACTTCGATCTGCGTCCGGATCGCCGCTGGGGCCGCTCCACGCGCCGCGCCTTCATCTTCTTGTTCGTCGTGCTGGTGCTTGGCATTGGCGGTGGCGGCACTTGGTACTGGTGGAGTGAGAAGCAGAAGGACGAGGCAGTCGCGCGCCTGCAAAAGGAATCGAAGCAATCGATCGAGCACGGTGACTTCGCCGGTCTCGAGATGTCGCTCAAGAAGCTCGGCGAGTCGCTCGAAAAGGACAACGCGAACATCCTGACGTTCGCGTACGTCGTCGAGACCGCCGGTCTCGAGGCGCTGCTCTACGGCACCGACGCCGATCGCGTCGACAAGGCGTACAAGTCGGCGATCGCGGAGATCAAGCCGGACCAGCCTGGCTATCGCGAGCTTGTCATCGGCAAGGCGGCCGTCGAGCTGTCGCGCATGGGCACGGGCGACGGCGAAGCGGGCGCGATCGCGGCCGCGAGCAAGTCGACACTCGCTGTGGTCGAGACGTCGCTCGACGAGCACCTGGCGAAGGATTCCGACGACATGTGGGCGATGTGGCTCAAGGGTCGCGCGCAACTCGCGGGCGGCGAGCGGAAAGCGGCGAAGGCGCAGATGAAGGCTGCCGCCGAGGGTGGGCTCACCGTGGCGATCATCGACTACGCGGATCTCCTCGCCGACGACGGCCAGCTCGACGACGCGATCAAGTTCTACGACAAGGCGACGATGGCATCGAAGGATCACCCGCTCGCCGTCGCCGGCAGAGCGCTCGCGCGTGCGGAGGGGTCGGTGCAGGTCAACGATGCGATCGACGAGCTCGCCGTGAAGCTCGACAAGAACCTCGGACCGCGCGTCGGTTCCTATCGCAACCTCGCCCTCGCACTCGCGAACGCCGGCATCGAGGACTTCCCGAAGTCGGCCGAGGCGCTGCGCAAGTCGACGCTGCAGAGGCCGCCGAACGAGCCGCGGTTCTGGGCGCGTGTCGCGTGGGCGTATTACTCCGTCGGGAACCTCAACGAGGCGGCCAAGGCCCGCGCGCGCATCGCGTGGTACGGCAAGGGCAAGGCCGAGGACGATCCGACCGTCCAGCTGATCGACGCCGCGCTGCACATCGCGTCGGGTCACCCCGAGAAGGCGCTCGATGTCGCCTCGAAGATCGAGGGCGTGCGCCCGCGTCTGTTGCGCGTGTACGCGCTGCTCGATCTCGGCAAGGCCAAGGAAGCGCTCGGCGAAGCCGACGAGGTCTTGAAGCTCGCGCCCGAGAACATCGAGGCCCAGATCCTCCGCGAGCAAGCGCGCTTGGTCTCGAGCGAAGGCAAGGCGCGTGCGGAAGCGGCCGATGCGCTCGAAAAGCTCGCGCGGCGTGCGAAGAGCAAGATCGGTCGCCACGCGCTCGGCATGGCGCTCGTCGCGGTCGGCGACACGAAGGCCGCGCAGCCGCAGCTCGAGCAGGCCTCGAACGACGTCACGGAGGTGGCACCGAACCCGCTGCTCTACCGCACGCGCACCGCACTTGCCGAGATCTTGCTCGCGGCGAAGGACATCGCTGGTGCGGGCAAGCAGCTCGACGAGGCGCTCGCGGCGAACTCGGGCTATCTCCCGTCGCTCGGTCTGCAGGCGAAGATCGTGCTGGAGAACGGCGAGCCCGACCGCGCGCTCGGTCTGCTCGCGCCGATCGAGGCGGAGCAGACGCTCAGCCCGCAGCTCAAGCTGATCAAGATCGAGGCGGTCTTCAGGTCCAAGAAGACCACGGCGAAGGACAAGGAAGCGGCGAAGAACGAGCTCGAGCAGATGAAGGACACGTACACGCCGAAGACCGAGATCAGCCGCGTGCTGGCTATCTTCGATCCGGATCTCGTCGAGGAGTGGGATCTGCCGGAGCCGCCGGCGACGGACGCACCCGAGGGCGGCACGCCCGAGGCACCCGAACCGGATCCGAAGAAGGAACCGAAGAAACGCCGCCGCTAACGCGTTGTGATTCCATGACGCGCGCGATTCTGTTGCTGGTCTTGGTCGCGTGCAGCAAGCACGAGGAGCCGCCGATCAGCGCCGAGCAGGTTCGCGCGCACGAGAGCGCGCACGCGGTCGCCGCGCCGAAGCCGCCTCGCTCGAGGCCCGCGCAGCTGACAAAGGTGACGATCAAAGCGCTCGGCATGTACTGCGAGGAGAGCTGCCCGGTGAAGGTGCGCACGGCCCTCGCGAGCGTTCCGGCCGTCTACGAGCTGGGCTTCGATCTCTCGACCGAATCGATCTTCGTTAGCTACGACAGTTCGCTCGGTACACCGAAGGACGTCACGAAGCCGATGATCGTCGCGATCAAGGGGGCGGGCTTCGACCCGTGGCTGTCGAAGGAGTCGTGGCCCGACGGCGCCCAAACCGCGGTCGTTCCGTAATTACTCGAGGACGTCGAGCGAGCCCTGGCCCTCGCGGAGCACGGTCACCGTGTCGCCGTCGACCTCGATCACTGTCGACGGATCCGCCGGCGTCTGCGGCGCGTCGATGACCGCGTCGATGTGGCGGCCGAACGCGTCGAGCACTTCCTCCGCGTCACGGCAGGGCTGGTGCGTGTCGGGCTCGTCGGGATCGATGATCACGGCCGATGACGTGAGCAGCGGGCGGCCGAGCGCTTCGGCGATCGCCTGCGCGATCGGGTGACTCGTGATGCGAATGCCGACCGTGCGTCGTTTGTCGTGTGTGAGCATGCGCGGCACCTCGTGCGTCGCGGGTACGACGAGCGTGTACGGCCCGGGGAAGATGCGCTGTGCGAGACGGAACGCCGTGTTCGAGAACTGGCCGAACTGCGACGCCGTCGACAGGTCCGGGCAGATCAGCGCGAGCTTCTGCTTCCGGTTCATGTTCTTCGCGCGGTAGATGCGCTCGATCGCGTCGCGGGACTCGATCGCGCAGCCGAGCGCGTAGATCGAATCGGTGGGGTAGGCGATGACACCACCACGATGGAGGATCTCCACGGCCTGCTCGATCTTGCGCGGGTTGGGATCGCCCCACTCGTCGAAGACGAGGCGCAACGGTATCGACGTGCGCGATTGTCTGGCGGGGGCACTCACGGAACGCCCACCTTCGACGGTGTAGATGGCGCTTTCGCGTCGGGTCGGAAACCCTTCCCGATCACGTATTGCTCGATGGAGATCTGGCGGCTCGACACGGGCTTCGCGGTCTTCGCGGTCACGAAGCGCGCGCGAACGGCCTCGGTCAGCTTCTTGAAGTCGGGGCCCTGGAACAGCTTGCCGACGAAGTTGCCGCCCGGTGCGAGCACCAGCATCGCGATCTCGAGCGCACGCTCGAACAGCGCTTCGGAGCGCGCCTGATCGAGGTTGCGGATGCCGCTCGTGTCAGGTGCCATGTCGCTCAGCACGACGTCGAACGCTGGAAGCTCGCCGCGCAGCTCCGCGACGTCGATGGTCATCACATCACCGACGACGATGCGCGCGCCCATCGGCGGGCGCTGCAGCGGTCCGCGATCGAGCCCGACCAGCTGCGCCTTCTCACCGATCGTCTGACGCGCGTATTGGAGCCACGAGCCCGGCGCGCAGCCGAGATCGAGCACGCGCGTGTGGCCGGCTTCGAAGATCTTGTGCTTCTCGTCGATCTCTTGAAGCTTGTACACGGCGCGCGCGAGGAACCCTTCCTTCTTCGCTTTCTGGTGAAAGCGATCGTGGCGGGCGCTGCGATCGTCGAGCCGTTTGGTGGCCATAATGTACAAAACGCTCGGCACCATCGCGCCGAGCGTCCCGTGGAGTAGCTGCCCCTCCGCATGCGAAGCACGCGGAGAACGTGGGGCTAGCCGCGTCCCGCTGCTGCCTTCTTCGACGCCTTGAGCGGGTTCTTCGAGCGAACCTCTTCCTTGCCCATGCCCTTGCGCTTGTACGCGGTGCGCGTCGCAGCGACGGTCACGACGACGTATTCGTGCGGCGCGCCCGGGACCGAGCCACGAACGAGGATGCAGTTCTCGTCGGCGAGAATGCGGAGCAATTGTAGATTTTGCTGCGTGACCTTCTCGTTGCCCATCTGACCCGCCATGCGCTTGCCCTTGTGAACGCGCTGCGGGGTGAGGCGGCAGCCGATCGATCCGCCGTGGCGGAAGTACTCGTGCGTACCGTGGGCGCGGGTCATGCCGCTCATGTGGTGCTTCTTGATGACGCCCTGGTAGCCCTTGCCCTTCGACGTGCCTGCGACGTCGAGCGGCATGTTCTCCGTGAACACGTCCTTGGGGCCGAGCACCTGACCGACGGTGTACTTCGCGACTTCCTCCGCCGGGAGGCGAAGCTCGCGAACGAAGCGCTGGGGCTTGAGGCCCGCGTCCTTCACCGCGCCGAGCTCCGGCTTGTTCGCGAGGCGGACCGGCTTCTCGTCGAAGCCGAGCACGAGTGCGGTGTAGCCATCGCGCTCCTGCGTACGAGTGCCGACGACGTGGCAGGGCCCCGTCTGGATGACCGTCACGGGGATGGACTCGCCATCATCCGCGAACACCTGCGTCATCCCAATCTTCTTGCCGAGAAGGCCAATCTTTGTCGCCATGACGAACAGCTCCTACGTACCGGAAACGAGGGGGGAATCTATACGCGCGCCGTCCGTCGCCGTCAAGCCGAAGACGCGGCACGTGTTTGCGACCGTTTGCGCCGCTAAGTCCTCGATATTCATGCCGGCGCAGCTCGCGACCACGTCGGCTGTATGAACGATGAAGCTCGGTTCGTTGCGTTTTCCTCGCTTGGGGATCGGTGCGAGGTACGGGCAGTCGGTCTCGATCAGGATGCGATCGCGGGGGACGAGTGGGACCGAGTCGCGGATTCCCTGCGCCGTCTTGTAGGTGATGATGCCGCTGAACGAGACGTACGCGCCCATCTCGGCGTACGCGCGCGCGTCGTCCGGCGTCCCCGTGAAGCAATGGATGACGACTCCGCGCTTGATGGCGTTGCCCTCCCGTAGGATCGCGCGCGCGTCGTCGTGCGCATCGCGGATATGGCAGACGATCGGCTTCTCCACGCGGTGCGCGAGATCGATGAAGCGCGCGAACGCGTCCTTCTGCGTCTCGCGCGGTGAGTGATCGTAGTAGTAGTCGAGCCCGGTCTCACCGATCGCCACGACGCGCGGGTGCGGCGCGAGTCGCTCGTGCACGGCCCACCAGTCGGGCGTCATCTTCTCGACGTCGTGCGGGTGGGTCGCGACGGTCGCCCACACGTCGGGGTCGCGCTCTGCGAGTGCGACGCTGCGCTCCGCACTCGACGGATCGCCGACGGCGCCGATGACGACGATGCGCTTCACGCCGGCGTCGCGAGCGCGAGCGAGCACGGCGTCGCGATCCTCGTCGAACTCGGGGCCATCGACGTGCGCGTGACTATCGAACAACTGGATCACGACGACACGCCTCCCGCGCCGCGCGCCTCGATCGACTTGAGCGCAGCGGCGATCGCCTCGAGGAAGTCGGTGCCCTTGCCGCTGCGCGCGAGCTTCTCGAGCGGTGCGTTCGCCCACGTGCCGGCGACCGCTCCGAGCTGCTCGATCGCGAGGCCGCGTACATGGCCCTTGCGTGCTGTGAGCCCCGCGAGCAACACGCGCCGCGATGCATCGCGATAGGCGCCGTCGGGCTGCATCTCGAGGAGCTTCCCGGCCGCGAGCACGATCGCCTCGGGCGGGGTGGAGCTCGCGGTGAGCGCGCGGCCGAGCTCCTCCGCGTCGTCGGCGGTGCCGAGCGCGCCGAGCGCGGTCACTGCGTCCCACGCGCGATCGATGTCAGCGAGCCCGCGCACGAGCGACGAGCGGCCGCGACCATCGCCGAGCTCGGCGAGAGCGTACGCGACATCGAAGCGCGTGTTCGCGTCCGGGTGGTCGAGCTTCTCCACGAGCGACGCGATCGCGCGGGCGTCGCCGATCCCACCGAGGGCGAGCGCAGCCGCGGACACGACCTGCGCGTCGCTATCGGCGAGCGCTTTCATCACCGGGTCATACGCGCGCTTCGCGTCGAGCTCGACGAGCGAGGTCGCCGCCTGGAACCGCAGATCGGGCGGCCCCTTTGCGAGCGCGTCGGCGAGCGGTGCGAACGCGTCCTGGTGACCGATCGTGCCGAGCGCGATCGCGGCGTGCTGGCGAACCGGCGGAGTGCCGTCGTCGAGCCGCTTGACGAGGCCCGGCACCGCGGCTGGATCCCGCAGCTCGCCGAGCGAGCTCGCCGCCTCCATGCGAACCTCGGGATGATCGTCGTCGAGCGCGATGATCAGCGCCTCGACGGCGCGGCGCGTTTCGGTCGCGCCCTTCACGTCGCCGAGCGCCTGCGCGGCGAGTACGCGCGCCTTGTGACTCGATCCGCGCGCGATGTCGCGCATCGCGGCTTCGAACGTCAGGGTGGAGCTCGGGAACAGGAACGACATGGCAGCACGCGCACCCTAGCAGTATCTTCCGTGCGATGTCCGAGCCGGTTGTCTGCGACCACTGCGAGGGCAGGGGCTGGTGGCGCAGCGGCTGTGACGGCGACGTCGATTGCAACGAGTGCCATGGCACCGGCGCGGCGCGCGTCCAGGGCAACTGCGACGTGTGTCTCGGCTGGGGCTGGTCGATCACGGCGGAGCCCTGCACGAGGTGCGCGGCAACGGGCAGCATCGATCTCCCGATCGCGCTCTACTGGTGCCGCGGCTGTATGCGAACGATCGCACTCGACGATTCGCGCGCGGTCTGCCCGCGCGACGCGGACCACGCGCTGGAACGCCGCACCGGGCGTACGGGATCGTGAGCGCTCCATCGGTCGCGGCTGCGAAGGGCCAAACGAAACGCGTGATCGAGTCGCGTGCCCGTCGTATAAGCCACGGATGAAACCGCGCGCGATCCACGTCGTCTCCGCTCTGCTCGTCGGACTCGGGCTCGGAGTCTTCATCTATCGCTTCGCGATTCTCGGCGTGTTCTGGCAGGGATCAGCGAAGTGGGTGTTCCCCGCGGTCGGCGCCGGCCTCATCGCCGCGGGCGTCAAGATCCGGTCGCTCGACGGCGACGGCGAAAAAACGCCGGTGATCGCGAGCATCGCGATGGCGATCCTCGGGGTCGCGGGGGCGATGGGGATTCTATTCGCGCTGGTCCCGACGCTGGAGCGCGCTTCGCTCGAGCGCCGAGCACTGCCGGGGTTCTCGTTCGCGGCCCCGACGGCGAAGCCAGACGTCGAGGTGCTCGACTACAACACCGGTGTCGTGACGTGGAAGAACATCGGCGGCGCCAATGCCGTGATGTCGATCAGCTGGCAGGTCGGGCCGACGTCGAAGGAAGATCTGGAGGTAGGCGCGAGGGCCCTCGCCGACAAGGTCGGGAACGGCGGCGTGCCCGTGCACACCACCATGACCGGACCGGACAACACGAACGTAGAGACGATCAAGATCGACACCGATAAGGGCGCGCCGCTTCGCATGTCTGCGCTCACGTGCGGCAGCCGCGGCGTGATCCTCATGTCGATCGGCGCCGAGGGCATCGAGACGCTGCACGCACGCATGCTGAAGACGTTCCTCTGCACGCCCGACCCGGCGAAGGAGACCAACGAGCCGGGTGTCGTTCGCGTCGCGATCGATCTGCCCGGGTGGCTGACGAGCGAGAAGGCGATCGGGCACGTCGCGCTGACCGATCCCGAGGGAAAGATCTACGTCCTGATGCGCGAGCTCAGCGCGGACGAGACGAAGGTTGGAGAGCTGATCACTCCGCTCCTCAACGCGTTCGGAGGCAAGATCACGACCTCGATGCAGATCGGTGATCGCGTTCCGTTCAGCGGCACGATCGAGGGCGAGCAGGTCGAGGGCTGGGCCCGACGCATCCCGTGCCCCACCCACGCGATCCTCGTGCTCGCGATGGCAAGCACCAAAGCCGATGCAGAGGCCGGGTACGTCGCGACCAGCAATGCGGGATGCCTGCGTCCTGGCGAGAAGCCGCCCGTGTGGGCGGATCCGCCGGTGCCGCCGGTGCCTGCCGACGAGCCCGCACCTGAACCGAAGTGATCAGTCGCCGCGGGTCGCGTAGTAGTACGAGCACTCGTCGAGCTTCTCGGCGGCCCAGCCCGGCTCGCCTCCCGCGACGACAGGCCCGAGCAGCTGCGCCACCCACTGCGCGTGCTGGTTCCAGCCACGCTCGAGCGATGCGTTGATCAGCTCCTCCGCGGCGCTCTCGGGATCGCGCTGCCGCACAACCCACGCGACGACCTGGTTCGGATCACCGGTGGCGATCGCGTTGACGCCGACGGAGTTGTTCTCGCGCACGGTGCGATCGTCCTGCGCCGTGTAGAACAAGAACTGGCTCATCTTGCCGTTCACCTCGTCCTGTACCGTCTGTGCGGTCCAACTCGGGATGAAGCTGCCCATCGCGGATGCGTAGGCCTGCCAGTAGCTGCGGTTCGCCTGCTCCCAGCGCCCGAGATCCTCGAGGGTCTTGTGGCGAATGCGATGCCACAGCGCCTCTGCATCCTGCATCTGGCACCAGTACTCCCACGCGGCCTCGCGCGCGAGGAAGATCGCGCCGGTGCCACCCACGAACATCGACGACGCGGTGCCGGGGGTCACGACGCTGACCGCGCGACACGCTGCGCACGTGATGTTGATCGACTGGTGCCACATCGGCTTCTCCAGCGGTGCGCCGCAGTGCTGACACGCGACGCCGACCTGTACCTCCGCGAGCGCGGCCTGGTGGAGCGCACGCGCCCACTGCGCCTCGCCCTGCATGATCATTCGCTCGGTCTCGCGGTCGAGCCAACGCTTGAACGCGCCGGTCATCGAGACGAGCTGCGCGCGGAAGTATCCGCCCGCGCGCCCGCTGATCTCCACGCCATCGAGCTCGCTGTCGATCTTGCTCCATTGATCGTCGACCTTCTGCGCGAGCTGGAGGAGGCGAGCCTTCAGTGCACTCGACACACCCGTCATACCTGTGCCGTCGACGGCGTCGTGCGAGATGACCTCTGCGTAGCCGGCTTTCGCCTCCGCTTCGATCTCCTGCACGCGCCCGCGAACCTTCTCGAGGAATGTCGTCCAGCGCGTGCCGAACGGTGCGAGCTGTGGTGGCCACTGCTGTGTCATGTGCCGAGCTTGTCCTTTCCGCAGAACTTGCATGCGAGCAGCTCGGAGAGCCGCGGTCCGCCGCATTGCGTGCATCGGATTACGTAGCCACCGGGCGGTCGCTGCCAGCCTTTGTCCTTCGCTGTCTTCGCCGACTGCACCGCGAACGCGAACATGCTCTTGGGACGCCATGTCGCGTATTCGAGGTACTTCGGTTCGATCGATGCCCACACCGCGTTCGCCGCGTCGATCAATCGTGGATCACCGATCGCGTGCGCGAACCGCGTCGCGATCGCACGCGCACACGCGGCGACCTCGCCGGGCAGCGCGCCACGTGCGAGGTCCACTCGCGCGCGATAGGCCGCACGCTCGTGGTCCGGTGTTGGTGCGACGCCGTGATGCGCGAGGACCTTCGCCCACGCGTCGTTGACGCCGCCTGCGGGTTCCACGAGCAACGCTTGATCGAAGAGCTTGCCGAGCTCCTCGGTCAGGTAACCGAGGAGCGCCATCTGATCCACCATCGATGATCTAGGCGTTCAGGTCGTCGTCGAAGCTGCCGCCCTGCGCCTTGTACTGCGCTTCGTACTGCTGCTGAAGATCGTTGATCTGCAGCGCGATGCGGTAGTCGCCCGCGATCTTCGCCGACCAGTACTGGCTCAAGTTCGACCAGTCCATCGCGGACATGCCGAACTGCTGCTGCAGCATCTGGTTCACGTCGCGGCCCTGCTGCGCCCATGCCGACTGGGCACCACCGATCTCGGCGTAGCGCTCTATCGTGCACGGCTCGCCACCGACGGCGCCCTGGCCGTGGTTGAGCATGCCGGCTTGTCCGGCGTTCGCCGCGGCCGACGCACCGAATTGCCCCTGACCGGCCTGACCGAAGTACTTGCCGTATTCGGTGAGCAGGCCCATCGTCGCGTTCATGTCCGCGGCCTGGCCGCTCATGCGGCGGGTCCACTCGGCGCTGACGCGCTCCCACTTCGCCTGATCCATGCCTTGCTCGGCGAGGATCGCGGCCCACTTGCTCATGTCGTTGCCGATCGTGCCGGCGCGCGCCTGGGTGGTGGCGTACGTGCGCAGGTCGATGCCCTCGACGGGCTCCATGATCTGCGAGTTCGCGGCAACAGCGCCACCGAACTGCTCGCGCGCCGCGCGGCTGTTCGCGTTCATCGCGGCCTGCATGAACTCGTGCTGATGGCTGAAGTACTTGTTGAACGTGTCGCGAACGCGCTGCATGTGCGACCAGTCGCGCAGACCGAACTCGCGGCACTTCGCATCGCACGCGTCGTCACCACCGTTGTTGCCGGCCATCTCGATCGCCTTCAGGCGATACCAGAACTCTTCGTGGTTGTTCGGATCCCATCCGCCCCAGTCGTCGGCCTCGCCGTCGTCGCCGTCGTCGCTCGAGTCGTCGCTCGAGTCCGGCTCCGGCTCTTCTTGTTGCGCGTACTGCGGCGGCGGTTGCTGCGGCGGTGGTTGCGGATTGACCGCGTCGGTGGCGCCCTTGACCGCGTTCTTCAGCTTGTCGAACAGACCCATGAAATCTCCTGCGCTGGATTGAGTGGAACGCCTAGTGTCAGCAACCCTCGAGCCGAGTCCGTCGACGTCTAAGTGGTTGCAGTCCCATAGTTGGTCAGCCGCGAGGTACGCAACTATTTGCGTGACTGCGCAACTTCCTTCCCCCAGCGTGCTCCACGCTATCACGCGCCTTGTTCGGACTTCGTCGCGCGATCCAGCGATTCGACGTTCTCGATTCGGTCCGGAGTGACGCGCGCGAGGATCGTCGCGACGAGTGCGCCCGCATCCTCGATCATGTACGGCGCGGGCGCGCCATCACCAGGTACGAGCAAGCTTCTCTCGGCGCTTCCGCCGTCGACGAACGCGGTCAGTTTCGATGCCGACACCACGACGCGGCGGATGTCGCGCCACCCCAGTCGAAAGACCGTCTTGCGCGGAGTCTGCACCTCGATGCCGTCGTCGTCGGTGATCACGACGGTCTTCCACGTCGGCGATCCGAGGTAGAGCAGCCCGAACGACGCACCGACCGCAGCGATCACGAGCGGCGTCGCGGCGAGGCTCGCGGCGATGCCGGCGATCCCCGCAGCGCCGGCGACGCCGATCGCACTCCACGCCATGCCGCGATACCGAGGACGAAAGCGATGCTTCTTCGTCATCGGTGCTCGCGAGCTAGCTACTGCTTCGCGACGAGGCTGGCGATCTGCGATCGCGTCTCGAGTGGGATCGATTCGAACAGCACACCGAAGCCCTTGGGCAGCGTCACGTTGCCGCCCTGACCGGGGAGCTCGCAGTCGTCGGTGCGCTGCCACAGAACCCAGCCGACCGCGTCGATCTGGCCGATGCCGCGCACGTCGAACTTCACGGCGACGCGTGACAGCAGCGGCAACGGCGGACCGGAGATGAACGCGCCGTTCGTCGACAGGTCGCGCACCACCGCGGGGAACCGCTTGCCGATCGTCGAGTCGTCGCTCTCCACGCGACGAAACACCGCCGCGAGGTTCGGGTGCAACGTCATCGGCACCTGACCGATCGACTCGATGACCGCGGGTGAGTTGACCACGAGACGTGCAGCTCGACGGTGGTCTGACATACAACGCTATCGTACTCGCGTTCCCGGGGGGACGGCGGCATCGACCGCCGAAAGTCCGAGGATCGCCTCGTCGCCCGCCGCGAGAATCATTCCTTCGGACACGAGGCCGGCCATCTTCCTCGGCGCGAGGTTCGCTACGACGATCACTTGCTTGCCGACGAGCGCGTCGGGCGCGAACGCCTCGGCGATGCCGGCAACGATCGAGCGCGGCTTGTCCTCGCCGAGATCGACCTGCAGGTGCAGCAGCTTGTCCTTCTTGGGCACCTTCACGGCTGCCTTCACCGTGCCGACGCGTAGCTCGAGCTTCGCGAAGTCGTCGAAGGTGATCGTCGGCGTCGCGGGCTTCGCCTCGGGCGCGGGGGTGGCGGGGGCAGGCGGGGCGACCTCACCCACGACCTCACCTACGACCTTCGCGACGATCGCGTCCTGCATCTTCTCGTCGAGGCGAGGGAACAGCGGTGAGGGCGGCGGGATCGTCGACAGCGTCGGGGCGAGTGGGAACACGCGACCCTCGGCGGTCTCGGGCCACATCGGCGCGCGCGCGCGCGGATCGCCGAGCCACTCGAGCAGCGTCTTGCTTGTCGCCGGCAACACGGGCGCGATCATGTGCGCGATCGTCCACAGGCTGCACTGCAGGCACCACAGTGCGTGGGGCAGGGCGGGGTCCTTCGCCTTCGCCATCGACCACGGCTGTGTCTGATCGATGAAGCGATTCGCCTGACCGACGAAGCGCCACAGCGCCTCGAGTGCGCGCGACGGCGCCCCGGCGTCGAGCTCCTTCGCGACGAGGTTCGTCGCCTGGAAGGCGTTCGTCTCGACCTGCCAGTACGCGTTTTCGCCGGCGGCGAAATGAACGTCGTCGCGCGACGGCGGGAACTCCGGCGCGAACTTGTTGACCATCGTCATCGCGCGGTTCACGAGGTTGCCGAGGTCGTTCGCGAGCTCCGCGTTGAAGCGGCCGAACAGCGACTCGAACGTGAAGTCGCCGTCGTTCCCGAGCGGCACCTCGCGGAGCAGGTAGTAGCGCATCGCATCGATGCCGAGCGGCCTGCCGAGCGGTCCCACGGCGAGTGCATCGCTCAGCGTCAGCGGATCGATGCGTGTCGCCGGCATCGACTTGCTGATCTTCTCGCCGCGCACGGTCCACCAGCCATGCGCGAAGATCGACTTCGGCAGCGGCAGCCCAGCGCTCATCAAGAACGCCGGCCAGTACACGGCGTGAAACCTCAGGATGTCCTTGCCGATCATGTGGACGGCCTCGGGGAAGTACTTCTTCGCGTCCGCGCCGTCGAGATCCAGATCGTCACCGACGAGATCCGAGTAGTAGTTCGTGAGCGCGTCCATCCACACGTAGATCACGTGGCGCAGGTTCGGGCTGTCGCGATCCTCCTCGGGGACGGGGATGCCCCACGACATCGTCGTGCGCGACACGCTCAGATCGCGCAGCTCCTCGCGCTCGAGGAACGAGACGATCTCGTTGCGGTACGCGGTCGGCCGGATGAAGTCCGGGGTCTGCGCGATGTGGGCGAGCAGCGGCTTCGCGTATTTGCTGAGCCGGAAGAACCACGAGCGTTCCTTGTCCACCCAGTTCACGGGCCGCTTGTGGACGACGCAGTTCCACCCGTCGCCCTCCTTCACGAGCTGGCTCTCCGTGTAGAACGCCTCGCACCCGACGCAGTACCAGCCCTGATACGTCGCGACGTACAGATCATCGCGATTGCGTTCCGCGATCCGGTTCCACAGCGCGGCGACGACCTTCTTGTGCTTCGCGTCCGTCGTGCGAATGAAGCGGTAGTCCGCGATGCCGAGCGCCTTCCACGCCTCGTCGAACCTCGGCGCGACCGAGTCGACGAGCTGCTGCGGCGTCATGCCCTTCTTTGTCGCGGTCTCCTCGATCTTCTGGCCGTGCTCGTCGGTGCCGGTGAGGAACCGCGTGTCATCGCCGCGCATGCGATGGAACCGCGCGAGCGCGTCGGCGACGATCGTCGTGTATGCGTGCCCGAGGTGCGGCACGTCGTTGACGTAGTAGATCGGCGTCGTGATGTAGAAGGGCGTCATGGGATCAATCGTCGCTGTCGTCGGAGTCGAGTCCGGTGTGGCCCCCGGGAACGTGATCGAGCGAGCTCGGATCGTCGGTCGGTCCTAGCTCCTCGTCGCCCTCACCCGCCACGTGATGCAGCGAGCTCGGATCGTCGGTCGGTCCGGCGTCGTCCTCGTCGTGATCGAGATCGGCATAGAGCTCCCCGACGAGCTTCGCGGGATCCACGTCGCGTTCTTCGACATCGGGCGCATCGGTCTGCGCGGCGTGCGGGTCTCGCGTGTCGCGAACGTCGCGTCGACCATCGCGGCCACGATCGTCGCGCCGATCCTCGCGGCCACGCGCACCGCGTTCGCCGCGTTCACCGCGTTCGCCGCGTTCACCGCGCTCGCCGCGTTCACCGCGTTCACCGCGTTCACCGCGTTCACCGGGTGTACCCGGCGGGAACAACGGCTTCACATCGCCCGCGGGCAGCACCTCGCTGTCCCCCATGCCATAGCTCACCCGAACGCGCTGTCGCAGAACATCGACCTCGACGACGCGCCCCTCGCCGCGCGCGCTCACCACGCGCTTGCCGAGCTTGGGCAACCCCTTGCGCAGCTCGGCGTAACCCGCCTGTTCGTACACGAGGCAGCACTTCAGCCGCCCGCACTGTCCCGATACCTTCGTCGGCGACAGCACGAGCCCCTGGTCCTTCGCCATCTTGATCGACACCGGCACGAAGTCCGGCAGCCACGTCGTGCAGCACAGCGTCAGCCCACAGCTCCCGATGCCGCCGACCGCCTTCGCCTCGTCGCGCACGCCGAGCTGCCGTAGCTCCACGCGCGCACCCGTGTCGCGACTGACGTCGGCGATGAACCCGCGCAGATCGAGGCGGTCATCGCTCGTGTAGTACAGGTTCATCTTCGCGCCGCGCCCGAGCTGCCCGTGAAGCTCGACGCGATAGACCTTCATCGGCAACCGGTACCTGCTCGCCGCGTCCTTCGCGATCCGAAGCGCCTTCTGCGTGTCCGCGTCGCCCGCGCGTTCGCCCTCGAGGTCCTTCTCGGTCGCGACACGTAGCACGCGCCGCACGCGCTCCCTCGCCATCTTGCGGCTCGGCCCGGTCGCCACCGTGGCGAGCCTCGGTCCGCGCTCCGTATCGACGAGCAACCGCGTACCGACCCCGAACACCTGGTCGCCCGCGTCCGCCCACACGATGCGCCCACCGGCCACGAACCGCACACCCACGATGCCGCCGACCTCACCGAGCTTCTCGCTCGCCGCACCACCCCACGTCACTGGATCGAGATCGTCGGCCGGCGCGTCCGCCGCGAAGTCACTGACGAACGCGACCTCTTTGATCGGCCCGTCGTCATCGGTGCCCCACGCCTGCCCACCTTCCTGTGGTGTCTCGAGATCGTCGTCGCTCGCGTGCGGCCGTCGCGACATCGACGGCGCCGTCGGCGGCGCGAACTGCTGCTTCTCGCGAGGTTCGTTGCGTCCGCCGTCGTTGCGGGTGCCGTCGTTGCGCGTGCCGTCATTTCGCCCGCTGTCGTTTCGCCCGCTGTCGTTGCGCCCGCTGTCGTTGCGCCCGCCGTCGTTGCGTCCACTGTCGTTGCGCGCGCCGTCGTTGCGTCCACTGTCGTTGCGCGCACCGTCATTGCGCCCGCGGTCGTTGCGCCCGCGATCGCCGCGTCCGCGTTGGCTCTGATCGCCCCGAGTTCGCTCCCCGCTCTGGATTCGTTCGGCCTGGGCGCGCTCGCCCTGGGTGCGCTCGCCCTGGGGACGCTCGCTCTGGGTGCGCTCGCCCTGGGGACGCTCGCCCTGGGAACGCTCGCCCTGGGTGCGCTCGCCGGGACGCTCGCCCTGGGTGCGCTCGCCCTGGGGCCGCTCGCCTTGCGGTCGACTGCCTTGGGCTCCGGGTTGGCCGCGTTCATCGCGATGCCGATCACCGCGTCGTCGTCGCTCACGCCGTGACACGCGCGGCGCATCGCGAGGTCCCCCACCACCTCCGCGTTCGTGTTCGCTGCCGATACCCTCGCGGGGCGGGACATGACTCCCTTCGGGACGATCGCGAGGCGCATCGCCCGAATGGTCGTCGCGACCTTCGACCGTCGGCGAGGCGGACGAGCTCGACGCATCGTCGTCGCCCCATCCGTCATCGAGCGCGTCTCCCACCGGAGGTGTCGTGGCGCTCGCCGAGCGCGCGACACTCGTCGAGCCTGGCGGTGCGCCGCTTGTCGAGCTCGTCGGAGCGCCGCTCGTCGACGATGCGCCGCCGTCGAGGTTGCGCGCGCTCCAGTCGCGTCGCGGTCGGTCGCCTCCGCGATCACCCGCGCTGCGGTCGCCGCCACGATCACCAGCGCTACCGCTGCGATCACCGCCGGCGTCGCTACGATCACCACCGCGATCGACAACGCTGCGATCACCGCCGCTACGATCGCCACCACGATCGCCGGCGGTGTTGCTGCGCGTGTCGACACCTTCACCCGCGGGGCGATCGCCGCGATCTGGGCGGCGCCGTCGACGACGACGTCGACGACGCCCGGGCTCGCCACCATCCGCCGCCGCACCGCCCGCGTCGCCCGCGGCGCCAGCGGCGTTGTCGTCGGGTCCGTCGTCCGGTCCGTCGTCGTCGTCGGTGCTCACGATGCCCTCGCTGCTACGTGGGCGCGGGCGTCAGCGACAGTGACGTTCGATGTCGCCGATGTCGCGCGCAGCACGCTGTAGGGCACTGCATGTCGTGGCTCGCCGGTGCCGCGGAGGGGCTCGTGATCAGCGCGTGGAACGAACGACGTCGCCATCTCAGCTCGCCGTGGCGGGAAGCGTCGCGAGCTGCGCGAGGAGCGCCTCGATCGCGAGCTGCGGGTTCGCATTGTGGATCGCGACCGCGGTGTGCCACGAGATCACCGCGTGCGCGCGGGCGGCGGCGATGCGCGCGGTGTCCGTGTCGCCCGACGAGGCAGCGAGGTGGGCGCGTGCGTGGAGGTTTTGTGCGGCGGCGATCAGGACCGGCGCGGTCTCGCCTTTGGCCTCGGCGATGCGCACGGGGAGGGTAGGATCGTGGCGATCGCGCGCGAGCTCGGCGCCCAGGGCCGCGATGCGCTCGAGCTTCGCAGGGTCCGCGTCGGAGGCGAGAGCAGTGCCACCCGCGAAGCGCACGCGTTGGCATCGGCTGCGAATGGTTGGCAGGAGCTGCTCGGGGGCGGTGGTGCAGAGGACGAACAGCGTGCGCGCGGGGGGTTCCTCGAGCGTCTTGAGCAGCGCATTGGCGGCGGGCGGAGCGAGGGAGGTTGCCTCTTCGATGACGAAGACACGCAGCTCGCCTTCGTGCGGCGGCATGCCCATGCGCGCGATGACCTGCGTGCGGATGTTCTCGATGGGGACGATCTGCGCGGCACCTTCGCGCACGAGCGTGACGACGTCGGGGTGAATCCCGGTCGCGATCTTGGCGCAGGCGTCGCACTCTCCGCAGCCGGTGCCGCGGGCGCGCTGGCAGGAGAGGGCGGTCGCGAGGGCCATTGCCGTGTCGTAGAGTGGCGATCCGCGGGGGCCGCTGAAGAGGTAGGCGTGTGGGACGCGATCGACGCTGATGGCGCGCTGGAGCTGCGCGATCACGCGCTCTTGCCCCGGAATGCTCTGCCATGCCGTCACGGACCGACGCTAGCACACGGTGTCGAGTACGGGCCCGATGGCGTGGATGGAATGCCGCAATCCAACTCGCCCGAACGTGCCGGAGCATTCTGTGGCGAAGCGTGCTTGGCGGCGATACGTTCGCCGCATGACGCAGTTTCCGCGCGCGAAGACCGGTACCGGACCACTCACTGTCGAGGGGCCCACGTTCCAGGCATTCCGCGAGGTGCCGAGGACAGGCGTCATCTTCGTGACGACGGAGGCGGCGAAGCGCGGCTACTCCACAGCGGCGTCCAGTGAGTGGTGCAACCTCGGGCAGGGAATGCCGGAGGCGGACGCGCTGCCCGGTGCGCCGCCGAGGATCGTGGAGCTCCCGATCCTCGAGGGTGATCAAGAGTACGCACCGGTCGCCGGGCTGTGGGAGCTGCGCGAAGCGATCGCGAGCTACTACAACGAGGTCTTTCGTCGCGGCATGGGCAGCAAGTACAGCGCGGAGAACGTGGCGGTGTCGGGCGGTGGCCGGAGTGCACTGACGCGCGTGGCGGCATCGCTCGGCAACATCAACCTCGGGCACTTCTTGCCGGACTACACGGCATACGAGGAGCTGCTCGGTGTGTTCAGGCTGTTCTCGCCGATCCCGATCCTGCTCGAGCCAGAGCGCGGGTACGCGTTCAGCGGAGCGGATCTGCGGCGCGAGGTGCTCGGACGCGGGCTCGCGGCGCTACTCGCGAGCAACCCCGCGAATCCGACGGGCAAGGTGATCGGTGGGAGCGACCTCGCGGAATGGGTCGCGGTCGGACGCGAGCTCGACTGCGCGCTGATCTTCGACGAGTTCTACTCGCACTACATCTGGCGTCCCGATCTGATCGCGCAGGGGAGCGCGACGAAGATCGACGGCGGCGCCGGTACGGGGCCCGTGGAGACAGCGGCGCGGTACGTCGAGGACGTTGATCGCGATCCGGTCGTGATCCTCGACGGGCTGACAAAGAACTGGCGCTATCCGGGATGGCGCGTGACGTGGACGGTGGCGCCGAAGAAAGTGATCGAAGGCTGCGTGTCGGCAGGCTCGTTCCTCGACGGTGGCGGATCGCGCCCGCTGCAGCGCAAGGCGATCGAGCTGCTCAATCCAGCGAACGCGATGGCAGAGACAAAGGCGATCCACGCGACGTTCGGCAAGAAGCGCGCGAAGCTGCTCAACGGTCTGCGCGACCTCGGCTTCACGATCGACCTTCCGCCCGAGGGCACGTTCTACGTGTGGGCGAGCGCCGCGCATTTGCCGAGCTCGATCAGTGACGGGATGTCGTTCTTCCGCGCTGCGCTCGATCGGAAGGTGATCACGGTGCCGGGCGAATTCTTCGACGTGGATCCGGGCAAACGTCGCGGTGGTCGTGCCTCGCGGTTCCGCCGGCATCTGCGCTTCTCGTTCGGCCCGACGATGGAGCGCCTCGACGTCGCGATCGAGCGTCTGCGCGAGCTCATCGCGTCGGCGGCGTAGAGCTCGAGCCCGCGTTCGAGCCCGACCCCGCAGTCGCCCCTGCGTTCGATCCCGACCCGGCGTTCGACCCGGCCCCTGCGTTCGAGCGCGCGTTCGATCCCGCGGATCCGGATCCCGCAGATCCCGAACCGGATCCGGATCCCGCAGATCCCGAACCGGATCCCGCGGATCCAGATCCAACAGCTCCCGATTCGGCCGATCCGTCGGGCAGCCCGGGAATCAGGCTGGGCACCTCGATGACCTTGAACTTGCGAATGCCGACGAGCTGTCCGTGGATCGTGTACGTCGTGCACTCCCAGGTGCCGAGCGCGTTCGCGGGCATCAGCGTCAACGGAAAGTCCGAGCGGAACACCACACCCTCGCCGTCGCAGCCGGTGAGCTGCGTCGGAGTCACGCGCGCGAGCTCGATACCGGCGTGCTTCCACGCGTGCACCACGCCCTCCTTGATCCCGCCGGGCTCGCGCAGCAGCGATCCGCAGCGCAGGCCGTCGAGCTGGGTCACGCGGATCTCGTGTTTGCTGCCGGGCATGCACTCGTACGAGCCAAGCGTTCCGTGACCGACGGCGGTCTCGGGCATCGCGAGCGGCGCGGGCGGGATCAGCGTGCGCCCGTACCACACGCCGCCGACGAGGACGCCCGACGCGGTGAGCGTGATCAACACGCCCTGCGGTGAGAGCACCTGCTTCACGCTGAACGAGAGCAGCGCCACCGACAGCGGTGTCGCGAGCGCCGCGATCACGAGGCTCGTCATGTGCTCGAGCCCAGCGACGAGCGGCAGCATCACGTTGAGCACGCCGAACATCGCGATGCCGTACATCCCGGAGACGAGCCAGCGTCGCTCCATGATGAAGTTGTCGAACACGAGGTCCATCGTCGAAACCACCGCGCAGATGAGCAGCACCGGCGCGAGGAACCAGTTCCACGAGGACAAGGACCATGTCGCGCTCGACGCGTAGAGCGGCGTCAGGAAGAAGAACATCTGCTGGAAGAACTGCTTGATGATGTAGTTCGTCGCGACGCGGACACCCTTGCGCGCGACGCCCTCGTTCTCCTTGCGGTTCGCCGGCCCCACGATGAAGCGCAGCGCGAGGAACATCAGCGACCAGCTGACGAACAGCCCGATCATCACCTTGTCCGCGTGCGCGAGTCCGGAGCGCGCGAACATCATCACGCCGACGCCGAAGAACAGCGCGAAGAAGGAGTGGAACCACCACAGGCGGCGCAGGATCCGCCGGAAGCGGCCGGGTGGCGCGGGCGGATCACCGGGCGAGATGACGACCTCGGGCTTCGCGCTCACGCTGTAACCATAGCAGTCCGCGCGCGGTCATTCGTGTCGCGCACGCGGCGCAGACGATGCGACGTCGCGCGGTCCTTCGTGTGGCACGCGGCGCACGATACGACGTCGCGCGGGGTGCGCGGCGGGTCAGTGCGACCAGACGCCGAAGCGATTGCCCGAGGGGTCCTCGAACTCGAAGCGACGACCGCCGGGGAACGAGAAGATGTCCTTCGAGAGCGTGCCGCCCGCTTTCACGACGGCGTCGCGTGTCGCCTCGAGTGCGCTGGAGTAGAGGACCACGAGCGGCCCGCCTTGCACGGGCGCACCGCGCTGGATGCCGCCGGACTCGACCGGCGCGCCGTCGTGCGAGCGTCCGTCGGAGAAGCCGCAGTAGTCGGGGCCGTAGTCGGTAAACGTCCAGCCAAACGCGGTGTGGAAGAACTCCTTGACGGCGGTCAGGTCGGGCGCCGTGAGCTCGAGGTAGTCGATGCCGTGGTGGCGATGCGCGCTAGATGCGGACATTGATAAACACCTGCGGACCGAACGTTCCACCACGAGCCAAGTTGTCGAATCCGAGCGAGCCGCCGATGTCGATGCGCTTCTTCGCGGTGTACTGCAGTCCGGCGCGCAAGTACGTCGTGAGACCGCCGCCCGCGTTGCTCTTCGTCGACGAGAAATCGTCCATCGTCACGCCGAGTCGGCCGACGAACGCCATGTTCGGCTTGTGCTGGTACGTGCCGAAACCGCTGAAGCGGAGGAAGCCCTTCGAGATGACCGAGTTGACGTCCGACGCGCGCGCGAACGCGACGTTGGTCGCCTCCTGGTAGAAGGTCGGGGCGAACTTCGAGAGCTTGATCGAGAGCAGGTCGTCGAGGCCCCCGATCGCGACCTTGTCGCCGAACACGAACTTGAGCGGCGCGCCGAGCGTGAGGCCGACCGCGACCGGATCGATGTACACCGGCACGCCGACGCGAATGCCGATCCAGTTCTGCGCGAGGATCGTGACGTCGAGACCCACGGCCTTGCCGGGGTGGACCTTGGTGCCCGCCGACGAGCCGACGACAAAGTCCTTCTCTGCGAAGATACCGGCCATCACGTAGGTGAGGCCGAGCTGGACCTGGCGCGTGATGCCGTAGCGCGCGCGCAGCGAGCTCGTGCCCGCATACGGCGACACGGCCGCGTGCATCTCGATCCCGATCTCGCTCATGTTCTGCGGTAGCGTGATCGGACGGAGCACTTCTTCGATCGGATAGCCGGACTTCTTCAGGACCGGTGGCGCCGCGATGCCCTTCTTCTCCTCGCCGAGGACGCGTGGCGCGTCCGGGTTCTCGTTCGTGCCTTCCATATCGGACGGCGGCGGATCCTCGGCCATCTCGACCGCGCTGCCGGCGCCGGCCGAACCATCGGCGGAGCCCGCCGTCGGCGCCGGGGCCGGCTCCATGCCCGTCGGCGCGGGCTCCTTCGCCGGCGCCGGTGCCTTTGCGGGCGCCGGTGCGCCACCCTTTTTGGGCTGCGCGACGACAGCCGTGACGGACGCGATAAGGACAACGCAGAGCACCGATGCAAGGCGGCGAGCCGACATGGTGCGGACCATACACGATCTCGGAGATCGCCCGATGCCCACGGAGCCGATTGGACGCGGTCTGTTGCTAGTAGTGGCCGATCCAGCGCAGCTTCCCGTTGGGACCTGTCCACGGGCTGCGCGGACGTTCGTGATCGGGCGGCAACCCGACGGCGATGACGGCCGCACCCGCGCCGAGGATCGCGAGGAACCCACGACGCGTTGGCGGCCGCGCGTCACGGTCGGACTTCTTCGTCGAGTTGGTCATGGCGGTGCACAATCCGGGTTGTCGTAGCCGAGCACGAGCTCGTTCAGCGTCAGGTTCTTGTTGCACGGGTCGTCGGACAGATCGATTGCCGAGCGCATCGAGCTGCCGTCCTTGTCGCCGAAGTCGTCGGTGATGCCATCGGGCACCTTCGACGTGTCGCCTTCCGTCAGCTCCTCTTTTGGCGCGAGCGCGGCGGCCTCGATCATCTGCATGTTGAACCAGCCGACGAATGTCACTGGGTTGTAGTGGAAGACGACGCCGTCGAGCGGGAGCTTTGCGTGTGCGGCCACGCGCTGGTCCCACCACAGGCCCGGCGTGATCTGCTCGGCGACCATCGCGTCGATGTCCTCGGGCTTCACGCTCTTGAAGTCTGCGGGCAGCTTGAGCTGCTCGGCCCAGCTGGGTTCGGCGGTCCACTCGCTCACGTGGAACGTGACGAAGTTGCGCGTCTGCTGACCGCCGCCGCCCTCGAAGAACGAGCGGAGCTCGCTGCGCTCGAGCATCCCGTTCTGGTTGGAGTCGATGAGGTCGTTGATGCGTGGCGCTTCGCAGAAGCGTCCGCCGGCCGTGCCGTCGATGACCTCCCAGAGTGTGTTCGGCATGTCGGCGAACAGATCGCCGGTCGAGAAGAACTCGACGTGGATCTGTGCCTTGTTCACGTCCGACGGTCCTGCGGTCCCCATCTGCCCGAGGATCGCGCCGGCCTCGATCGGCTCGTCGAGCAGCACGACCTCGCCGGGCTTCCCGTTCTTCTTCCAGCCGTCTTTCGTCATCCAGTCGATCGGCTTTTCGTTCGCGTTCGGCTTGGTGCCATCGGCCAGGTGCATGTACAGCGAGAAGAACTGCACCTTCTGCTGCCCGAGTGCCATGTCGTGACGGAGAAGGACGAAGTTCGTCGAGCCGATCGGCGAGTCGCCGCCCATCCGCGCGACGACGACGCGACCTGGGAACGGCGCGAACACGGACTGCCGCGCCTTGCCCGCGAGGTGAATCCCTCCGTGCCATAGGCGCGACTCGCCCCACGGACCCACGGGGAAGAACCCGCCCTCGGCGCGCTGCTCGTTCATGTCATGCAACTTCTTGGTCGCCGCGTCGAGATCCTCGCGCTGGTTGGGGACGATCGGCGCGACCTCGTCGGGCTTCTGATCGCGCCAGAAGATCGGTAGCGAGAACTGCCCGCGTAGCCCCGACAGGAACTTCTTGAAGTCGAGCGGGCCCGGATCCCACTTCTGCTTCGTCAGGTGGTAGTGCGAGATGTAGCCGGAGAACGCGAACGACGCGGACTGCGGCAACGTCTCCCAGCTCTGCACGCCCGGGCTCGACTGCGGATACTCGAGCGGGATGTTCGGCAACAAGCGCTGTAGCTCGCGGACGAGCTTGCCGAACTCGAGGATCTGCTCGTCGGTGTAGTCGTACGCGAGGATCTTGTGCCCGTTGATCTTGATCGGGATCTTGTCGCGATCCTTGCCGCGTTTGCCGCTGGAGTAGTAGTCGGGCCTCGCGTTGGCATCGCCATAGTTGCAGAGCTCGACGCCGATCGACGCCACGTTCCACTCGGCGGCGTGCCACCCCGCAAGCGCGAGGTCGAGCGTCTGGAAGATCGTGCCGTCGTTGTCGATCAGGAAGTGACACGACAGCCCGCGCTCGTTGTGCAGCACGTTGAAGCACATGTCGCTCGACGCGCACCCATCGTGGTGGACCACGAACTGGCGGATGACGGCCTTTACCGCCTCGATCGGCGGGTTGTCACCGTACCGGCGCAGGGTCGGGCGAAGGGAATAACGCTGCACGTGGCTCGGCCCGTCGTACGGCGCCTGACCACCCGCCATCGGCTTGCACGGTGGGTTGCGCTCGGTGGCGGTGGGGATGCAGAACGGCGACTTCGCGTTCCAGCCCGTGTCGAGCCAGTTGGAGACCTTCGCGTTCGTCTTGAACGTCTGGTTCGCGATGATGATGTTGCCGCTGATTGGAAACTTGGCCATCGTGCTCGGCTCCTATTGTACGAGGAACCGGAGGTCTGTCCCTCCGAACCTGAGGGTGACGCCGCTCGTCAAGACCTGGTCGGTGACGCGGTTGCCGTCGATGAACGTGCCGTTGGTCGAGCCGCGGTCGTACACGTGCCACTGGCCCTGCGCATCGACGGCGATCTGCGCGTGATTGCTCGATGTGTATCCGTCCTCGATGATCAGGTGATTGCCCGGCACCTTTCCGACGAGGAAGTTGTTGTGGAGCATGACGCGCTCGCCGGTGCGCGGGCCGCTCACGAACATCATGTAGGCGATGCCCTGCGGCATCGGCGGACCCGCGGGCATGGGCACGGGCTTCTGCTTCTTCTGCGCCTTTTGTTTCTTGGCCGGGCCAGGCACACCCGGCGCGATGATGCCGACGACACCCGCCATCTCTGGTGGGAGCGGGATGGGCTGTTGGCGCTTCGAGATCACGAAGCCGACGAGGCCGAGCAGGACGATCGCGCCGATGCCGATGCCGCCGACGAGAAGGATCCAGCCGAACACGCCGCGGCCTTCGGGCGCGCGCGGGATCACGCATGCGTTCGCGACACAGTAGCCCCCGCACTCCTCGCCGTTGCACAGCGACGCGGGGATCTTCGCGTCGTTGGACACCGTCGCGATACGCCCGACGGTCGTGACCTTCAGCTTCTTGCCGCCCGGATCGTCATCGGGGCCGACGAAGTACGTCAACACGTACTGCTTCAGGATCTCGTCGAGCATCTGCTGGAACTTCGCGGCCCACGAATCGGCCTGTCCGATCTGTAGCCAGCGGAACGTGCCGAGCGACTTGCGTGACAGCTCGCCCAAGAGGAGCAGCGGGCGGCGCTGATCCGACGGCGAATATGCGAACGAGTGGATGCGCACGCTCTCCTTTGCCGCACGGACGCCCAACCGCGTGACGCGGTCCTTGTCGCCCACACGATCACGACCGTCGCCGACGAGCAGTATGAGCTTCCGCAGCGGGATCCCCTCGGGGTCTGTCTTCGCCTTTTTGAGGAGGATCAGCGCTCGCTCGACAGTCTCGACGAGCGCCGGATCGCCCGCGGTGCCGTCCTGGGAGATATTGGCAAGCTTCGCTCGCGCCGCCTTGAGCGGCGCGAGCTTGCCGGTGCCGACGGTCTCGCCGTACGGGAGGATCGCGACCAAGGTCTTCTCGTCGAGGTGCGTGAGCAACGTCTGGTCGAGCTGCTCGAGTACGATCGGCAGCACCTCCTGGTACTCGAGCGTGGCCTGGACCACGACGACGATCGCGAGGCGTTCGTTCGTCTCGCTGAAGTGACCGATCGCGAACGGCGCCCTGAGCTCCGACGAGCCGACGAGCGTCTTGATCGTGTTCGGTTCGTGAAGATCGAGCTGCTGCCCCTGGAGCGTCAGTGCCGACACGAAGATCGCGAGGCGCGACCCGGTGATCGATGCGGGTTCGTGATCGATTCGGTCGATGACGATGCGGTACGACGGCTTGACGTTCTCGTCGTCAGCGAACGCACGCGCGGACACCGCCACGAGTGCGATCCACGCGAGGACGATCCACTTCACCCACCGACGTTAACACGTCATTTTCCTCATGAGCCGCTCGTCACGTCGCTGGGAGCCGGAAGCGATGCAAGACGGGCACGAACGTCAGCAGATCCATCTCCGCCGTCACCGTTCCGTTCGTCCAGTTGTTGATCACCAGCGGTAACCCTTGCTCGCCGATCGCGTCGGAGATGACTCCGATGTGGTCGGGACCGGAGCGACTCGGGAACGTGTCCATGAAGATGATGTCGCCGGGGCGCAGCGGATCGTCGGGATCGTCAAGCCGGGCGGAGCGCTGGTTCCAGTGGCGCTTGAAGTAGGGGAGTAGCGTCTGCACGCGGCGGTGATCGATGTCGGGATTTCCCTTCCCCTTGATCATCGGATACGAGCGCGGTGACTTCTTGAAGTCCTGGTGCAGCGCTTGCTGCAGATCGAGGCCGGCGTTACGCACGGCGCGGATGATCACGTCGGTGCAGACGCCCATCGTGCGCGGCACGTCGCCCATCGGATACGTGATGTCGACGTAACCCTCGGTGTACGCGTCGGCGTTGAGCACCGTCTTCTTCGCGCCGATCAAGATGTCGAGCGGATCGGGGATGCCGTCTTTGTCGCGGTCCTTGATCTTGCCGACGGTCGTCGTGTTCTTCGTGGTGAGGAGCGGTGCGAGCTCCGCCTTGTCGCCGGGGCGTAGCGCCAGCGTTCGATCGCCCAGCGTCAAACGCGCCGTGCCCGCGAGCGGATAGCTCTTGCGCGGGTAGCCGTCGATCGACAGGACGAGGAGCGTGTGGGTGTCGTCGATCGTTGCGGTCACCCGGGCCGCCGTGACGGCAGGGAGGACCAGCTGGACCTTCTCGTCCAGCTCGGCCCAGATCCCCTCGTCTCGAACCCCGAGGCAGGCCTCGTGCCTCGCACTGGTCTCGGCGTGGATCAGACCCGCCCAACTGGCCGAGATCATGAGGAGGAAAATGTGGGAACCGGTACGAGAACCTGGTGTCATAGGACCTTGATTCACCGCTCCGCGGGACAGCGCGTTTCTCCTAGACAACCGAACGCTCCCCGCGATTGCATGGTTCGTACTTCTCCTCTAATGATCGTGATACCCGGAGGTTGAGATGTCCGTCGATTTTTCGTCCTGGCCGCGCGAGCAAGAAGCGACCTTCCAGGTCTACGAGCAGCAGAACCGCGACGCATCCAACAAGGCGTGGACGTTCGGCGGAATCATCGCCGGTGTCGTGTTCATCTTCGCGGTCGGCGTGTACTTCGGCGTCGAGCCCACGCACCACGACATCACGAAGGACATGAACATGTCCAACCTGACGAAGAAGGACGCGGACAAAAAGCCTGACGCTCCGGCCGCCGACAAGAAGTAGCAGGCTCCTCGGTGCGCTCGCCGCCGGTTCGTCCGTTGCGTGCGGGCAGCGCCCGACCACTGAACCGCCACGCGCCGATCCGGATCGGATCGCGATCGTGGCCTCCGAGCGCGGACCTTCGGGTGCGCGGCTGGTCGCGATCGACGAGCGCGGCGATCGCCAGTTTTCGCTGATCGTTCCTCCCGATCGCGGGCTCGCGCGCGACACGCATCCAGCGATCTCGCCCGACGGTGCGTGGCTCGTGTTCGCCTCGAGTCGCGAGCGCGCGATCTCCGAGACGTCTCTGTGGATCGCGAAGCTCGGCGTCGAGCAGCCGGCGACGCGGCTCACCGATGGACCGTCGATCGATGCGCACCCCGTGTGGAGCACCGACGGCAGCGCGATTATCTTCGCGTCTACGCGCGAGGGTGGCGACTTCGATCTCTATCGCCTTGCGCTGAATGCAGGCCGGTCAGCCGGTCAGCCGCAGCCGCTGACGAGCGCGCCGGGCCACGAGATCACGCCGTCGATCGCTACCGATGGAACCATCGTCTACTCATCCGTCACGCAGGTCGGCGCGAACGACATCGAGAGCCGCATCGAGAAGCGCGCGCCCGAGGGCACGATCACGCAGCTCACGACCGGCCCGGCCGACAGCGCACCGGCGATCTCTCCCGACGGCACGCGTCTCGCGTTCGCGCGACCCGCGATCGTCGACGAACGCGCGAACGGCGAGCTGTGGCTCTTGCCGTACGGACAGACCGAGGCCACACCGATCCTCGCACTCCCGCTCACGGACGAAGGCGGCCCTGTATGGTCGCGCGATGGGCGCTTCGTGTTCGCGACGAGCGTCTTGCGGGGCGAACACGGGGCGCTGTTCTCGGCGGTGATCCACGTCGATCTCGCCGAGCCGCGGCTCCGCGCACGCATGCTCGTCGATCGCGCAGGGCCGGTCGCGCGCCTGACTCCCGCGATCGTCACCGCGTCGCTCGACGTTGGCGCGCTGCACGAGGATCCCGAGTATCTTTCCGAGCTCGCGAGGATCATGGCGAACGCGATCGAAAAGAAACGAGCCGAGGCCGCCGAACCGAGCGAGCCGTCGCGATGACCCGCTCGGTATCCACGCGTCGGCTCTCTCGCGAAGCGCATCCCCCGGCACGCACGTGTGGGCTCGGTGAGTGTCGCCGTGGAGCGCGATGGTCGCTCCGTCGGACGGCGGCTCCGCTCGCGTTCGTGTTCGGCGCTGCCTGCGGCTCGTCGGCGACGCCGGTCGTACATCCACGCGCCGCGGATGCACCGCTCTCGATCGCCGCCGACGCGCAGATGATCGAGATCCCGGCGGGCATGTTCATCGCCGGCTCGACACCCGAGGAGCGCGGGCAAGCGTACGACGACTACCGGGAGACCTCGGGCACGGACGCGGCGCGCGAGCGGGGCTGGTTCGATCGTGAAGAGGAACGCATCCAGCTGCCACTACCCGCATTCCGGATCGATCTGCTGCCGGTCACGCAGGCGCAGTTCGCCGAGTTCGTCCGCGCGAAGGGCGCGCCCGTCCCCGTGATCGACGAGGTGGCGTGGAAGGCACAGGGCTTCGCGCAGGACTACGCCACCGAGGTCGCACGCTTCGTCTGGAAAGACGATCGCCCGCCGTTTGGTCGCGAGGATCATCCCGTGGTGCTGATCACCTGGTCCGAGGCCACGGGGTACTGCGCGTGGCGCGGCGAGCTCGCCGGCAGCGCGCGACGCCTGCCGACAGCACACGAGTTCGAGAAGGCAGCGCGGGGGGACAAAGGTGTGGCCTATCCGTGGGGCAACACGTTCGAGCCGGCGCGCCTCAACTCCGCGGTCGGTGGCCCGCGCGACACGATGCCCGTTGGCGAGCACGTCGACGGAAAGAGTCCGTACGGTGTGCTCGGCATGGCCGGCAACGTCTTTCAGTGGACCTCGACCCCGTTCCCACCCGACGAGATGACCGTGAAGGGATCGGCGTGGGAGGACTTTGCGGGCGTCGGGCGTGGTGCCTCGGCGCACGGCCGCGCGAAGACCGCGCGTCACGTCATCGTCGGATTTCGCTGCGCAGCCGACCTCTGACGAGTCGAGCTCGGTGAATGCGACTGTCGCGATGAGACTCGCGGCAGTCGATCCGATGGCGTGACACGTTGGCGCATTTGGCTGATCGGGCAGCCACTGCGACGCATGATCCCGTCGCAGGAAACGCTTGGAGACACATTGGTTTGGAGTCGTTCGAGGTGTGGCTCGTTCCCTGCTTAGCCGCGCCGCATCAATCGTCTTTGGTAAGGAGTCCGATTCCATGCTTCGCACCCTCACAGTTGTTGCTCTCCCGTTCGCCCTCGCGCTCGCCCCGATGGGCTGCGCCTCCACCGATGCCGACGACGAGCTCGCCGGCGAGGCCGAGGAACTCTTGGAGAGCAAGGCCGACCACGGCGGCTCGTTCACGTACTTCGAGCTCGAAGGCGACACGCGCCGCTGCGCGTACCCGATGTGCGGCGGGCTCTGGCTCGATCGCCTGAACGCGACGAAGACCACGTGCCACGACAGCTCCAAGTCCGAGCGTTGCTACACGCCGGTGCTCGACTTCTCGGAGTCGGGCCTCGATCAGGCGCAGCAGGACGTGCTCCGCGGCTTTGCGAGCCAGGGAGTGTTCGAGGGCGTCTACGCGATCGTTCGCGGTCGCTTCGCGAAGAAGAACACGGACACCCCGATGCCAAACCTCGGTCGCTTCATCGTCACCGAGGCGTGGGTCGCGGTCGGCGAGGGCACGTCGGACGGCGTCTTCGCGAAGGTCAAGGACAACGGCGTTCGCTGCATCACGACGCCGTGCAACAGCACGACGGAGTACGCGCTCAACTCGTCGCGCTCCGCCGACATCGCCGAGGTGGACTTCGCGGCCGGCGACCTGTCGGACGCGGCGATCGAGGGACTCGTCGGTGATCTGTCCGACGGCGGCTTCATCCTCGCAGGCGATCGCTACAGCTTCAAGACGAACAACCAGTGGGCCAAGGGCCGTACGGCGACGAACGCCTACCGCAACGTGAAGAACATGACGCCGGGTGGCGAGTGCTTTGTTGGTGGCTGCTCGGGCCAGGTCTGCAGCGACGACCCGGGCGCGATCTCGACGTGCGAGTTCCGCCCGGAGTACGCCTGCTATCAGCAAGCGACATGCGAGCGCCAGACGAGCGGGCAGTGCGGCTGGACGCAGACGCCCGCGCTCGAGGCGTGCCTCGCGTCGCCGCCGCCGCTCTGATCCCATCGAGCACAGGGCGCCGCACCGCGGCGCAGTTCGTTTCACCTACCACGCGGCCCCAGAGGACTCGGTCCTTCGGGCCGCGTGGTCGTTTTCGGCTGCACGCTCGCGCGTGTCGGGAGTATCGTCCGCCTCGATGAGGCACCTCGGCGCACTCGCGTGCGTGTTCGTATTGGTCGCGTGCGGCGTCGACGACCGTGATGGCGACGGCAACGGCAGCGGTAGCGGCAGCGGCAGCGGCAGTGGTTCCGGATCCGGAGCGCCCGGGACGACCGCGGTCTACGCGCACACGCCGACGCAGCTGTACCGGATCGATCCCGATTCGTATCTGCTGATGATGATCGGCACGTTCACGAATGCGGGCGACGAGATGACCGACATCGCCATCGACAAGGACGGCCTCATGATCGGCGTCTCGCGCACGACCGTGTACCGCGTCGATCCGACCACCGCCGCGACGACACGTCTGTCCGGTGGGCTCACCGGTACATTCAACGGACTGTCGTTCGTTCCCGCCACGCAGATCGGCACGACCGGTGACGACGTACTCGTCGGCACGCGCAACGACGACGGCCTCGTGTTCCGCATCGATCCGATGACCGGCGCGGCGACGCAGATCGGCGACATGGGCAGCTACTCGTCGAGCGGCGACCTCGTTGCAGTCGAGGGCTTCGGCACCGTGCTGACCGCCGACAACGGCCTGTCGAGCGATCGGCTCGTGCGGCTCGCGCCGTCGACCTTTGCCGCGACCGTGGTCGGGACGGATATCGGCGTCGCCGAGATCTGGGGCGTCGCGTTCTGGGAGGACAAGATCTTCGGCTTCACGAGCAGCGGGCGCTTCTTGACGATCGATCCGACGACAGGCGTCGGCACGATCATCCAGAACACCGGACCGTCGTGGTACGGGGCGGCCGTGACCACGACCGCACCCGTGATCCTGTAGTCAGTTCGCGTTCTGATTCCACGCGATCAGCACCTTGCCGGTCGCCTGCTTGCTCGACAGGAAGTCGTGCGCCTGGCCGACCTCGCTCGCGTCGAAGACCTTGCCGACGTGCGGCTCGAGCTTCATTGCGGGGATCGTCGACATCGATCGTGTGAGCTTCGCGATCCACTCGGGGTCGCGCAGAACGTGCAGCGCGTTGAGCGCGTAGACGCCGGTGTTCTCGTCGAACAGACGCAGGATGCTGATTCGCGGCATCGAGAGCACCGCCCTCGCGATCCGCAGGAAGCTGCGCTTGCCGTCCTTCACGCCCGACGACATGCCAATGCACACGATGCGGCCCGTGAGCTGGAGGCGCTTGCGCTGCCACCCGATGTTGCCGCCGCCGGACGCGTTGAGGATGAAGTCGTAGCCGGTCAGCGACTTGTCAGCCTTGAACTCGTCGAGCGTGTACGCGGTCGCACCGTGCTCCTCGATGAACTTCTTCTTGTGCGCGCTCGTCGTGAGGCCCGTGACCTCCGCGCCGGCGTGTTTGGCCATCTGCATCGCGAGCACGCCGACACCGCCAGTGGCGCACTCGATGACGACGCGATCGCCCTTGCGCACGCGCGCCATCTCGAACACCGCGAGCTGCGCGGTGAAGAACGCGACGGGCAGCGCTGCGCCCGAGGCGAGGTCCATCTTCTCGGGGAGCTTGAACGCCTGGTGCACGGGGATCGTGACCGTCGACGCGTACCCGCCGAAGTAGGTGCCCGCGACCACCGCGTCACCGACCTCGAAGTCCTTCACGTTCTTGCCGACGGCGCTGATGCGTCCCGACACCTCGTAGCCCGGGACGAACGGCTTCTTCGGCGCGTCGGGGTAGAGGCCGATCCGCATCTGCACGTCGGCGAAGTTCACGCCCGAATACGCGACGTCGATCGTGATCTCGTCGTCGCCGGGAGCGCGCGGCGCGATCTGGCGGGTGACGAGCGTGGAGGCGGGGCCGTATTTCTCGATGACGATGTCGCGATGCATGAGGATCTCCAGGTTTGATAGTTCTAAGATTATCGAATTATAAGGGCGCGAAAAGAGCCAGCTCGTTGCCGTGCTGGCTGGATCAAGCGAGGTGAGGGGACAGACCGGGGATGGCTCCCGGCGTGAACGACAGGGCAGTGCGCAGGAACGCGAGGCCGTCCGGATCCACCGAGCAGATGAGCTGCTTGCCCTCGCGCTGGGTCGTGATGAGGCCGGCGTCGGAGAGCTCCTTGACGTGGTGGCTCACCGTCGGTGCTCCGAGGTCACCGAGCCCACCGAGGAGCTTCACGAGGAAGCAGTCGTGGATCCGACCCTTGGCCAGGTCGAGCTTGCTCTCCTCGAGAAGGTTCAGGAACAGCCGTAGTCGATTCGGGTTCGACAGCGCCTTGAACATGCGCGCGAGCTTGTCGATGTCGTCCTTCATGTGGCCTACAACCCATCAATACGACGGTTGTCGAACTGTGTCAATGAGAAGTTTCACGGAGCCGTGGGTACATGGGCGATGTAGCGCTTGATGCTGCTGCGGTCCCACTGTGCGAGGGCATAGTCCACGAGGAATTGCGGGACGTTGTCCTGGCTGCCGATCATCCGCATGAGTGCGAGCGCGAGGTCCGCGTCCGCGATCGACCACGTCCCGAACATGTGTGGCTTGCCCGGCGTGACGAGCGCCATGGCGACGCGGAGAAGCTCGTCGGCGTCGGCGCGTCCCTTTTCGGACATCGGGCGCACGGTCGGGTGCCCGAACACGTTCGTTGTCGGCCGATCGGAGCGCAGGCCCATGAGGCTCGTGCGCAGCCACGACATCACCTGACGCGCACGCGCGCGCTCCTTCAGATCCTCTGGAAAGATCCGCGGGTGCTTTGGAAACGGAAACGTCTCCGCGAGGTACTCGCTGATCGCGAGCGACTCGGAGATCCACAACTCGTCGTGGACGAGGACCGGCACCTTGCCAAGGACTGCCTTGGCCGCGAGGTTCTGCGCGACCTCCTTGGGGATCGGGAGCGGCACGACCTCGACGCTGTAGGAAAGCTGCTTCTCCTCGAGCGCCACCATCGCGTGAAACACCCAAGGGCTCATCCAGCTGGTCTCTGCATACAGCGTCAGCGCTGACGACATCGCGGCGAACGTAACACGACGTGCGCGGCCTTCGTGGCCTCGCATTCTGCAAGGCGCTCTCGCGGGGATCCGGCGATTCGCGTTACCGTGGTAGACGTGCCTGTCCGCCACGTCCCCCGGGTGAAGCCAATCGGCGAGACCCTATTGTTCATGCACTCCCTGTGGGAGCTCAGCCACGCCCTGCAGGTCGCATCGAAGCGAATGGCGCGGAACCTCGGCGTCACGGGGCCACAGCGCCTCGTGATCCGGATCCTCGGCCAGTCGCCGAAAATCACGGCGCGTGATCTCGCGAGAACGCTTGGCATCCACCCGAGCACGCTTACCGGTGTCCTCATGCGCCTCGAGAAGAACGGCTTCATTGCCCGCCGGATCGACCCCGACGACCGCCGCCGCTGGCGCTTCGAGCTGACCGGACCCGGCCTCCGCGTCGATCGCGACAAGCGCGGCACGGTCGAGTCCGCGGTCCGTCGAGCGCTCGCACGCGCCGGCGACAGCACCGTCGCCCGGACCACCGAGCTTTTGTCCATCCTGGTCACCGAGCTCCTGGAGCCGGGCGACATCCAAGGTAGCGTAGAGGGTAGGTGAACGAGGATCTGCGGCTCCGCGCGCGCGTGCTCCGTGCGGAGATTATTGATGGAGTGCGGGGCAAGAAGCTGCGCGGGCCGGCGCTGGCGAACTTGATCCGTGACGTGTCACCGGACGATCGCGACACGTTCGTCGACGAGGTCCTCGGCTTCGACTACGTGCCGAGCGACTCGAACATCCCGCGCGGTGGGACGCCGTACCTTCCGTGCGGCGTCGACGAGATCATGCGCATGGTCCACGACGTACCTCTACGCTCCACGGACACGTTCGTCGATCTCGGCTCCGGGGTCGGCCGCGTCTCGATCCTCGCGCACCTGCTGTCCGGCGCACGCGCGGGGGGCATCGAGATCCAGCGGCCGCTCGTCGGAGTCGCACGCGAGCGTGTGGAAGCACTGCGGCTGCCCGAGGTCACGTTCGTGCTCGGCAACGTCGTCGACACGGAGCTCGACGCCTCGGTGTTCTTCCTTTATTCACCATTCAATGGCGACATGCTGCGCGCCGTGCTCGGCAAGCTCGAGGCGCTCGCGCGCTCGCGTCCGATCGTCGTGTGCACCGTCGACATGGAGCTGCACGCACCGTGGCTCGTGGCCCGTCGCTCGACGAGCCTCGCCCTCACGATCTACGACGCGAAGTTCGACTGACTACGCCGCGTCGGCGAACACGCGCGCGCGCCGCAGCAACACGAAGACGTCGTCGCCGTCGCGGAGCCCCAGCGCCGAGCCGCGTTCCCAGTCGACGTCGGCGCGCACACTCGTCGGGTGCCCGAGCGACGGGACCACGAGCTCGATCTTGAGGCCAGAGCCGAGCGGCGTGACCCGCACGACCTTCGCGGGCACGGCGTTCTCGGCGCGGTCGCGCGCGACCTCGACCTCGTGCGGGCGGACGTAGACGCGGCTCGCGCCGGCGCGCGTGACGTGGTCGTCGTTGGCGAGCGTGACCAGCGTGCCACCGATCCGCGCGCGCCCCGCCTCGAGCTGCGCATCGAGGACGTTGACGTGCCCGACAAAGCGCATGACGAAGTCGTTCGCCGGTCGCTGGAACACTTCGGTAGGTGAGCCGACCTGCTCGACCTTGCCGTGGTTCATGACGACGACTCGATCGGCGACCTCGAACGCCTCGTCCTGATCGTGCGTGACGAACACCGTGGTCAGGTGGATCTCGTCGTGGAGGCGGCGCAGCCACGTTCGGAGCTCCGCGCGGACCTGTGCGTCGAGCGCCCCGAACGGCTCGTCGAGGAGCAGCACGCGCGGCTGTGCGGCGAGGGCTCGCGCCAAGGCGATCCGCTGGCGCTGGCCACCCGAGAGTTGCGAGGGCAAGCGACGTCCGAGTCCTTCGAGCTGCACGAGACGCAACAGCTCGGTCACGCGCTTCGCGACGTCGGCCTCGGGGCGCTTCCGCACGCGCAGCGCGAACGCGACGTTCTCGTAGCAGTCGAGGTGGCGGAACAACGCGTAGTGCTGGAACACGAGGCCGACGTTGCGCTGGCGCGCGGACTGCGCGCCGAGATCCTGACCGTCGAGCAGCGTCCGCCCGGTGTCGGGTGCTTCGAGCCCTGAAAGGATCCGCAGCAGCGACGTCTTGCCGGAGCCCGACGGGCCCAGCAGCGCCACGAGCTCGCCGCTCGGGACGTCGAGCGAGACATCGTCGAGGGCGGTGAACGAGCCGAACCGCTTCGTGACGTTGCGTACCTCGATCATTCTGCTTCCTTTCGTCTCCGTGCGATCCACCGGCGTGCGACGAGGCCGACGAGCCCGATGATGACGAGCAGCGAAGCCACAGCGAACGCGGCCTGGTACTCGTACTCGTTGTAGAGGATCTCCACGTGCAGCGGCAGCGTGCTGGTCCGTCCGCGGATGTTGCCGCTGACGACGGAGACCGCGCCGAACTCGCCCATCGCGCGTGCGGTGCACAGCACCACGCCGTACATGAGGCCCCACTTGATCTTCGGCAGCGTGACGCGGAAGAACATCTGCCACGGCGTCGCGCCGAGCACCATCGCGGCTTCCTCTTCTTCGTGCCCCTGCGACTCCATGAGCGGGATCAGCTCGCGCGCGATGAACGGGAACGTTACGAACGTCGTCGCGAGGACGATGCCAGGCAACGCGAAGATGATCTGGATCCCGTGCGCCGACAGCCACGGGCCGAACAGGCCGTTCTTGCCAAACAAGAGCACGAACACGAGACCCGCAATCACGGGAGAGACAGCGAGCGGGAGATCGATCAGCGAGATCAACAGCGCTCGGCCACGGAACTGGAAGCGCGCGATCGCCCACGCGGCCGCGACGCCGAACACGAGGTTTAGCGGTACGGCGATCACCGCTGCGATCAACGTGAGCTTCAACGCGCGCAGCGCGGACGGGTCGCGGATCGCATTCGCGTACGCGGACCAGCCGTGCGACAGCGCGGCGCTCAGGACCGCGACGAGCGGGACGATCACGAACAGTGCGAGGAACAGAACGCCGATCGCGATCAGCGTACGGCGGACCCACGCGGGCTCCGCCGTGGCGGCTGCAGGGCGACGAGGAACGGCGCGCTCGAGGCTCACAGGTGCCCCGCGCGCCGGCGCGCCCACGCGCCGAGTCCGTTGATGACGAGCAGCATCGCGAACGACACGAGCAGCATCACGCCAGCGATCGCTGTCGCGCCCGCATAGTCGTACTCCTCGAGCCGAGACATGATCAGTAGCGGCGTGATCTCGGTCTCGTACTGCTTGTTGCCGGCGATGAAGACGACGGAGCCGTATTCGCCGATCGCCCGTGCGAACGCGAGCGCGAACCCGGTCAGCATCGCGGGGGCGAGCGTGGGGAAGATGATGCGCACGAGCGTCTGTCCGCGCGACGCACCGAGGACGGCCGCCGCCTCCTCGATCTCCGGCTCTAGCTCCTCGAGCACCGGCTGCACCGTGCGCACCACGAACGGCAAGCCGATGAACACGAGCGCGAGCGTGATGCCGAGCGGGCTGAACACCGCCTGGATGCCGAGTGGCGCTAGGAACTGGCCGATCCAGCCATTCGGCGCGAGCACGGACGTGAGCGCGAGGCCCGAGACCGCCGTCGGAAGCGCGAACGGGATGTCGACGATCGCGTCGATCAGGTCGCGTCCGACGAAGCGATAGCGGACAAGGACCCACGCGAGGATCGTCCCGAACACGACGTTGATCAGCGCGGCGACGAACGACGCGCCGAACGTGATCTTGTACGACGCGAGCGCGCGGTCACTCGTCGCGAGCTTCCACAGCTGCTCGGCCGACAGATCGAGCGCGCGCAGGCCGAGCGCCGCGAGCGGCAACAGCACGATCAGCGACAGATACACGACCGTGTAGCCCATCGTCAGCCCGAAGCCGGGCAGTGCTGAACGCCGGACGCCGAACACGTGCTACTTCGCGCTGAGCTTGTCGAACGTCGCACCATCGTCGAAGTGCGCCGGCTGCGCCGTGGCCCAGCCGCCAAACACCTCGTCGATCGTGAACAGCTTTGTCGCGGCGAACTGCCCGGCGGGGGCGGCGCCCGCATCCGTCGGGCGATAGAAGTTTTCCGCGACGAGCTTCTGGCCCTCGGCTGAATAGAGGAAGTTCAGGTACGCGGTCGCCACCTCGCGCGTGCCGCGTTTGTCGACGACCTCGTCGACGATCGCGACCGGCGGCTGCGCGAGGATCGAGGTCGTTGGCACGACGATCTCGAGCTTGTCGGCGCCGAGCTTCTTCTGCGCGAGGAGCGCTTCGTTCTCCCACGCGAGCAGCACGTCGCCGATGCCGCGCTCGGCGAACGTCGTTGTCGCTCCACGCGCGCCGGAGTCGAGCACCGGAACGCGGGAGACCAACGACTTCACGAACTCGAGGGCCTTGCCCTGATCGCCGCCGTTCTGCGCAAGTGCGTAGCCCCAGGCGGCGAGGTAGTTCCAGCGCGCGCCGCCGGACGTCTTCGGGTTCGGCGTGATTACCTCGACACCGTCCTTGACGAGATCGCCCCAGTCGGCGATGGCCTTCGGGTTCCCCTTGCGAACGAGGAACACGATCGTCGACGTGTACGGCGACGAATGATCGGACAACTCGGACTGCCAGTCGGCGTCGAGGAGGCCGGCCTTCGCGATCGCGTCGATGTCGTGGGCGAGGGCGAGGGTGACGACGTCGGCCTCGAGACCGTCGATCACGGCGCGCGCCTGCTTGCTCGAGCCGCCGTGCGACTGCTCGATGGTGACCTTCTGGCCCGTCTTGGCCTCCCACTGCTTGGCGAACGCGGCGTTTACCGCCGTGTACAACTCGCGCGTCGGGTCGTACGAGACGTTGAGGAGCCGGACCTCTTTGCTCGCCGACGTGTACTTCGTCTCCGTCGAACATGCCGCCGCCCCCGCGAATGCGAGGGTCACGATGGCGAGACGGGTTCGATGGAGCGTCATGATCAAGAGCCTCCGTTATAACGGACGGTCTGTCAAGGCGGACGAGTCGCCATGATAACGGACGGGCTCGAAGAAGGCGGGACGGCGGCCAAGTGAGTACGATCCGGGCATGCGAACTCCTCCCGGTCGCTGCCTCTGGTTCTGCCTCCTCGCGGCCTGTGGGGACGATTCGTCGTCTGGAGTCGACGCGGGACGTAATGACGGGGGTGGGGGCGACGGTCAGGTGACGACCTGCGCTCCCGGACCGGGCTGGGTGCCTGCTCCCGGCGTGGGCAACGGCCCCACGCAGGAGACCGCTGTGGTGGCGTTCGACGGCAAGCTCTACGTGATCGGCGGGTTCGACGAGACGCTCGCCGTCCTCGACACCGTGCAGGTGTTCGACACGCAGACCTGCACCTGGTCGCTCGGACCGACGATGCCGCGTGCAATCCATCACGCGAACGCAGCCGTTCATGGCGGGCGTATCTACGTGCTCGGTGCGATGGAGTCGATCAACTTCACGACGGTCGGCCATGTGTGGTCGATCGCGCCGGGAGACACCGCGTGGCAGGTCCACGCGTCGATGGCAGCGGGACAGGCGCGCGCTGCGGGCATCGCGGCGACGATCGGCGATCGCATTTTCCTCGTTGGAGGACTGCGGAACGGTTCGGTCGCGCAGACGAGCGCGTACGAGCCGGCGACCGACACGTGGGACACGACGTTCCCGCCGCTACCCACCAATCGGGATCACGGGTGCGGCGGTGCCGTCGGTGGCACGCTGTACGCGACCGGCGGACGTGCGACGGGCATCGGTTCGCTGCAGGGCGAGGTCTACGCGCTCACGCCCGGTGCGGGTGGATGGGAGGCTCGAGCGCCGATGCCGACCGCGCGTGGCGGGACCGCGTGTGGCGTGATCGGCGATCGCATCGTCGTCGTCGGTGGGGAGGGCAACGGCGCCATCGCGAGTGGCGTGTTCGCGGAGGTCGAGTCGTACGTGCCGGCGACGAACACGTGGACCGAACACGATCCGATGCTCACGCCGCGGCACGGCATGGGCGCAGCGGTGATCGGGAACAGTCTTTATGTCCCGGGCGGCGCGACGGTGCAGGCGTTCGGCGCCGTCGACACGTTCGAGATCCTGACGTTTTGATCGTCAGTGATCGAGGGCGTGGTCGTGGTGACCGTGCACGCCCTCGTCGATCAGCGTGCGCGTGATGAAGTCCGAGCCCGCGGTCAGATCCACGTGGAAGTGGTTGCGGTGGAGCGCGTTGTAGTTCGGCGTGAGGACGATGTTCCAGATCTTGTTCGTCTTGAGCTCGCAGATCATCTCGTGCAGGAGCGTGTCCTTGCCCGGCTCCGTCGGTGCGGTGCAGGTCTTGTCGTCGGGATCGATGACCCAGTCGTCATTGACCGAGTAGACCTCGCCGGCCATGTCCTTGAACGACCCCAGATCGATCGCGTTACCGAACGAGTGCTCCGACAGGCCGATCGTGCAGTTCGGCGGCGTGCCGTCGTTGTTGATGCAGCGGTAGTTGTAGACGCCCATGTCGGTCACTTCGACGATGCCGCGCTTGCGCCACGACGGGGCCGCGAGGAATAGCGAACGAGCGAGCGCGCAGTCGGCGAGCATCGTCTGGCGCATGTTCGCGCCGACGCGAAAGGCGACGCCGTTGATCGGCATCATGAGCGTCACCGGATCCGCGATGCCACGGCTCGCGGGGCCGACCGTGTACTGCTGGCCGACCACATCGAGCCACTCGCGGCAGTTCGCGACCGTGGGCTCGACAACCTCGACCGCGACCTCGGCCGTGGCGATGGGCTGCTCATCCGCGTCGAACGCGGTCGCGACGAGCGTCGCTGCGCCGGCGGCACCGAGGATGGCAGTGGCCGTTCCCTCGGCCGACACCGGTCCGATCTCGGTCCCCGCCAACGAGATGGCGACACGCGCCGGCATGCCCGTGACCGCGACCTCCACCGGTACCGTCGCCACGAGGGCCCCGATGTCGTCGAGTGTGACCCGCTCGAACTGAGAACCGGGTGTTGGGGACGTGATCGCCAGCGTGATCATCCCCTCGCCGGCAGGCTCGTCGCCCCCGCACGCACCCCACATCGCGAGGACAACCAGCAGCCTGTGCATACGCATACAGAACGCAATTGGCGCCGCCCGGTCAAGTGCTGTGATCACGCCGAAACGTGACCGAGAAAATGCTCGAAAAATCGCCGCCAGGATCGATAGATCCGAGGTGGCGGGACGGCGTTTGCTTACCGATGGGGGTTCCATGAAAAAGCTTGCAACGCTGGTAGGTGCGGCCGCACTGGCGACCGTCGCACAGGTGAAGACGGCAGACGCGTTCTGCGGGTTCTACGTGAGCGGCTCGGAGAAGCCGATGTTCGCGGATGCGACGCAGGTCGTGCTCATGCGCGAGGGCACGCGGACGGTGTTGTCGATGCAGAACGACTATGCGGGTCCCCTCGAGGATTTCGCGATGGTCGTGCCAGTGCCGGTCGTTCTGCGCGAGACCGAGGTCAAGACGCTCAACAGGGACGTGTTCCGCCGCGTCGACCAGCTCGGCGCGCCGAGGCTCGTGGAGTACTGGGAACAGGATCCGTGTCCCAAGCCGGTGCGGTATCGCCCGTACCCGAAGCCGGCGATGAAGATGTCGAGTGCCGCCAGAGGGGCAGGCGGTGACTCGGTCGACAAGAAGATGGATACGGTCAAGATCGAGGCGCAGTTCGACGTCGGCGAATACAAGATCCTGATCCTGTCGGCGACCGAGGCCGCGGGCCTCGAGACGTGGCTCGTCCAGAACAAGTACAAGATCCCGGCCGGCGCGGAACCGCTGCTGCGCCCGTACGTCGAGGCCGGATCGAAGTTCTTCGTCGCGAAGGTCGACCAGAAGAAGGTGAAGATGGAGGGCAATCGCGCCGTGCTCTCCCCGCTGCGGTTTCATTACGACAGCGAGGAGTTCTCGCTGCCGATCCGTCTCGGCATGGCGAACTCGCAGGGCAAGCAGGACCTGATCGTCAACATCATCTCGAGCGACAAGCGGTTCGAGGTCGCGAACTACAAGAACGCGTTCATCCCGACGAACTTCGACGTGAAGAACGGGGTGCGCGAGCGCTTCGCGGAGTTCTATGCCGCGTTGTTCGACAAGACGATCGAAGCGAACCCGGGCGCGGTGATTACGGAATACGCGTGGAAGGCGTCGCGCAATATGGGCAAGTGCGATCCCTGTCCGCCCGAGCCGCCCGTCGACGCCGACATGATGACGCTCGGCGGTGACCTGATCGGCGGCGAGATCGCGCAGGGCACGTACACGCTCACGCGCCTTCATGCCCGGTACGGCCGCAACGACATGAAGGACGACCTGCGGTTCCGCGAGGCGAAGCCGGTCGCCGGCGGTCGAGAGATGTGGAGCAAGAGCGGCCTCGAATATGGTGCGTCGCCCGCCGCGCAGAACAACTTCCAAGCGCGGTACGCGATCCGCCACTGGTGGACAGGGCCGGTCGCGTGCAAGAACCCGCGGCGCGGCGTGTGGGGCGGTCCGCCGGATGGTGGCCATCGCCAGCCGATCGCAGCGGGCAAGCTCGCGTACGTTCCGCGCGGCAAGCTCGCCGTGGCGAACTTCATCGGGCGCGACCTGTGGGAGATCGGGCTCAAGAAGGCCGCGCCGGTGAAGAAGACGACGCCGGCTCCGACGACGCCCGCACCAAGTGGTGGCACGAAGACGATGGGCTTCGGTGCCGGCGCGCTCGCGGGTCTGCTGCTCGTCGGCTTGCGGGTGGCGATGCGCCGCCGCTCGCGCACCTGATCGTCTTGACGAAGTGTCGTGACGATCGCGAGCGTCTTCGCGGATCCCGATAGTTACGCGTGGCACCGCCGTTGCTCCTCCGGCGCGCATGAGACACCAGCTGCTTCTTGCCATCGCGCTCGCGGCGTGCGCCGCCGAGTCACCGTCGCCATCCACCACGTCGACGATCGAGCAACGCCTCGATCCATGCGACGACGACCAGTGTCCCCAGGACGATCTGCCGAGCTGCGAATACTGCGACGAGACCAGCACGTGTCACTTCGAGTGTCGCGACGAACGCACCGGGGACCACACGACCTGCGCCGACGCGGGCTACTGCCAGTCGTGTGATGTGTGTGGTCCGGACGTCTCGTGCTCCGAGCAGTGCATGGAGGACGACGGCAGGGTCACCACGTGCGCGACGCAGAAGGCGCAGTGCCAGAAGTGGGACGTCTACTGCGCATTCCCGGCGATCTTCGAAGCGGGGATCACGAACTCGCACGAAGGTCGGCTAAACGGTCCGGAGTCGTTCATGTACTTTCGCGGCGCGGGTGGCGTGAAAACGGGGAACTATCCGACGATGCTGGGAGGGAGGACGTTCGATCCGAACAGTGCATGGGCGTCGAACTTCCGCGGCCCCGCTCACGTCTCCGGCACGCGCCCGCAGTGGGAGTGGACGGGGCCGAGCACCAACTTTCATCGCTATCCGTTCATCTATGGCAGCGGTGGTCGATGTCGCGCAGTGCCGGCCAACGCTCCCATTCCGGTGCTGCCCGACCATACCGAGCTGGTCTACGAGGACGACGAGTGCTGGGGTTTCGTGTGTAACCCCGACGACTACGTAGGGAAGTTCACGATGCAGCGTTCGCGTTGCACCGCCGACGTTTTCGATCGCGGGCAGATGTCCGGGTGGAGTCCGATCCACTACGCGACGGGCGCGTCGGGATCGATCCGCCACGTGCGTTACGAGCTGTGGTGTTATTCGTGCCTCGACTCGCCGACGCAGAACTGCGGGACGGGCGTCGTGTGGTGATGCCCGCTACACTCGCGGCGTGAAGCGCGTCGCGTGGATCCTCGTCGCCTTCGCGATCGCCCTCTCGGTGATCGCGGCGCGGATGCGCTGTCGCGACGGGGTGGTCACGCAGCGGTTCGCGACATTCAACATCGAGAACTTCCCCAAGGACGCGCGACAGATCGACGGCGCGTTCGCGCAGATCGCGGAGATCGGCGCATCGTTCGTCGCGGTGCAGGAGATCAGCGAGCCGGCGCTGTTCGCGATCGAAGCAGAGCGCAGGCTCGGCGCGGCCTGGGAGTTTGTCCACCTCGACACCGCGCCGTGGACCTCGCGGACGACGAGGCCGATGCACGCGGGCGCGACCGGCAAGTCGCACCACAACGGGGTGGTGTTCGACACGCGCGTGTGGACGCTCGTGTCGACGCGTGCACACCACGAGACGCGCATCGGCGAGCGGCACAAGCCGACGTTCGAGGTGCGGCTGCGACCCGTGGCCGGCGGATCGATCGTGCGCGTGCTCGTCGTGCATCTGAAGTCGGGCGGCGCGAACGAGGACATCCGCGAGCGCCAGCTGCGCGGGCTCGGCGCGATCCTCGCGAAGGGCGATCCCGACGAGCCCACGATCCTACTCGGTGACTTCAACGCCACCGGCGACCGCGATCGAAACAACCTGGCGGCGCTGGCGACGAAGGGGCGCGTACAGTGGGCGACGCGCGACCTCTCGTGCAGCGCGTTCTGGTCGCGCGAGGACGCGTGCCCACGGTCGCGGCTCGATCACGTGTTCGTCACGCAGCGAGCGCTTCGTGTCGAGGCGGCAGGCGCATGTGCGACCCACGGGTGCGAGGCGACCGACAGTTGTCCGATCTGGGCCGACCACGTGTCGGATCACTGCCCCGTGGTCGTGACGGTCGAGGCGGCGCGCTAGATCACTCGTCGTCGGGATCCTCGGCGAGGATGCCGTACAGCTTGCGCCGCACCTCGGCGAGCAGCTTGCGCGCTTCTTCGACTTGCGCCGCAGTGCCGCTCTGGGCGACCTGCATCGCGGCGGCCGCGACATCGCGGAACATCGCCATCAGCACGACGATCGGCGTGCCCTGCGTGTCCGTCTGCTCGAACGACGCCCACTCCGCGTCGAGCTCCTCGCGGCGGTCCTCGACGTGGCGCTTGCCCTTCGTGGTGAGCTTGTACGTGCGGCTCGAGCCCTGATCGCCGCTCGTCGCGTCGACTTGTACGAGTCCCTCGTCCTCGAGGAGCTGGAGCGTCGGATAGATCGAGCCCGAGCTCGGTCGCCACTGGCCCTGCGAGCGCTGCTCGATTGCCTGCATCATCTGGTAGCCGTTGAGCGAGGCATCGGCGAGCAACGAGAGGATCGCCGCGCGAACGTTGCCGCGGCGCGCGCGATGGCGATGACCGCCGAGCAGGCTCTGCGCCCACTGCGCCCACGGCGGTGGCGGACCGCCGAAGCCACCGGGAGGAGGCGGTGGACCGCCCGGACCGCGACCGTGCCGGCCACCACCGCGACCGTGCCGTGGACCGAACTCGCAATCGTCGCCGTGACCGAACCAGGTATGTCGTGACATGATTCCGATATATCGCTGACTGTCGGTTCTGGCAAGGCCAAAAAAACGCGCAACACTCAGCGCGCCCACAGCAGGCGGATCGCGAGGAAGCGATGCGGGCGGAATGGCTCGAGTAACTCCAGCATGCGCTCGTCGGTGCCCACGATCTCGCCAGCCAGCGCCTCGGTCACGAACGACGGCAAGTGGAGGTCGCCGGTGGGCACCGCATCGGCATCGCCGGTGCCATAGCCGAGGACCATCTCCGTCGTCCACGGTCCGATGCCGTGGATGCTGGCGAGTCGCTTGCGCAGCGTGTCGCGTGGCGTTCCGTCGCGAAGGAAGCGCGCGAACACCTCCTCGCGGGCGACGGCGAGGAGCGCGCGCGCACGTCGTGCGTCGATATCCATCGCTTGCAACTCGGGCAACGTCACCATCGTCATGCGCTTCGCATCGGGGAACGCGAGACCGAGGTCGGAGCGCACGCCCCACCTCTCGGCGATCCGGCGCCACGCACGCGCGGCGTCCTTGAAGGTGATCCGCTGCTGGAGCACGAAGCTCGCCGCGGTGTCGAACAGCCACGGGACGCGCGCGAGGCGCAATCCCGACACCTGGCGCGCGAGGCGTGCGAGCTCTACGTGCTCGTCGAACGATGCGAGCGGTCGCTCGAGCTCCGCGGCCCAACGTTCGCACGGGTCGCCATCGAGCTCGGCCTCGCTCTCCACCTCGACGACACAGCCCGCCGCCGCCCGCGCGATCGTGACGCGCACGACCTGACCGCCGGTGAGGTACGTCTTCGCGAACCGCGTCCCGTCGAGCGTGGTGGTCGGATCGTGCCGCCCGACTTGCTGCAGCGTGAACGTCTTCGCGAGATCGAGCGCGACGTCGATATGCCGCCGGTAGCTGGGCACTGATAGGATCGTCGCATGGTCCGCTGGGTCGCCGTCGCCGCCGTGCTCGCGAGTTGCGGACCCAGTGGTCGCACGGGCGACGATAGCGAGATGCCGGGGGATAGCGCGATGGCGACGCCGGACATGGGGCCGCCCGTTTGCTACGAGCAAGTCACGCAGGTCGAAGTCGCGCTCTCCGTCCAGATCGAGGAGAGCTGCGCGATCTGGAACAGCCTCGATAAGCTCGCGGGCACCGCGACGGTGTCGCGCAGCGGGACCACGATCACGATCGACTTCGGCGAGGGCGTGATCTTCTCGGGGCCGCTAACGAACAACATGGTGATGTTCGTCTACACGCACGATCATCCGTTCAGCGATGGCTGCGGGTGGCGCGCGACCGAGACGATGCGCGGCACGATGGATCCCGTCGCGTGTACGTTCGCTCTCGAATACGACTACGTCGAGTCGGTCGTCCAGAACAACGGTGGATGCGCCTCACCGTGTGCCGCCAACGCCGACGTGACGCTCGATCAATCCCGTGATCCTCTGACCTCACGCGATCGGCATCGTCACCCGCAGGGGCCGATTGTGGACGCGGTGTTCGTCGTCGACGCGGTTCACGCACGGTTCACGCGGGTGCGCTACCATCGGGACGCGTGAAGTGCCCGACCAACGACGCGCTCCTGGCGTATGCCGCGCACTCCGGCGGCGTGGCCCACGCGATCGAGTTCGAGGAGGCGCATGCCGTCGAGCTCGACGCGCACATCAGCACGTGCCCGACGTGTCGCGGGGTCGTCAACGGCGCCCTCGGCACCGGCCCGACGGCGCTCGGGACACCCCAGCCCGGGGCCGACGGTTCTCCCGCGCCGCCGATCCCCGCCGCGCAGGTGCGCCTCGGCGATCGCTACGACGTCAAACGATTGCTCGGCCGCGGTGGCATGGGCGCCGTCTATCTGGCGCGTGACCGCACGCTCGGTCGCGACGTGGCGGTGAAGCTACACGGCGTGGGCTCGGGCAGTGATCGCTTGCATCGCGAGGCGGTCGCGATGGCCAAGCTCGCGCATCCGAACGTCGTGACGGTGTTCGAGGTCGCGAGCTTCGAGGATCGCCTCTACGTCGCGATGGAGTACGTCAAGGGCGGCACGCTGGGGACGTGGATGCGCGCGCAGCCACGAACGTGGCGCGAGGTCGTCGAGATCCTCGTAGGTGCCGGGCAGGGCCTCGCCGCGGCCCATGCGGCCAACCTCGTGCACCGCGACTTCAAGCCGGAGAACGTGCTCGTCGGCGAGGACGGGCGGCCACGCGTGAGCGACTTCGGTATCGCGCACGTGCAGACGCGCACGAGCGACAAGATCATCCCGATCTCGACGACGATCGATCCGTCGAAGCCGATGACGATGACCGGCTCCGTACTGGGCACGCCCGCGTACATGGCACCGGAGCAGCTCATCGGCGACCCTGTGGATGCGCGGGCGGATCAGTTCGCGTTCTGTGTCGTCGCGTGGGAGGCGCTGTTCGGCGAGCGGCCATTCACGGGGACGTCGCTCGCGACGATCGCCGCAGCGATCGCGCTGCAGAAGATGACGCGGCCTCCAAGGCACGCGATCCCGCAGCGCGTGATCGAGATCGTCACGCGCGGCCTCGCGAACGATCCGGGGAAGCGCTACCCGGACATG
>JBJXGN010000093.1:0-37452 GCA_046160585.1 Kofleriaceae bacterium
CGGGCGAGACCGCCGACACGCTCGCGGCTCTCGAGGAGGGCAAGCGCCAGGGCGCTCGCGTGCTCGCGATCTGCAACGTGCGCGAGTCGACGATCGCTCGCGCGTCGGACGATGTCCTCTATACGCAGGCAGGACCGGAGATCGGTGTCGCGTCGACCAAGGCGTTCGTGACGCAGGCGATCGCGATGTACCTCGTGGCGCTCAAGCTCGGCATCGTGCGCGGGCGGCTCTCCCGCGACGAGATCCGGTCGCGGCTCCATGACGCCATGCGGCTCCCGCGCATGATCGAGACGGTGCTCGGCCTCGACAAGGAGATCCAGGGCATCGCGCGCAAGTACTTCAAGGCCCAGGACTTCCTCTTCCTCGGCCGCGGGATCATGTATCCGATCGCGCTCGAGGGCGCGCTCAAGCTGAAGGAGATCTCGTACATCCACGCCGAGGGCTACGCCGCCGGCGAGATGAAGCACGGACCGATCGCGCTCATCGACGAGCACCTGCCCGTCGTGGTGCTGGTCCCGCGCGGTCCGTCGTACGACAAGACCGTGTCGAACCTCGCCGAGGTCCGCGCGCGCCAGGGCAAGGTCATCGCGATCGCTTCGCGCGGTGACAACGAGATCGGTGCCCACTCCGACGACGTCATCGTGATCCCGGACACCGCCCTCGAGCTGCAGCCGGTGCTGACGGTGCTGCCGCTACAGATGCTGGCGTATTACGTCGCGGACTTCAAAGGCACGGACATCGACCAGCCGCGCAACCTGGCCAAGTCCGTCACGGTCGAGTAGTGGCCAAGCCGCCGACAAAGGCGCCCGGAACGCCGCCCGGCAAGCTCACGCACTTCGACGACGCGGGCGCGGCACACATGGTCGATGTCGGCCAAAAGCCCGAGACCGAACGCGTCGGCACCGCGAGCGGTCATGTCGAGATGCAGCCCGCGACGATCGCCGCCGTGAAGGCCGGCACGATCGGCAAGGGTGACGTGCTCGGCGTCGCTCGCATCGCCGGCATCCAGGCGGCCAAGAAGACCGCGGACTGGATCCCGTTGTGTCATCCGCTGCGGATCACGGGCGTCGACATGGATCTCCGCGTCGATGGGAACCGCGTGCAGATCACCGCGATCGTGCGTGCGTTCGATCGCAGCGGCGTCGAGATGGAAGCGCTCGCGGCCGTGAGCGCAGCCGCCCTGACCGTCTACGACATGTGCAAGGCGATCGATCGCGGCATGACGATCGGCGCGATCCGCCTCGAGGAGAAGCGAGGCGGCGCGTCCGGGACGTGGAAGCGCGACGGATCACCGCGCTGATCGGGCGGCGCCACCTGGTAGATTCGCCGGCGTGGACGGTGAGGTGAAACCCGGGGCCCAGCTCGGCAAGTACCGCCTCGAGCGGCTTCTCGGTCGCGGCGGCATGGGAGAGGTGTGGGAAGCGCACGATCCGGATCTCGATCGCAAGGTCGCGCTGAAGCTCTTGCATGCACGCATCGCCGGCCGCGACGACGCGCGCGCGCGGTTCCAGCGCGAGGGCAGGGCGATGGCGCGCCTGCGGCACCCGAACGTGATCGCGGTGCACGATGCAACGTTCAGCGGAAACCGCGGCGTGATCGCGATGGAGCTCGTCAACGGAGAGAACCTCGCGAGCTGGGCTGCGAAGCCGCGCGAGCCGAAGGAGATCGTGCGTGTCATCGTCGCCGCGGGGCGCGGACTCGCCGCCGCGCACGCCGCCGGCATGGTCCATCGCGACTTCAAGCCACACAACGTCCTTATCGATCGCGACGGGCGTGTCCTCGTGACCGACTTCGGCCTCGCGCGATCGAAGGACGTCGCCGAGGAGGCGCCGATGGATCCCGCCGGCTTCGAGCGCACCGATCCGCCGGAGAAGATGCGCTCCTGGGCCGCCGAGGATCCCGCGCTCGACGCGACGGCTGCGCCGGGCTCGCTCGACGCGACGGCAGCGCCCGGCTCGCTGGACTCGACGGCAGCGCCGGGCTCGCTGGACTCGACGGCAGCGCCGGGCTCGCTCGACGCGACGGCTGCGCCGGGCCCGTTCGATGCGACGGCGACGCCGAGCCTCGCCGAGCGGACGCCGGAGCCTCGTGAGGTGGGCGCCAGGGGGCCGTCTCCGCTCGCGCCGACGGTGGGCACGGACGTGCCGTCGTTGAGGGGCGCAGGCTCGGAGGCGCGGCCCAAGATTCGCTCCGCGGAGTCCGCGGCCCGCGCGAAGGATCAACTCGCGACCCCACTGACCGAGACGGGCTCGTTGCTCGGCACGCCGGCTTACATGGCGCCGGAGCAGATCGCGGGCGAGCGCGTCGACGAGCGAAGCGACGTGTTCGCGTTCTCCGTCACGGCGTGGGAGCTGTTCACCGGGGTACGTCCGTTTCCGGCGGAGTCGCTCGACGACATCCTGGTCGCGGTCAAAGCGCAAACACCGACCTCCGAGGAAAAGGTCCCGCGCTCGCTGCGCCCCATTCTCCGTCGAGGATTCGCGTGGGACGCGAAGGCGCGCTGGCAGAAGATCGAGCACCTGCTCGCGGCGATCGAGCGTGCGTGGGGGCGACCGAAGCGCCTCGCGATCGGTGGCGGTGTGGTGCTCGGAGCCGGCGCGATCGTCGCCGCGGTGCTCGGCACGCGCGGTGCGGCACCGGCGGCGGCAATCTGTGCGGATCCGGAGGCGCTCGTTTCGACGGCGTGGTCTCCAGAGATCCGGGCTGACTTCGAGAAGCAGCTCGCCGGGAAGCCGTACAAGGACTCGACGATCACGTTCTTCGATCGATGGAGGCGCGTGTGGACCGCGACGTACGTCGAGAACTGCAAGAAGCCGAAGGATCCGGAGTTCGGACCGCGCCGCGAGTGCCTCGAGTCGATCCGCGACGAGGTGGCGATCATCTCGGAGCGGAGCGAGACGCTGCCCCCGGAGATGTGGTCGATACCGGATCTGCCGCGACTGTTTCCGCCGCCGGAGACCTGTGCACTCTCGCCGCGCAGCCTGTCCCCCGCACCTCCAGCGCCCGAGGTTCGCGACGAGGTGGCGCGGATCCGGGTCTCGCTTGCGAGCAAGCGCGTCCCGATCTTCACGCAGTCGATCGTCGCGCTCGGCGTGGACACGAAGCCCGAGATCGATGCAGCGAACGCGACCGGGTACAAGCCCGTGATCGTCGAGGCGCTCTTGGTCAGTGCGCTCGCCGAGTACGCGAAGGCGCTCTCGAACGACGCGGTGCCGACGTGTCGCGAGTTCGACGCTGCGCTCGAGCTCGGCGACAGCATTGGCTACGACCGCATGGTCGTCGAGACGCTCACGCTCGTGCACGAGTGCATCGAGGCGCACGATGGACGCGAAGCGGAGGCGGCCACGGTCTTCGCGCGCCTCGTGCGCATCACCGAGCGCACGAGCAATCCATTTCAGCGAGCGATCATCGATCTGAAGCTCGCCGGCGACGCCGACGACGAAGGCAAAGCCGAGCTCGCGCTCGAGAAGTCGCAGAGAGCACGCGCGGTGATGACGGAGCTCGGCGTCGATATGTGGGCGGCCCGCGCTGCGATGGGCGAGTTCGACGCGCTCAACGCGCGTCACGGCCCCGGCGATCTCGAGCAAGCCGCGGCTCTGCTCGACGATCAGGCAGACCGGTCGCGGCTCCCCGCAGCGATGCACCAGCGCTTGCGTACACGAAACGCCTGGCATCGCGGCATCTCGTCGGTACCCGTCCTGAAGGCCGAGAAGGACACGGTCTCGATCCGGGTCACCGCGCTCGCGAACGGTGCGCCGGTCGTTGGTGCGCGCATCGGCACGAGCGAAACGGCGATCGCCGACGCACGCGAGCAGCCTCTCCTGGCGCACGCCGTCGACCGCGGCGCGATCGCAGCGTCGGGCGCCGACGGGACCGTCGAGATCGCGGCCCGCCGCGGCGCACTCGTGATCGCTCGTACGGGCGACGCGATGGGCGTTGCAGTCGTTCCGGCGAAAGGGGCGGACCTCGCGATCACGCTCGCGCCGGCTGCGCTCGTGCGCGGCACGACGACGGGCGTCCACGATCGCCCCGCGAGCGATCCCTCGACGTACGCCGAGCGCGCGACGCGCCGCCGACTATCTGGCGTCGTCTTCGCCACCGAGGTCGGCGGGGTCCTGTTCCAGATCCATGCGCCCGTGATGGCCGACGGGACCTGGTCGGCGTTCGTCCCGCCGGGGACGTACCTCGTCGCGCTTCAGTCGCAGTCGGGGCTCGATCTGCAGGGCGTCCAGCGAATCGTCACGGTGGCGTCGGCGATGGAGCTGCCCCGGCTCGCACTGGAAACCTCGCCGAAGATCCTCGAGGTGCTGGTCCGCTCGAAGGCGGCGAAGAGCGCGCTCGTCTATGCGTCACGCCCCGGCGAAAAGCTCCCGGCGACGTGGGCGCAGCTCGCCGCGGCGATGCGCGCGTCGCCCACGGTCTCTGCCGCAGACCTCGTCGGTGCGCGTGTCGAGGATGGTGACACCAAGGGCAGCGATCGCATCACGCGCGTCGTCTTGCCGGGCGCGCCGAGCATCGCGTGTGCGGCGCCCGGCTGGACCGTCGACGTCGACGAGCCGATGTCGCTGCCGACCGGCTCCGACGAGACACCGCCGCTGTGCGTCGACGTGCCGGTGGACAGCACGCGCGTGCTGATCGTCGGGCGTTAAGTCGCGCGCGTCCGCTCGAACACGAGCAGCTCGCCGAGCGTGTCGTGATCGCGACTACCGACGTGAACCATCCCGACGCGACGGATCACGCCGAGCGATGCGAAGTGCCACGGGAACGTCGTCGCTTGCACGGCCGTGACCCCAGGCTGCTCGAGCGCCCAGCATACGCACGCGTTCACGGCCTCGACAGCGAAGCCGCGACAGCGCGACGACTCCTCGATCGAATACGCGACCTCCGCGATGCCCGCGCTCGGCATGCCGTGGAACACGACCGAGCCGATCACGCGTGGCTCGTCCTTCACGAGCACGAGCGAGTCGCCCCACAGTCGCGTCACGGGATCGGCGCGTAGCGCCTCGCGCGAGTACGGGAAGCCGATCGCGACGAGATCATCGTTCGGCCACTGCTCCGGGAAGCGCGCGCCGACAATGGCCTCCGCGCGCGACTTGTCGTGATCGAGCACCGCTTCGATCGCGTCGAGCGTTACCGGGACGAGGCGCAGGCGTTCGGTGGTCAGCGCCGGCATGTGTTCACGGCCCCGTCTTGGCGAGACCGATCACGAGTCCTAGCTCCGACGGGCCAAGGCCGATCATCGAGTAGCGGAGGTCAACGCTCAGCAAGAAGCCACCGAGGTATTGGTCGAGTCCGATGCTCGCGATCGGCCCGAAGAACGAGCGCGTCATCTTGTTCGGAATGATCTGATCGGTGCGCATCACCATGCCCCCCGCGCGCAGTGTCACGTAGCGGCTCGGCGTCTCGCCCGGTCGGATCCGCACCCCGGGCATGAGGTCCATCTTGAGGATCAACAGGTCGCTGTTGATGCGCGCCGCACCGGCACCCATCATCGTGCCGAAGGTGACGCTCCACCTCGCAGCCCAGTTGATCCGTTGCGACGTGTCCATCGGCTGCCACGCCGCGTGGGCACCGAGGAGGTAGCCGTAGCCGAGGCGTTTAGCGTCCGCGCCGGTACCACTGCCGGCACCGAAGAAGGCGCCGATCGAGCCGGGCGGTAGCGGATCGGCGTGCGCTGCCCTCGCGAGGAAGACCACCGCCGCGGTGATGGCCAGCGCGCCACGCATGGCTAGAACTTCGATGTGGTCGCGAGGAAGGTCATCTTGTCGTTCGTCGCACGCAGGCGACGCGACAGCGTGCGCACCCAGTTCCAGAGCAGCTCGTACGCGAGGTCGCGATCGACGAATAACAGGTCCTCGAGGTCCTTCCGGTTCACGACGAACAGGCGGCACTTCTCGTGACATACCGCGGTCGCAGAGCGGGGCGCGTCGTCGATGAGCGACATCTCGCCAAAGTACGCGCCGGCGCGCAACACCGCGAGCGCTTCCTCTCCCATGCCCGGCACGATGCGGCTGATGCGAACCGCGCCCTCGACAATCAGATAGAACTTGTCGCCGGGAGAGCCCTCCGCGAAGATCGTCGCGGACGACTTGTACTGCTCGTCGAGCCCGATATCGACGACACGTCGGAGATGCGTCGCTGGTAGCCCGCTGAACAGGTCGATCGCCGCGAGGATCTCCAGCGTCGACTTCCCGGTCAGATCCACCGGTGGCTTCTCGTCCTCCGACATGCGCTCCCGAGCGTCCCATACGGACCCCCGAAACGCAAAACGGCCAGGAGTTTCCTCCCGGCCCCAAACTCTGTAGACCTCGGTGCCTTCAGCGACCCGTCGCGATCAGCCGACCTTGAGGACGAGCAGGAGCGCGATGATGAGCGCGTAGATGACGAGCGACTCGATCAGTGCGAGGCCGAGAATCATCGGGCCACGGATCTGGCCGGCAGCACCCGGGTTGCGCGCGATGCCATCGAGCGCGGCGGCCGCAGCGCGGCCCTGACCGATGCCACCACCAAGGGCGGCGATGCCGATGCCGAGGCCGGCCGCGAGCGCGATCAGACCGAAGTTCGACGCGAGACCCTGCGCCTTGACGGCGGCTTCCTCACCGCCCGCGCCCTGCGCGAACGCGAGGCCGCACATGACGACGAGGATGAAGAGGCTCGAGACAGCAGTGGAGATGATCTTGGTGGTGCGCTTCATGGTGGTTCTCCTGGTGGGTCGCTTGGGCGCCGGTTAGTTAGCGTGGTTTGGATGCTTGGTAAAGGTGGGTTGGGTTGAAATTTGTCGACGGAAATCGCCAGAGATCTAGTGCTCTTCGTGCTCCATCGCCATGCCGATGTAGACCATCGCCAGTGTGCAGAACACGAGCGCTTGGATGAGGCAGATCAGGATGCCGAGCAGGAGGAACGGCAGCGGGACGAGGATCGGCACGAGCGCGAAGAAGCTCATGACGACCTTGTGGTCCGCCATCATGTTGCCCATGAGCCGGACCGCCAGCGAGAGCGGGCGCGCGAAGTGGCTGATGAGCTCGATGGGGAGCATGAGCGGCGCGAGCGGGAGGCTCGGACCGAGGAAGTGCTTGAAGTACGCGAGGCCGTGCTCCTTGACGCCGTAGATGTGCGTCGCGAAGAACACGAGGAGCGCGATCCCGACGTTGGTCTTGAGCGTGTCTGTCGGCGCGACGAAGCCCGGAATCAGCGCGAACAGGTTGTTGAACAGGATGAACATCCACAGCGCGCCGATGAGCGGCAGGAACTTCGGCGCGTGTTTGGGGCCCATCGCGCCCTCGACCATTCCGTAGACGGACTCGGCCGTGAACTCGAAGAAGTTGCGCAGGTTCATCTTGCGCGGCGGCACGATGCCCTGCTTCGCGTCTTTGGTCCCGCGGAAGAACGAGAGCGAGCCCCAGATCACGAACGTCACCACGAGCAGCGTGATGAGCACGTGCGTCAGCGTGAAACCCGACGGGAACATCGCGGTGCCGGCTTCGCGATGCAGCTTGGACTCTGCCCAGTGGTTCAGGTCCTGCCAGAAGGCGAAGCGGTTGAGGTAGTCGAACCAGGTTCCGTGTTCACCCATTGGAGTGCTCCCGAGGGCCAGGATCGTCGCCGTTCGGCGAACGCAGTGCGGAGTAGGCCGCCTCGATCACGATCGAGACGATGAAGATCGAGTAGCCGATCGTGAAGGCAACGACGTTCAAGGGCAGCAGCAACACGCTCAGCGCGACCGCGCCCATCAAGAAGATCATCTTGGGCAGCATGAGCAGCGAGCTGTTGCCGCCCTTGCCGCTCGCCGCCTCGGCTGTCCACTTCGTCACCAGTTTGCGCAGGAGGAAGAAGTTCAGGCACGTCAGCGCGCTACCGGCCATGAGGCCGATGACAACCGCGCGGTCTTGCGTCAGCAGGCCGACGAGGACGACGACCACGGCAAGCGCGTAGTTCGTACGCTCGATGCGGAGGATGCTCGGGCTAGCCACGCGCGGCTTCCTCCGCGTCACGTGCCGCCTTTCGATCCGAGCGCTTCACCGCACGGAGCACACCTCGCATGCCGGCAACGAAGCCGAGTACGAGGAACAGGAGCATCATCCACGGCTCGGTGCCGATCTGGCGATCGAGCCAGTAGCCAAACAGCACGCCGATGATGACGGAGATGCCGAGCTCTAGGCCGACCGAGGTGTTCGACAGATAGTCGTACGCACGGCCGCCGGTCTGGGCCGCGGGTGCAGCCGAGTGAGCCAACCGTTCGCCGCGCTTCATGACGTTTCGATGCAGCGCTGGAGGCGCAGAATCCTGCGACATATCGCCACGGTTGGTGGGCTCGGCCTGCATCAGCGGGCTCCAGGTACCACGCTCGTTTTCGGCCGTCAATCGCAAGCCCGACGAGATCTAGTCGACGAGGGAGGCTCTCGCGGCGGAGACGATCTGATCGATGTCCTCGTCGGTATGCGCGAGCGAAACGAACATCGCCTCGAACTGCGAAGGCGGCAGAAACACTCCGCGATCTCGCATCTTGCGGAAGAAGCTCCCGAACCGTTCGGTATCGGCGGCCTTCGCCGTCGCGTAGTCGGTGACGGGCGTTCCGCAGAAGAACAACGTGAGCATCGAGCCGACCCGGTTCACGACGGCCGGGACCTTCGCGTTGGTCGCGGCCTGGAGCAGGCCATCGCCGAGTCGCTTGCCGAGCCGCTCGAGCTGGTCGTACGTGCCGGGCCGGCCGAGGATCTCCATCGCACGCAGGCCCGCCGCCATCGCGAGTGGGTTCCCACTCAGGGTACCTGCCTGGTAGACGGGACCAAGCGGCGCGAGCTTCTGCATGATGTCGGCGCGCCCGCCGAACGCCGCGGCCGGGAGGCCACCGCCGATCACCTTGCCGATCGTGGTGAGGTCGGGCTGGATGTTGTAGCGCGCCTGCGCACCGCCGTATGCGACGCGGAACCCGGTCATCACCTCGTCGAAGATCAACAGCGTCCGATGCTTGGTGCACGCGGCGCGCAGCCCCTCGAGGTAGCCGGGCGCTGGCTCGACGAGACCCATGTTCCCGGCGACCGGCTCGATGATCACAGCGGCGACGTCGCCCGCGGCGAGCGCGGCCTCGACGGCGGCGAGGTCGTTGTACGGGACGACGACCGTGTCCTTCGCGGCGCCCTCGGGCACGCCCGCAGATCCGGGGATACCAAGCGTCGCCGCGCCGGAGCCGGCCGCGACGAGCAAGCAGTCCGCGTGTCCGTGATAACCGCCGTCGGCCTTGACGATGCGCGGGCGATTCGTGAATCCGCGCGCGAGGCGCAGCGCGGACATCGTCGCCTCGGTCCCCGACGAGACGGCGCGAATCATCTCCATCGTCGGGACCGCGTCGCGCAGCTTCTCCGCGAAGCGGACCTCGATCTCCGTCGGTGCACCGAACGTGGTGCCCATCGCCATCGTCTCCTTGATCGTGTCGAGGATCTCGGGATGCGAGTGGCCGAGGATCAGCGGGCCCCAGCTACCGACTAGATCGAGGTAGCGATTCCCGTCGGCGTCCCACACGGCGGAGCCGTCGCCCTGCGCGATGAACACCGGGTCGGCGCCGACGGAGCGGCACGCGCGCACCGGCGAGTTCACACCGCCCGGGATGATCGCCTTGGCTCGCTCGAAGATCGCTTTGCTGCGGTCGATGGACATTGCCCGGACGGTATCAGCTGCGCGGGCGCGGGATCCGGTAGAGCACGAGCTTCTGTGCGAGCAGCGCTCGGGACACGCCGAGCGTCTTGGCGGCACGCGTCTGGTTGCCGGCGCACTCGTCGAGTGCGGCGACGATGCGTTCGCGATCCGCGCGCTGCGCTGGACTGAGGAACCCGAGCTCGTCGGGGAGCGGCGCTGCGAGCGGCGATGCCATCGACCCGGACGGCGACGTCTTCGACGCGGGCAAAGGTGTCTCCTCCAGTGTCGAGGCGCCCGGCGCGGGCGACTCTCGGCGATCGGAGAATGCGAGGTGGCGCGGCGCGAGCTCGGTCCCTCGCGCGAGGAGGATCGCGCGATCGATGGTCGCCTTCAGCTCGCGCACGTTGCCGGGCCACTCGTGCGCGGCGAGCGCCGCGAGGAGCTCCGGAGATGCGTGCACGCCCGGGCGGCCGAGGCGCTGCGACGCTTCTTCGATGAAGCGGAGCGCGAGCGGAGCGATCGCGGAGCGACGCTCGCGTAGCGGGCGAAGGCGCAGCGTGACGCCGTCGAGCCGGAAGTAGAGATCCTCGCGGAAGCGCGCGGCGGCGACCTCCTCGGCGAGCTCGCGGTTCGTCGCCGCGATGATGCGCACGTCGATCGCGATCGACTTCGTAGAGCCGATGCGGCGCACCTCGCGCGCTTCGACGGCGCGCAGGAGCTTCGCCTGGATCGCGAGCGGCATCTCGCCGAGCTCGTCGAGGAACACGGTGCCGCCCGACGTGGCCTCGAGCAGGCCGGCCTTCGTTGCCGTCGCGCCGGTGAACGCACCCTTCTCGTGGCCGAACAGCTCGCTCTCGAGGAGCGCCTCGGACAGCGCGGCGCAGTTCACGCTCGACATCGGTCCGGTGCGTCCCGACAGTCCGTGGAGCGTGGTCGCGAGGACCTCTTTGCCCGCGCCGGTCTCACCCTGGATCAGGATGTTGATCCCGCTGCGCGCGATCTCGCGGACGAACGACGAGACGCCGTCGGGCGTCGGATCGTCCACGATCAACCGCTCGCGCCCGCTGCGATGCGATGACGGCTCGGCGTTCACCGCGGCAACGACGACGAACGAGAACGGACCGATGTGAAAGCTCGCGCCGGGTGCAAGGCTGGTCTTCGCGCTGCGCAGGATCTCGCCGCTCCCGAGCTTGACGCCGTTCGTCGAGCCGAGATCCTCGAGGGTCAGCGGAGAGCGGCGAACGATCGCGTGGCGGCGGGATAGCGCGCGGTCGTCGAGGGCCACCTCGCAGCTCGCGTCGCGTCCGATGACCGACTCCGCCTGCGCGAGCGGATGCACCAGCAGCTTGCCGGCACCGACCACGAGGAGGAGCGCGTTGTCCACGCTGCACTCTACCGCTTGTGGGCCGCGAGGATCTCGTTCGCGATCCCGGCGCGCTTCGCGCCCGCGGGCCCTTGCTCGATGTAGAACGCGCGCGCGTCCTCGACGAGCGCCTTCGCTCGCTCCCGTTCGCGGCCGAGCTCGAGCAGGACGTAGCCGAGCCACATCCGTGTGTAGACGCGCTCCGCCTCGTCGAGCGTCGCCGTCTCGCGAATCTCGGCGGCGCGCTGGATGAACGGAAGCGCTTCGGCCGGCCGCTTCATTCCCAACAGAGTCTCGGACATGCCTGCGAGTGGATAGGACAGGTCCTCGCTGTCGAGCGCATCGTAGATCGCGATCGACTTCACGAACGCCGCCTTCGCTTCCGTGAAACGGTCGATCTCGTTGAACAGCACTCCGAGGCTGAAGTAGAGCTGACCGACGTCGGCGTTGGTCTCCCCCGTCGCCGCAGCCTTGATCGCGATCGCGCGGTGGTAGCGCGCGACAGCTTCGTCGTAGAGCTCGAGCTCCTTGAGCGTATTGCCGAGGTTGAGCTCCAGATCGGCGATCATTGGGTGATCGGAGCCGATGACCGGCTCGATCGCGACGAGCGTCGCTTCGTACCGACGGCGCGCTTCGGTGAAGTTGCCGTTCGAGAAATGGATGTTCGCGACGTTGTTCTCGATCATGAGGACGTCCGGGTGGTTCGGTCCGAACGTCGTGCGCCAGATCGCCGACGCGCGCTCGTGCAGCGCGAGCGCCTCGGTATATCGCTTCTGCTCGTACAGCGCATTTCCGAGCGACACCGCCGCGCGCGCGACGTCGAAGCTGTCGGTGCCGCTGACCTGCTCCTTTAGCGCGAGCGCCTTCACGAGCAGCTGCTCTGCGTCCGCATACTTGTTGCTCGCCATGAGCGCGCGGCCGATGTTGGCGATGAGATTCGCGGAGGTCACGCGATCCGAACCCGCACGGCGCAACGCCGCTTCCGCGACACCCCGGAGCGCGATTGCTTCGGCGGGGCGCTGGAGTTGATCACCGAGCGTGTAGATCTTCTCGCTGAGGAGCTCGACGAACAAGCGATCGTCACCCGCGTCGGTCGCGGCGAGGAGGGCGGCGTCGAACGTCTCGAGCGACGCCTTCGGGTCGCCATCGAGGCGCTCCGTCTGGCCGCGCCGGTACAGCGCCTCCGCTACGATCGGTGCGTAACCGACTGCGCTCGCGCGTGCGACGAGCTCGGCGGCCTTCTCTCGAGCGCGCTTGAACTGCCCCGTGTCCGCGAGCACCTTCGTCGACGCGAGCTGGATACGCACCTGCTCGATCTCGCCACGTCGCACCGGATCCGCGGGCAACGCGGCGATGACTCCGAGCGCTGCCGCATCCGTGCACTCCACGATCGATGGGAGCCGGAGGCCGGCACCGAGCGCGCGCTCGACGACGGCGGCGTCTGCGCGGGCCAGCACATCGACGAGCGCGTTCACAGCGAGGAGGTGCCGATCGAGGCATGCGATCTTCCGGTCGAGGAGGTCCGGCGACTGATCACCGTGGACGTGGGTCGCTTCACAGCTCGTGCGCCGCGCGTCGACCCACGCCGTCGCGTAGTCGGTGAGCACGTGTGCGACGCGCTCCGCGGTATCGGTGGCACCCGGCGCGCCGGTCTTCGCGAACGCCTCGCGGACCGCGGTCGCCCGCGACTCGTCCCAGACGCCCACGAGTGCGCGCTCCATGGCCTCGCACTGCGGGCCCGTCCGCGACGATCTCGACGCGACGATCGCGACTGCGCCGAACGCGCCCGCCACGACGACGGCGACAAGCGCCATCCGCACGCGACGCGCACGCGCGGCGATCGGATCGCGCGCGAGCTCCGCGAGGAGCGCCGTCATCGAGGGCCATCGGTCGGCGGGATTCGTCGCGAGGCCACGTTGCAGCACGGCGCGAAGCCAGGCCGGGACGTCCGTGCCCGCCGGTGGGTCGAGGACGCGATGCGCACAGACGTTCTCGCTGATCGTGGCGAGCGTCGTGCCCTCGAACGGACGTGTTCCATGCAGGCACTCCCACGCAGAGACGCAAAACGCGAACTGATCCGCGGCGGGTCCGATCGCGCGGCCGGCCTCGGGTTCGAACTGCTCGGGCGCCATGTACGCCGGCGTCCCGAGGAGCGCACCCGTGTGCGTGAGCTCGGCGGACTCTCCCGCGTTACGCGCGTCGCCGGGGCTCCCTTCGGCGCTTCCACCGACGAGCCCGAAGTCCGCGACGCGTGCCTCGTCGTTCCTCGCGAGGAGAACGTTGGTCGGCTTGAAGTCGCGATGGACGAGCCCCGCATCGTGCGCGGCCGCGAGGCCACGCCCAGCTTGCACGAGCTTCGCGAGCACGTCGCGCCACGTGCGCTTCTCGGTCGCGAGCCAGCTGCGCAGCGTGCCGCCGGGCGCGAACTCCATCGCGAGGAAGATGCGATCGGCGACGGTGCCGACTTCGTGGATCGCGATCACGTTCGGGTGTGACAGCTTCGCGAGCGCGCGTGCCTCGCGCAGCATGCGCTCGCGTCCCTCGCGCGACGATGCGTCGTACGCGTCGGGACGCAGGAGCTTCACGGCGACCTTGCGATCGAGGTCGGGATCGTACGCGGCGAGGACGAGGCCCATCGCGCCCTGACCGAGGACGTCGATCACCACGAAGCGACCGACGGTGCGCGCGACGGAGCTCGACGCAGCGCCCATCGTCGTCGGGTCTACCGGCAACGTAGCGTCGGTCGGCGTACCTTCGTCCTTCACCGGTCTTCCAGCATACGAGAGTTGCTCGTCCATTGCCGCTCGGGCTGCTGTCTAGACAGTTCGTCTAGACGCGCTGTCGACGGGACGTGCACGCCCAGGTTGCGAGCGCGCGTCTCGTGGAGTTGCGAGCCGGCGCGCGGCTTGCTGAGCCTTCCCCGCATGAAGCACTTCATCGTTGCAATGGCTGTCCTCGCGACGCCGGTCATCGCGCACGCCGATGCGGCCGCACAGCTCGCGCAGGAGCTCAAGTATCACTGGGGCCACTACAAGACGTATCGCGACGATCCGGGCTCGCGGGTCGGATCTCTCGGCCACGATCCGAAACCCGAGGAATGCGAAGCCGCGGTCGCGAAGGCACGCAAGGCGGGTCTCAAGGACGACGACAAGATCTACTCGCGGGAATTCAACAGCTTCGACGAAGCCGAGTACGACGACAAGCGCGAGGCGTACATCACGGGGGCGCAGGCCGAGCGGGTCTGCAAGGTCTGGAAGGAGGGCGTCAAGCTCGCGCCCGTTGCCGCGATGCTGTCGAAGCTCCTCAGCTCCAAGAAGACGTATTCGATCGGTGACGACTACAGCTCGCTCGGGAAGGGGATGGGGGACGTCTTCGTCAAGGAGGGCAACGACTGCTTCGTGGCGGTCGATGCGGCGATCGCCGCCGGCGTGGTCGCCGATCGCAAGGTGAAGATCGGCGAGGAGATGATGACGATCAAGGAGGCCCGGACCAAGGTCTGCAAGGAGTACCTCGACTGGGGCGTGATGGTGAAAGGGAAGATCAAGGAGTCTCACGCGGCCGATCGCGAGAAGCGCTCGGCTCCATACAAAGCGGCCGGGGTTGCAGGTGCGAAGCTCGAGCTGTTCCTCGAATACGACGACGTCTACTGGCGCGGCGGCGCGAACTGCCAGCGCATCTACGAGATCAAGCAGCTCGCGAAGGCGAAGGCGTTGTTCCACTGGCTCGAGAACCCCGACGGTACGCACTCGATCCGCAAGTACACGTTCAGCGGCAACAAGGTCGTGGGGACGGTGACCAAGACGTACAACACCGCCGGCGCCGCGCAGCGAGGGTGCAAGTGAAGGCGGCGTTCATCGTCGCGGTGGTCGCGGGGTGCAAGCTGGTCGGTGGAACCACGCAGTGGCCATCGAGCTCGGGTGGAGGTGCGGGTGGATCGTCGGGTGGATCGTCGTCGACGGGAGAGGCGGCGTCCTCGAAGAGCGGAACGTTCGTATCCACGAAGGAGACGGCGGCGAAGCTCAACGGCTTGCCGGGGCGACCGTGCGCCGAGGAGAATCGCACGGGGTTTGAAGGTAAGCCGTGCTGGGACCCGCCCGGCCGTGACACGGCGGTGCCGATGGCGCACGCGCAGCCGGGGATGCGCGTGATGCAAGCGCTCGATTGGAAGCTCTATAACCCGCGCGCGATCTACTGGTTCGACATGCCGCGGGAAGCGAAGCTTGGTACCGACGGTGTGGTCGAGCTACCCGACCTCGGTGGCGCCGTCGCGTTCTACGGTCCGTACGCTGCGGAGGGCTTCAAGCGACCGGCGTTGCCGGCGATGGTCGGGCGGCCGATCGCGGAGGTCATCGAGGCGTTCGACAAGCTCGACATGCCGTTCTCCCTCTTCGTGAGCTACACCGAGCACTGCGCCGGTGCGAACGACACGGTGTGCGAGATCGCGAATACCGTCGTCGACGAAACGACCTCACACTTCGAGCTTCGCGTCGCGATGCGTATCCGTCACCGTGGCTTGCCGACCGAGGAGCGACAGCGCCCGGCCGAAGAGAAGCTCGTCAATCGGCCGCCCGACGAGGTCGTCGCGGAGCTCAAAGCGATCGGCTTCACGAACGTCGTCGTCGTGGAGAAGGACATCCCGTGCAAGCGCGGCATCGTATGCAACGTGCCGGGACGTGGACTGTGGCACGAGACGAACGGCGCGATCGAACTGTGGGTGCGTCATGCAAAGAAGTAGCGTGATCGCGACGATCATCGTGACCGCGAGCACGCTCGGTGCGTGCTCGCTGATCCAGGTCGGCAATCCTCCACCACCGAAGTACGGCGCACCGTCGTCATCATCGTCATCATCGTCATCATCGTCATCGTCGTCGTCATCCGTGGCAACGCGATCGGGCACGGCGCCGGCGCCGTCCGAATCGACCGGTAGCGAGGTGCGCTCGTCGGGAATGGTGATTCCGGCCGGCATGACGACGACCCCGACGACGCCGGAGGGGAAGCCGCTTGGATGGACGCCCGGTCACGACGAGAACGTCTATGGCCCCGACATGAACCACCGCAAGCGCTTCGTGTCGACGAAGCAGAGCGCGGCGAAGCTCGGCGGGCTGCCGGGTATGGCGTGTTATCCGTCGCTAGAGAAGAGCGCGCGCGAGAACGGACTCCGTGGTGCCTGCTGGGATCCCCCCGGCGCGACGGCGACGCTGCCGGCCGCGCAGCTGCAGCCCGGGATGCGCCAGATGCAGAAGGCGAACTTCGCGGGCAACGAGCCACTCGCGATCTACTGGTTCGACATCCCCCGCGAAGCGACGATGGGCCGCTACGGCAGTGCGATCGTGCCGTCGTACGATCGCGATCGCCCACACGACTACGAGCCGTACGCGATGCAGGGCTTCACGCGGCCCGCGCTGCCCGACGTGATCGGCAAGCCGCTCGCCGATGCGCTCGCCGCATTCGACGCGCTCGACCTGCCGTTCATCATCGCGGTGGACTGGTCGGCGTGCGAGGGCGCGCACGACACCGTCTGCCAGATCGGCTTCGGCGACTCGCCGGGTTCGGCGTATGTCTCGGTCACGCTCGCGGAGCGCATCCGGCATCGCGGCACCGACCGCGAGGAGCGCGAGCTCCCGGCGGGGCTCGAGAACAAGCCGACGGACGAGGTGGTCGCGACGCTGAAGCAGATCGGCTTCACGAACGTCACGGTCGTCGAGACGGATCTGCCGTGTGCACGCGGCATCGCGTGTCAGCTGCCGCCGGCGCAGTTCTACAAGACCGCAGAGCCGATCGTCGTCCACATTCGCCGCGCCAAGCCGTCGCCATGAGCACGCGCTACTCGGTGATCGCGCCGCGATAGACCACGCGCAAGCGATCGCGCTTCACGCCCCACGCGCCGCGAACGTCGAGGTGCGTGAGGTGCGGGAACTTCGCGTCGGCCAGCGCCTGGCCCGATGCGTCCTGCAGCCCGAGGTTCTTGAGCTCGAGGTAGCGCAGGTTCGGTAGCGCTTTCGCGTTCGCTAGCGCGGTGATGCCCGCGTCGCTGATACCCTCGTTGTTCGCGAGCGTCAGCTTCTCGAGCGAGCCGAGCTTGCCGCTGTTCGCGAGTGCAGTGCAGCCCTCGTCGGATAGCTCGCATGCGGATAGATAGAGCGTGCGAAGTCCGCCGAGGTGCTTCCAGCCGACGAGCGCCTCGATGCCCTCGTCGCCGATCGGGTTGTTCGTCAGCACGAGCCGTTGCAGCGAGGGCAGAGCGCTCTTCATCGCGGCCATGCCTTCGGCCGAGAGCCCGTTGCTGCTGACGTTGAGCGCGACGAGGTTCGCGAGGTGCTTCGACTTCACGAGCGCCGCGAACGCTTCGTCGCCGATCTCGGAGTGCACGCCGAGGGCGGTGAGCTTGGCAAGCCACGCGGACTTGGCGAGGTCCGCGATCGACTCCTCGTCTGCACCGTACAGGTCGAGCTCCGTGACGGGCTCGGCTGCGAACAGCTTCGCGGCGTACGGCAGGAACACCGACGCGTCGGCGCGCACGTAGACGAGGAAGCCGCCGCGCTGGCGCTGCGCCATCGTCGTGTAGGGCCACCACCGCGCACCGTGGTTCGCGAGCAGCTCGTCGCGCCGCGTGCGTAGCGGCAGGCGCCGGAGGACGCTCATGCGCTTGCGCAGTGCGAGATCGATCTCGCCGAGCTCGCCGCGATGCTCACCCGTGCTCTTCCAGTGCGCGAGGAGAGCGCGCTTGGGCACGTCGTCGGCGGGCGCGGCGAGCACCGCCGCGAGGAGCGGCGCGGCGGGATCCTGCTTCGCGGGCGCGGTCGCCGGCGTCGCTGCCTGCATCGTTGGCGCGGGGGCGCCGCCGAGGACTCCGCCGAGCAACGCCACGTCGGCGGCCGTGAGCACGCGTGGTGTCTGCAGCGACATGCCGAGCGTGCCCTTCGTCGTCGGCAGACCCTTGCCATTCTCGAACACGAACGACGCCTTCAGCGACGAGATGTCGATCATGGGCGTCGTGCACGCGGTCGCGACCCACTCGCTTCCGGAGAACGTCGGGTTGTCGAGCGCCGCGACGAGCCACAGCGCCTCGTCCGGCGGCCGGACGGTTACGAGGTAGAGAGTACCGCCGCCCTCGAGCGGCGCGAGTCCCTTGTTCGCGCTCACGTAGCGATCCATGCCGAGCGCGGTGCCGAGCTTGGGCGCCTTGCCGGCGGCCTTCTCGAACACTGCTTTGCTGACGATCGCCATCACGTCGCTCATCGCTACGCCTTGCCTCCGAGCAGCTTCTCGACCTCGGCGGCCCACGCCTTGCCGAGCGCGGGTTGCACCATCTGCACGTACGCGGCGTAGCCCTGCAGGTACGCCGCGAAGTCCGCGCGCCCCTTCGCTTCGGCCTGGAGGCCGTTCTTCGCGATGTTGTGAAGGATCGCGCGGAACCGGCGGCGATCGCGCCGCGGCACGTGCACGTCCTGATTCACGACAATGCCGGTCACCCGCTGCTGCGTCTTCTGCCGCAGGATCTTCCGCTTGCCTGCGTGTTCGTTGAAGCCTTCCTGCTGGCACACGCCATCGACGAACCACAGGAACCGCCCGATCGCGATGTCCGGGGTCTTCGCGAACGAGAACGTCAGGTCATCCGCGTAGCGCGTGTACGTCGCGCCGAACTTCGCGGCGAGCCTCGCGAGCCGCGCGTCGAGACGGCGGCACGCGAGGTTTGCGAGCGCCGGTGACGTCGGCGCGCCCTGCGGCAACATACCCGGCCACACGACACGTCCGTCGGCGAGCTTGGGTCGATACGTCGTGATCGCGGCGAGCGTGCTCGCGATCGGGTGGCTGTACCCGAGCGCCGCGAACAACCCGGTGACGCGGTGGTAGTGCACCGTGGGGAAGAAGTCGACGAGGTCCGTCTTCACGACGAGCGCAGCGCCGACGTGCGGCCGCGCGTTCGTCACCGTCGAGCGTCCCGCGATGAACCCGTGCGCAGCGTCGTGGTTCGGCACCTTCGCCAGGACCTCGTCGAGGATCTTGCGCTGGGTGCGGCGCAGCGCTCCGCGCGGTGCGGCCAACCGGCGCGTGCCGCCCTTGGCCTTCGGCACTTCAAACTCGACATACGCCGCGCCGGGCGCCGTGCCTGGTCGCATCATCTTCTTCAGCGCGGCGTCGTCGACGCCGAGGAACGCGAGCAGCTCCGCGTGATTCGCGATCGCCGGCAGCCCGGCGGCCCCGAGCCGCGGGATGCTCGTGGGCTTTACCGGCTTGCGGTTCCACCGGCCCCAGCGCCGGAACAGACCGAATGCCCAGCCGGTCGGGTTCCACCGCCCGATGTGCGTGCGCGTCCCGTCGAAACGCGTGTCGGGCAGCGCGACGTCGTCGAGCCCGAGCTTCTTGACCATCGCGCGCGCGCGCTTCGCGACGCCGATATCGGGATCCTTCACTACGCGGCGGAGCAGCTTGCCGGCGAGCGTCCTCGGGAACCCGAGGCGCATCAACTCGAGCCCCGCGCGTCGCTCGCGTGGGTCGACGCTCGCCAGGAGCTGCTCCACCTGCGCCGTCAGATGGCGCGCGACGTAGAACCGCGCGATCTGATACTCGGCCATCGCCTGGTGTCGTTCGACGAGCGCGCGGATCGCCGCCGCGTTCGCGATCGGCTCGTCGACGAGCTTGCGCAGCTCCAGGATCAGCTCGATGGGATTGAGGAGCGGCGTCATCTCTCGAACGGGGTGCCCTCGGGTGGATTGCTACTTGCTCGGCAGTGACAGCCGAGGTCGAAGAAGCCGGTATGCGGACCTCGGCCTGGTACGTCCTTCATGTCAGATCGCAGTCGGCCGCAACGTAACATCGCGGGCGGGTGGCTAGCTCGGCCACCCGAGAGCGCGTCGAGCATATCAACGCTGTGCGCGTAGGTGCTCTCGGGTACATCGCTACTTGCTCGCCGATCCCACCGGAGCGCGAAGACGGTTGCTCCCGGAGCTCCGGCTGGGATGTTCTCGATGGTAGGTGTTCGTCGGCCGCGACGTAACATCGCGGACAAAAGGCTAGCTCGTGTACCCGAGAGCCTCGCGAGCGTAGCAAAGCCCTCGGGGACGCGCGGGCTACTTGCTCGGCAGTGTGACGCGCGCTCGAAGAAGCCTGTCAGCGGAGCGCGCGCTCGTACGTTCTTCATGTCAGGTCACAGTCGGCCGCGACGTAGCATCGCGGACGGAAGGCTAGCTCGGCCACGTCCCCGAGAGCCCAGTGATCGTTGCAGAGCCTCGGGCGTGACACAAGCCTCGTCGCGATCTCCTTCCGCGGGAGCGAGCGCGTCTTCGAGCATCGCCATCGCCGCAGCCGCCGCATCGCGCGTGGGCTGGCGCACGAGCGCGTTGAACTTCTGGCTCTCCACGCGCACGGCCGCCCCGTGCGCTCGCACGCGCGCGACCTCCTCGTCGGTCATGGCGCGGGCGCCGAGCACCTCGAGGTTCTCGACGAGCTCCCGATGTCGCCGCGGCGCCGAGATCGTCGCCGTCACGCCGTCCTGCGCGATCGAGTAGCGATAGCAGTCCTGCGCGGTCGGCGCGCTGTCGCCCTTCAGCATGCGCCCGTAGCAGAGCGCCGTGAACGTGATCACGCCGACGCCCTTCGCCTTCGCGTGCGCGAGGAACCCAGTCTCGATGCCGGGGTGCGCCGCGCTGTGCCGTGTCATCACGACGTCCCATGCCGCCGCGTCGAGTGCGCGCGTGGCGAGCTCGCGATCGTGTGTCGAGAACCCGATCGCGCGCACCTTCCCTGCGCGCCTGAGCCCGTCCATCACCGCGAACGCATGCTCGTCGAGGCGCGCATCGCTGCGCGACCAGAACAATAGGTAGACGTCGATCGTGTCGCGCCCGAGCCTCCGCAGCGCGCGCTCGACGTCCTTCTCGATCGAACGCGCATCCGCGTGATAGGTGCCGGTGACGACCTGGCTGCGCACGCGTTCCCGCTTGCTTCGCAAGAACCGCGTCATTCCCGCATACGCGGGCTCCCAGAAGTACGTCGTGACGCCGCGCTCTGCCGCCGCGCGCAGCGAGCCGGGTTGCAGATCGAACGCGCCCGAGATCACGAGCGGCGTGGTCAGGACTCCCGACGAGCCGAAGGATCGACGAGGAATTGCACCGGGATTTCGATCGTCGACGAACAGCGGGATATCGGTGGGGCTGACGTCGGTGTCGCGTCGGTCGACGTCCGTGTTCGTGCGCGCGGTTGCGGGCCTTCGAGCCCACCGCGCAGGTGATGCCGAGAGCACCGCGTCTCGATCCCGAGTGGCGATCCACGCGTCGATCGCGCGAGAGGTAGCGGTGTCGGCTGCGATGGGATCGGTGGCTGCGGTCGCTGCGGTGGTATCGGCGGCTGCGGCCGCGAGGTGTGCTTCGTCGACCTCGGCGAGCTTTTCGACGATCGCGGACTGCACCATCGCCGACGTGTCCGCCGCTAGGGCGACGATGCGCGCGAGCTGATCGGCCTGCGATGCATCGAGGAATGGAACCACGAGCGTCCGAATCCATTCGTCGGCGTCGGCGCTGAGTTGGACGACTCGCTCCGTCAGACGACGTCGGTGCGCGGAATCAACCTGGAGGCTGGCGCTCCCTCGACGTGCGTCGCGAACCGCGCGGGCGATCACCCGGCTCGCAGAACGGCGCACCCACGGATCGCGTTCCGTCCCGAGGAGCACGTCGAGCTCCTCGAGGGTCGCACGGGCGACCACGGCCTCGCGCACGGCTGGATCGACATCCGCCAGTGCCAACGCCCGCGCGGTGATCGAGAGTCGCGCACCCGCGAGCGACAACGCCGTCGCGCGTGCGAGCGGGTCGTTGTCGAGGAACGCCGCGTCGAGATGTTTGTGCACGGCGGCGGCACCACATTTCACAGCGCCGTCGATCGCCACAGGGCGCTGGATCGTGACATCGCGCTCGATCGCGGCCCTGCACTCGATCGCGAGATCGACGCCGGCATTGCGCTCGATCGCGGCATCGACACTGGCATCGCGCTCGATTGCGGCATCGCACTCGATCGCGACATTGCACTCGATCGCGACATCGCGCTCGAGCCCGGCCGCGGCGGCGAGGCGCATTCGCACCGCGCTCGACCAGTGTGGCTCGATCGTGTCGAGCACGACGCGACGATCGCGTGCCGGACGCGCGCCCAGCTCGTCGGCTGCCGCGATGGCCTCGACCTCGCGAGATCGATGCGTCGTGGGAGAGTGAAGCACCTCCACCGAGCGAGGCTCCTCCATGTCGGGTGAGCGAGGCACCACCTCGGGTGAGCGAAGCACATCGACGAGCTCGGGCACGGGGGCGAGCGACATCGCGAGCGCGCGGTCGTCGAGCTCGACCGCGCGGGCCCACGCCAGCGGCGCGAGGTCCATGTAGCGCGTCGCGACGACCCACCCGATGGCCCAACGCGAAGCACCCGGCCGCGCTGGCGCCGAGAGCACGCGTGACGCGAGCTCACGCGCGGCGTCGCCGAGCGAGTCGAGCATCGTGGTGACGGTCGCGGCGACATGCGGGATGCGCGGCTCGTCGAGCCAGTTGAGCGAGGCCGCGAACGCGTCCGCATCGGCGCCGTCCATCAGGCGCGTGGCGGCGAGGGTGCGCAGCGGCACGTGCGGATCGCAGAGCAGCTCGACGATCGCCAGCGGCGGTGGTGACTCCATTTCCGCGAGGCGCGCTGTGACGACGGCGGGATCGCGATCGAGCAGCGCGAGCGGCAAGCGCGACACGATCGGCGCGCGGCGATCCTCGATCAGCGTGGGGCCCCACAACGCGCTCAGGTATTGCCCGGTGCCGCCCTCGATGTGCGCGAGGATTTCGGCGCGCCGCTCGGGGGCGCGATTGCCGTAGATCGAGAGCACCTGGATCGCCGCGTGGCGAACGCGCCAGAACGGATCGGCGAGCGCTGCGCGTGCCGGGGCGATCGGGTCCGCGACGTTTCTCCCGGACGACGTTGCGCCCGACGCTTCCGCGGAACCGCGGGTCGACGAGGTGTCCGACGCGCCGATGACTCCGAGTGCATAGATGGCCGCGCGCCGGACCCACCACGTCGTATCGGTGCGCGCGAGCATGCACAGCGGCGCGTAGGCGACCACGGCGGCGTGCCGGGCCAGCGCACGGATGGCCGCGTCCCGCACCACCGGTGAGGTGTCGGCGAGCGCGTCGACGAGCCACGGCACCACCTCGGGCATCGTCGAGCCATCGGGAGCCTGCGCCATCGTGAAGGCCGTGACATCGAGCGCGCGCGTGCGCACGCTCCCGAGGGCGCCCGCGGCGAGTGCGCGTACGGCGACGTCGCGATCGGACGCGAGCAGGCGGCGCAGGCCGTAGACGATGGCCGGGTCGGCGAGCTCGAGGTCGGTGAGCTGTTCGATGGTGCGCCGGCGCTCGAAGGCGTCGATCGCGAGGAACGCGAGGGGCGCGGCCGTGCGCGCCGAGGACGCGTGCCAGGACCGCGAGGTCACGCCTTCACCTTGCGCTTGCGAGTGAGACGCGCGCGGAGCTGCTCGCCGACCGCGCGCTTCACCTCGGCGCGGTTGTCGGCGAGCTCGTCGGGGAGCCAGAAGTGCAGTACGCGTGTACCCGAGACCACGTACGCGCGCGAGAAGCCGAGGCCGTCGAGCGTGGCGGTGACCGGGGCGCGCTCGACGCATGCTTTACACAGGCACGGGAGCGGAGGTGAATCCTCGTGCCCGGTGAAGTTGATGAAGCCTCCGAGCAGCGAAGCGGCTTCGGCGCGGTGGCCGCGCGCGTCGAGCACATCGATGGCCTTGCGGCGTGATTCGACATCCTCTGGTGCGTTGATCAGACGCACGAGCAACGAGACCAGCTCGTCCGCACCCATCGCGGATGAGTATGCAATTTCTCTTCGATTTTCGGGAGCGATCGGCACCCGAAAACCGTCGAAGAGCGCTACAAATTCACACCTCGAATGACTGACGTTCCGGCTTCGAACATCACGCCGATCTCGATCGAAAACGAGATGAAGAGCTCGTTCATGGACTACGCCATGAGCGTCATCGTCTCGCGTGCATTGCCCGATGCGCGCGATGGGCTCAAGCCTGTCCACCGGCGCATCCTGTTCGCCCAGCGCGAGCTGAACAACGTGTGGAACCGGCCGTACGTGAAGTGCGCGCGTGTCGTCGGCGACGTGATCGGCAAGTTTCACCCGCACGGCGACGCGAGCGTCTACGACGCGTTGGTGCGCATGGCCCAAGACTTCGCGATGCGCTACATGCTCGTCGACGGTCAGGGCAACTTCGGCAGCGTCGACGGCGACCCGCCAGCCGCCTATCGGTACACCGAGTGCCGCATGAGCCGGCTCGCGGGCGAGCTGCTCGCGGACATCGCCAAAGAGACCGTCGACTTTCAGCCGAACTACGATGACAAGGAGTTCGAGCCGACGGTCCTGCCGACCAAGGTTCCAAACCTCCTCATCAACGGTGCCACCGGCATCGCCGTCGGCATGGCAACGAACATCCCGCCCCACAACTTGGGCGAGGTGATCGATGGCGTGCTGGCGCTGATCGAGAAGCCGAACCTCACCGACGACGATCTCCTCAAGTTTATCCCCGGACCCGACTTCCCGACCCGCGGCGTGATCCAGGGCCGCATCGGCATTCTCTCCGCGTACAAGACGGGTCGCGGCGCGATCCAGGTGCGCGGCGTCGCGAGCGTCGAGGAGATTCGCAAGGATCGCAGCGCACTGATCATCACCGAGCTGCCGTACATGGTGAACAAGGCGCGGTGGATCGAGTCCGCCGCGGAGATGGTCCGCGACAAGAAGCTCGAGGGCATCAGCGACATTCGCGACGAGTCGGATCGCACCGGCATGCGCGTCGTGTTCGAGCTCAAGAAGGACGCGAGCGATCAGGTCGTCCTCGCGAACCTCTACAAGCACACGTCGCTGCAGAGCTCGTTCAGCGTGAACATGCTGGCGATCGTCGACGGTCGCCCGGTGCTGCTGTCGCTCAAGCGCGCGCTGCAGGTGTTCGTCGAGCACCGCCGCGAGGTCGTGACGCGCCGTACGCTGTTCGATCTGCGCGAAGCGCGTTTGCGGCGCGAGATCGTCGAAGGCTTGGGCCTCGCGGTCATGAACATCGACCGCGTGATCGAGATCATCCGCGCGTCGAAGGACACCGACATCGCCAAGGAGCGATTGATGGTCGAGAAGCTCGGTGGCCTCGACGGCTTCCTCGAGCGCGCCGGCCGTCCTTCCGAGGAGGTCCTCGCCACGAAGAACGCCGGCTTCGTGATGCTCACCGCGCGACAAGCGCAGGCCATCCTCGACATGCGCCTCGGCCGCCTCACGGGCCTCGAGCGCGAAAAGCTCGAAGCCGAATACAAGGAGTTGTGGGGGCTCACCGATTACCTCGAGGGTCTGCTCGCGGATGACAAGAAGCTCATGGGCGCGATCATCGACGAGCTGAAGGCGCTCCGTGGCGAGTTCGCGGACGATCGCCGCACCAAGATCGTCGACGCGCAGGGCGAGGTGATGACCGAGGAGCTCATCGACGAAGAGGACATGGTCGTCACGCGCACGCACCTCGGCTACATCAAGCGGACCAAGGTCAGCGAATACGAAGCACAGGGCCGGGGCGGGCGCGGCATCACCGGCGCGGCATCGAACGACGACGACTTCATCGTCGACATGTTCGCTGCGTCGACGCACGACCACACGCTCCTGTTCACCGACAAGGGCCGCGTCTACTACAAGAAGGTCTACGAGCTGCCCGAGGGCTCCCGTACGGCGAAGGGCCGTGCGTTCGTGAACGTGCTCGAGCTGCAAGAGGGCGAGCAGGTCGTCGCGATGCTCCCGTTCAAGGAGTTCCTTGCGGACACCAGCGTGTTCTTCGCCACCCAGTCCGGCACGGTCAAGAAGACCGAGCTGAGTGCGTTCGAGAACGTCCGCCAGAGCGGTATCCGGGCGATCACCATCGAGGAGGGCGACCGCCTCGTCGGTGTCGCGCTGACCACGAAGGCCGACGACGTGCTCCTGACGTCCGCCAAGGGCTTCTCCGTCCGCTTCACCGAGGACAAGGTGCGCCCGATGGGACGCACCGCCGGCGGCGTGCGCGGCATCATGCTGCGCCAGGGCGATCGCCTCGTCGGCATGGTGACGTTCCAGCGCGAAGCGGCGGCGACGTTGATCACGGTGTGCGAGCGCGGCTACGGCAAACGCACGGCAGTGGGCGACTACCCGACCAAGAACCGCGGCGGCAAGGGCGTCATCGCCATCAAGACGACGGCGCGCAACGGCCTCGTGGCCGCGGTGCGTATCGTCACCGATGAGGACCACGTCATCTTGATCAGCGACAAGGGCAAGCTGATCCGCCTGCGCGTGCGCGATATCTCGACCCAGGGTCGCGCCACGCAGGGCGTGCGCCTGATGCGCGTGGACGACGGTGAAAAGGTGGCCGCCATCGAGCGCCTCGCCGATCCGGGCGAGGAGAGCGGCATCGCCGAGGGCACGCCGATCGAGGCGATCGACGACGGCGACACGATCCCGAACGAGGATCTCGAAGGCGACGAGGCCGACGAGGGCGAGGACGAGGGCGATGACACGCCCGACGACGTCGAGTAGACGCCCGCGTCCCTCACGTGCAGGTCCACGTTCACGCCTCTTGACCTGATGGCAGGACGGTAGTCTCGAGACGTCGTGGCGGCGTCGCTCGTCGAGTGCCGAAAACAACAACGGCTCCCACGCGGGAGCCGTCGTGCAGTCAGTCGGGCTGGCTCAGTTGAGCTTTTCGACCGCGCCACCCGGGGCCGTCGCCGGGGCCGCGGGGGCCGCCGTCGCGCCGAGGCCGCTGACGAGCTGGAACTCGACGCGGCGGTTCTTCGAGCGAGCCATGGTCAGCTTCGCGCCCTTGAGGCCTTCGATCGGCACCACCGGATTCGAATCGCCGAAGCCTTTCGCGGAGAGACGCATCTCCTCGATTCCCTTCTTGATGAAGTAGGCGCGCACGCTCTCGGCGCGGCCCTGCGACAGCTCGAGGTTGTCCGCGAACTTCGCGCCCTTCTTCGCCTTGAGCGGCTGGTCGTCGGTGTGGCCCTGGATCTCGAGCTTGAGGTCCGGGAACTCCTTGAGGACCGCGACGGCCTTGTCGAGCGTCTTGTTGGACGTCGCCAGAAGCGCGTCGGAGTTCACGCGGAAGTTGATGCCCTGGATGGCGCCCGTGAACTTGCGGATCTTCTCCGGAATCTCGTCGGGGCAGCCGTCCTCGTCCTGGTAGCCGTTCTTGGTCTCCGGCTTGTCGATGCACTTGTCCTGCGCGTCGAGGATTCCATCGCCATCGTTGTCGAGGTCGGGGCAGCCGTCGTCGTCCTGGAACTGATCCTTGTCCTCGGGCTCGGCCGGGCACTTGTCCTGCTGATCGTTGATGCCGTCGCCGTCGTTGTCCGGATCCGGGCAGCCGTCGTCGTCCTGGAACGCGTCCTTGTCCTCGGCGTCCGTCGGGCACTTGTCGGAGGCGTCGAGAAGCCCGTCGCCGTCGTTGTCGGGCTCGGAGCAGCCATCGTCGTCCTGGAATGCGTCCTTGTCCTCGGGGTCGGTGGGGCATTGGTCGGCGTCGCCGCGGATGCCGTCCTTGTCAGGATCGTCATCCTCGGGTGGCTCTTCCTTGATCGTGACGGTCTTGCCCTCGCCGAACGACAGGTAGAACGACGCGAGCGCCTCGAAGTCCGTGGTGACCTTCTTGATGTCCGGGTCGGGCGGGTCGGGCGGATCGGCGTTTTCGCTCGACGGAACGAGCAGGAGGCGCCCGTCGAGGCGCAGGCCCATGCGCGGGGTAATGCGGTACTTGAAGCCGAGGCCGAAGTAGAACGCGGCGTCGGTGTCCTCGGTCAGGACGCGCGCCGGGTCGTCGCCCTGGAGCTCGTTGTTCGTCTGCACGACGGTGAAGCCGCCGCCACCGACGAAGACGAACGGGATGAACTTGTTCTCCGGGTTCCGTGCGCGGAGCTGCGCCACGAGATGCGCGCGGTACGTGATGTCGGTCGACGAGTAGTCGAGCGCCATACCAGCCGTGCCCTTGACCACCGTCGGAATGACGCCGATCTCGCCCTCGACGCCGATGACGTCGGCGAAGAACACGCCGACGCGAAGTCCCAGAAGTACGGACGACCGCTGGTGTGGAGAGAGAGGGAAGTCCTTTACGCCGAGCTCGTTGTTCTCGTTGAACACATGCACGCCAGCAGTGCCACCGATCTCGACATTGGCCGATACCAGCGAAGAGGTTGCTACGATGGCGCTGCAGGACATCGCAGCTAGGGTCGATGGTGACAAGCGCATCATGCTGAATTGGTATCGCGACCAAATCTCCAAGATCCACTGATCGGGCAAACATGATCGCACTTAGGTAAGGACTTTTTGGGGTAACCACGTTTCATGCCCAATCGGCTCGCTCGAGAAAGCTCCCCGTACCTGCGACAGCATGCGGACAACCCCGTCGATTGGTGGCCGTGGGGCTTGGAAGCCTTCGCGGAAGCGAAGCGAACCGACAGGCCCCTCTTCGTGTCGATCGGCTACGCCGCGTGCCACTGGTGTCACGTCATGGCGCACGAGTCGTTCGAGGACGACGCGATCGCGCGGCTCATGAACGAGAAGTTCATCAACGTGAAGGTCGATCGCGAGGAGCGCCCGGACGTGGACGCGATCTTCATGAGCGCGATCATGGTGCAAGGCGAGGGCGGCGGCTGGCCACTATCCGCCTTCTGCCTGCCGGACGGCCGCCCGTACTTTCTCGGCACCTATTTCCCACCCGCGCCGCGCTTCGGGCGCCCGAGCTTCCCGCAGCTCTTGACGGCGATGTCCGACGCGTTTCGCACCCAGCGGGCCGACGCGGAGGACAACGCGCTCGCGCTCGTCGATGGCCTCCAGCGCGTCGACGCACACTACCGCCGCGGCGCGCGCGACGCCCAGCCCTCGGCGCTCGCCACGTCGCTCGTGGTCGCCGCGGGCCAGCAGCTCGCCGAGCGCGCCGATCCTCGCTACGGCGGACTCGGCGGCAAGCCGAAATTCCCGTCGAGCTCGACGCACGACCTCCTCGCGCGCGCCGGCCGGCTCTCGTTCGGCGAGAAGGCGAGGGCCGCGTTCACGGAGTGGGCGAAGGGGATGGGCGAGGGCGGGATCTACGATCACCTCGGCGGTGGCTTCGCGCGCTACTCCGTCGACGAGAAGTGGCTCGTTCCGCACTTCGAGAAGATGCTGTACGACCAGGCGCAGCTGCTTTCGATCTACGGGTCCGTCGTCGCGCAGGGCGGCGCGTTCGCGTCGCGCGCCGGCGAGATCGTCGCGGAGACGGTTGCGTTCCTCGAGCGCGAGTTGTCGGATCCGGCCGGCGGTCTGTGGTCGTCGCTCGACGCCGACTCCGACGGTGAAGAGGGCAAGTTCTACGTGTGGACGCTCGACGAGGTGATGACCCAGCTCGGCAAGGTGAACGGCCTCGTGTTCGCGCAGGCGTACGGCGTCACGGCGCGAGGTAACTTCGAAGACACACCGTCGTGCGTGTTGTCACGCATGACGCCGCGGAGCTCGCCGCTCGAGGAGGAACAACTCGCGGACGCACGCAGGCTGCTGTTCGACGTGCGCGCGCATCGCACGCGTCCCGCCACCGACGACAAGGTGCTCGCGGGGTGGAACGGCCTCGCGATCGCCGGCCTCGTCGCCGCGTGGAAAGCGACCGGCCAGGACCGCGCACTCGAGCTCGCGCTACGCATCGGTCGCTTCGTACGCGACCGCATGACGACCGAAACCCTTGCGCAACCAGCGGGGACGGTCCCGGGTCCCGTCGTGACAGGCATCTCGCTCGCACGCGTGTTCCACGCCGGCGCGACGAAGCTGCTCGACGGCACGCTCGAGGACTACGCGTTCTGCGCGTGTGCGTTCCTCGATCTCGCCGAAGCAACCGGTGATCGCGCGTGGTGGGATCTCGGCGCGCAGCTCGTCGCGACTGCGCGCGCGAAGTTCGTCGCCGACGAGGACGGCGTCCTCGTGTTCTACCTCGCCGCCGCGGGCGACGAGCTGCTCGTGCATCGCCCCGAGTCGCACCAGGATGGTGCGATCCCGGGCGGCGCGGCGTGGCTCACGACGGCGCTCTTGCGCCTCGGCCTCGTCGGTGAAGACGATAGTGCGCTCGTGCTCGCCGAGAAGTACCTCGTGCAGCGCCTCGGCGGCAGCGTCGCCCCGAACGCATTCGCGTCGAGCGCGCTGTTCGCCGCGCTCGACCTCTATCTGCACCACAAGGTGCTCGTCGTGACCGATGGCCCAGAGCGCGAAGCGCTGCTCGCCGCCGCACGGCGCACGTACGCGCCGGCGCTTTCGATCGCCGGGGCGTGGGCGAGCGCGTCGATCCTCGACAGCAAGACGAGCAAGGACGGCGCGGCTCGCGCGTTCGTGTGTACCGGGCCCGTCTGCGCTGCGCCCGTTACGATCGCCGCCGAGCTCGTCGCGTTGATCGTGCAGTAGGTCCGCCCGCGGCGTCTGTGCCGATGGCGACTCTGCTAGGCTGACGATCTATGGGGGAGCAAGTCGTCGAAAAGGAGTTCATGGGAAAGGGGCGGTCGAAGGTCTGGACCTACCTGATCCTCATGGTGCTCCTGGTCGGATCCGTCGTCATGATCAACCTCGTGTGGCTGGATCCGGGCGCTGCATCCGCCGGCATGAAGAGCTTCTTCGGGTTGCCGGGCTGGGCGCTCGCAACGATCACGTTCCTGGTCGGTGCGATCGTGTTCTGGGCCGGGCTCAAGATGGAGACCGACTGGCCCGAAGCCATCGGCGCGTTCCTGATCAGCGGGTCGGTCGTGTGGTTCGAGCTGATCATCGGATGGAACAAGCTCGCGGTCGGAGGCATTGTGGTCATCCCATACATCCTTCCTGTGGCGATGTTCGCCCTCCTGCTGATGTACGGCATGAAGAGAAGCGTTTAAGTGCTGCCCCCGCTCTACGACGGTTGGATGAAGGAGCTGCTCTCGGCGCCGATCGCGACGGAGAAGCGCGCGACCTGTAGCGACTGCGCGATGCTGGCGGACAAGGGCGAGTCGCCCGCGTTCGATCCGCGCGTGAAGTGCTGCACGTTCTATCCGGAGCTCCCGAACTACACCGTCGGTGCGATCATCTCGGACAGGACGTCCTACGGCCAGGTCGAGGTCTCGAAGCGATTCAGGTCCGGGGTCGGGCTCACGCCGTTGGGGATGGCAAGGCCCGTCATCCAAGCAGTCCTCATGCAGAAGTCGGCGAAGGGCGACGCGTTCGGTCGCGCCTTGTCGCTGAAGTGCCCGTTCCAGACGCCGGACTTGCGATGCGGAATCTGGGCGTATCGCGAGGCGACGTGCTTCTACTATCACTGCAAGTTCGATCGCGGGAAGAAGGGCGCAGACCTGTGGCAGTTGCTGCGCACGATGTTCATCGAGATCGAGCAGCAGCTCGCGTTGTGGTGTGTTGTCGAGCTGGACCCGGGAGTCCCAGCGCTCGAAGCGCTCGAGAAGCCGATACAGGCTCTCGGACATCACGAACTGGACGGAACGGTCGACAAGGAAGCCGTGAAGGCTTTGTGGGGTACGTGGCTCGGTCGGGAGGCCGAGTTCTACGTCGAGTGCTGGAACAAGGTGTCTGTGCTGTCGTGGACAGACGTCCTCGCAATCTGCGGACCCACGACGCGTGTGCACGCGCGTCGCCTCGCGGCCGCGTTTGCCGCGCATGAGTCCACCGACATCCCCGAGACGCTGAGCTTGAGCAACTTCCGAGCGGCTCAAGTCGGGCGGCGCGTCCGCCTGCGCACGTTCAGCACGACCGATTCGATCACCCTCGACGCGGATGTGTTCGGTGCGCTCACGGAGTTCGATGGCCGACCGACGCCCGAGGTCGTCGCGGCTCTCGGCGCGCGCGGCATCACGCTCGACGAGGACGAGCTGCGCCGGCTCGTCGACTTCGAGGTACTGATCCCGACAACACGCCTGACCAAGGGCCCGCCAGCGTAGCCGGAGATACCCGTCGCCTGTCCCGTCGGGGATAGCCCCCGACGAGTCGATCGCGTCAGCGGACCATCGCGCGCGCGCGGTCGAGCCACGCCTTGCGGGTCGCCGGCAGGCGCTTCGCCTGCGCGAGCGGCTCGAGGGTGTCGCGCACGATCTTCCACTCCGCGGTGGCGGCCTTGCCATCCTTCGCCGACTCGGCGAGGCCGGCGTGAATCTCGGCGACATAGCCCGGCCAGTGCGCGTTCTGCGGTGCGCGCACGACCGCGGCGTCTGCGAGCACGCGCGCTTCCTCGAGCAGCGCCGCGCGACCCTCGCGATCACCGGTGATGCGCAGGACCTCCGCCTTCGCGATGAGCCCCTGCGTCAGCGTCTCTTTCCACTCGACGTTGACCGCATCGCTCTCGACGAGCTGCCGTGCGCGCGTCAGGCCGCGGTCGACGAGCTCGCCGGCGCGCTTGGAATCGCGCGGTGCGATCAGCTTCCCGAGCATGATCTCCGTCGACGCGAGCTCGTTCTTGAAGCCCGAGTGCGCGGACGCTTCACTGACGAGCCGCTCGCGCAACACGAGCGCCTTCTCGTGTGCCTCGATCGACGCGTCGGTGCGTCCCTGACTCACGAAGGCGTTGCCGAGCTTGGTGTGCGCCCAGGACACCGATCGTCGGTACGGCGCGCTCTTCGGATCCGCCTCGGACAGCTTCGCGCGGATCACGAGCGCCTTCTCGTAGTAGGTGATCGCTTTTGCGATGTCGCCCCCATAGACGTAGCCGTCACCGCTTCGCAGGTAGCTCCGCGAGAGGTCGCCTTGCCACGCGAGCGCCTTCGCGTCCTTCGCGACGAGCGCCTTCTGCGTCTCGATGGCGAGCTCGAGGTGCTGGAGGCCTTCGGCAAACTCACCGACATCCAGGAGCGCGAAGCCGAGGTTCGACTTGAGGTTGCCGCGATCGCGATGCCACACGGTGTTCGACGGATCGCGGCGCGCGAGCTGGTCGCTCGTCGGGGTCATCTCGCGGTACGTCTGGATAGCGCCCTTGTCGTCGCCGAGCTGGCGCTGGACATCGGCGATCTCGGTCTGCACGGCGATGACCTCCTTGAGCACCTCGACGTTGTCGGGCTGGGTCTCGAGCAGCGTCTCGCGCAGGTGGAGCGCCGACTTGAACGACTGCAGCGCGGCGGAAGACTCGCCGCGCGCGAGGTACACCGAGCCGAGCTTGATGTGACTCGTCGACAACGCGAGGATGTCCTCGGGCGGACGCGATGCACCACTCGAGCCCGCGAGCTCGCGCTTGCTCTTCGCCTCGAGGTACTCCTCGAGTGCCGCGTCGATCTTGCCCTGGTTGCGCAGGAGGTCGCCGAGCTTGTCGTGCGTCTCGGCGGCGCCGAGCAAGATCTGGCGATCGCGCGGCGCTTCCGCACGCAGCGTGTCGAACTGCTTCTTCGCGTCGGTGAACGACGTGATCGCCGCCGGGACCTTGCCACGCGCCTGGTGGATCGTCCCGATCTCGAAATCGAAGCGCGCGAGCATCATGCGGCGGAACCGCGTGTCCTGCGGGGACGTCTTCGCGCCCGAGTCGCGAACGACCTGCCGCGCGAGCTTCTCTCGCGCTTCGGTCCACGTCGCGAGCGCGCGATCGAGCTGACCGGAGTCGCGCTCCGCGAGTCCGACGATGTCGACGGCCTTCGCCATGCGATCGCCGTCGGCGTCGGGCATGCCGCCGAGGATCTTCTCGATCGTCGTGTAGTAGTCGCGGATCTCGCCGCCGAGGTTCGAGAGCACGTCGAGCCGCCCGATCTGCTGCAGCCGATCCTTGACGTCGGTCAGCATCTTGTCGATCAGCTTCTCGGCGGCGACGCGCCGGCTCTCGGCGATCATCCGCTGCTCGTTCGCGAGATCGCGCTGCTCGACGATCTGCCGGATCGCGAGCGTGCCGAATACCGCGAATGCGACCACGGACAGCGCCGAGATCGTGACGGCCGCACGGTGCTTCTTCACGAAGCGACCGAGGCGTTGCCACACGGTGTAGTCGTGTGCACCGACGAGCTGACCTGTCATGAACCGCCGCAGCTCGTCGGCGAGCTCGCCGGCGTGTGCGTATCGTTTGTCGGGATCCTGCGCCATCGCGCGCCCGACGATCGCGACGAGGTCCTTCGGCGCGTTGCGCTCCGCTCCGTCGCGCGCCTCGAGCGGGACCACGCGGCCTAGCGCCGCGGCGGCGATGACATCCGTTGCCGTGCGTGCGTTGTACGGCGGCACACCCGCGAGCAGGTGATACAGCATCGCGCCCAGCGCGAACACGTCGGCGCGCTGGTCGACCGGCTCTCCGCGCGCTTGCTCCGGCGCCATGTACGCGGGCGTTCCCATCACGGCGCCCGCGATCGTCAGCGTCGACGACGTGTCGGTGACCGGACTCCGCTTCTTGTCACTTCGTTCGGACGCAGACCGCGGCGCACGCTCCTCGGAGGCGAGGCCGTCCGACGCGTCGAGATCCTTTGCGAGGCCCCAGTCGATCACGACGGTCTCGCCGAAATCGCCGATCAGGATGTTGCCCGGCTTGAGGTCGCGATGGATCACGCGCTGGCTGTGCGCATACGCCATCGCGTCTGCCGCTGCGGCGATGCGTGGCAGGAGCGCGATGCGCTCCTCGAGCGTACGCAGCTCGCCGATCACCTTGTCGAGCGGACGTCCGGACACCATCTTCATCGCGAAGAACGGCTCGCCCGTCGGCCACAGCCCCGCTTCGTAGACGGGCACGATGCCGGGGTGCTGGAGGCGTGCGGTGATCAGCGCCTCGCGCTGGAAGCGTCCGAGTTGATCGGGCGACGGATCGATCAGCTCCTTGAGCGCGACCGGGCGGCGCAGTCGCTGATCCTCCGCCGCGACGATGCGGCCCATACCGCCGCGCGCGATCTCCTTGTCGCCCTTGTAGACGGAGTGCGGAACCGTCGGCAGCGCCGGCAGATCGCCGACGACGGGCGCGGCCATCGTTCGGTCTGACTCGACCTCGTCGAGCTTCCGCATCGGCTTGGTCGCGGGTGTCACCGGCGCGGCGGGCGTGGGTGTTCCGAGCGCTCCCGACGGACCGGACTGTTCGGATGTTGGACGCGGGGGGGCCGGCAACACCGCGGGCGCCATCGTCTGCGCGAACGCGTCGTCGTTCCCCATCGACATGCGCTCGAGCGTCGTCGGCGGATGAGGCTTGCCCGCGGCAGGTGCGGACTCGTCGTCCTCGGTGCGCCCCATCTGTGGCAATCATAGCGCCCCCGTGTCACAGATCGTAGCTGTCCGGCTTCCGAGCCGGAGAGCTATGTCGAGCATCAAGCCCCGGATCCTGCTGATCCATGGCAGCGCCGCCGACCACACGACGTGGGGAATCCAGGTCGCGAGCAAGCTCGGCCAGGATCTGCGCGAGCAGTTCGCGCTGATCGCCTACGACCGGCGCCACGACGCCGCGACCGTCGAGGACCACGCGGACGACGCGTTGACCCACCTCGACGGCGACGATGCGCCAGCGCTCGTGTGTGGCTCGTCATTCGGTGCGGTCGTGGCGCTCGACGCGATCCGCCGGCACCCCGGGCGCTTTCGCGGCGGCGTGTTGCTCGAGCCGCCGATGCCGCCGACGGATATGGTGGCTCCCGAACAGCACGGTTTACTCGAGCGGTTCGATCGCCGGCGTGCAGAGCACGGTGACGAGGCGGCCGCGGAGCTGTTCTTGCGCGCCGTCCTCGGCGACGTCGCGTACGAGCGTATGCCGGCGGCGTTCCAGGACCGCAGCAAGTCCATGGCGTCGCAGATCCGCGCGGACTCCGCGGCGCTCGTCGCGTATCGCCCGCGCTATGCGGAGCTGCGCGACGTACGCACGCCGGTCCAGCTCGTCGGTGGCGAGCGGTCCGCGGCATACTTCCGTCCGACACTCGACGCGCTGTTCGCCGCGTTGCCCGACGCACGTCTCGAGATCCTGGCGGGTGCCGGTCATATGATGCACGCCGAGGCCCACAAGAAGTTCGCCGACGTCCTCGTCGCGTTCGCCCGCGACGTCGGGCTTCTGGCGCGGTAGCACGCGACATGATCTAGCCCCGCCCCGCCTCGTGCGCTAGGGTGCGCGCCCCTATGGCGTTCGACCTCGGTTCTCGCATCCTCGTGACGGGCGACGAGCGCCCGACCGCCGTGGTCGTCGCCGTCCAGCTGCCCGGTACCACCGACGACGAGCTCGAGAGCTCGCTCGCCGAGCTCGAGCGCCTCGCGACCACGCTCGGCCTCGATGTGATCGGTCGCGTGACGCAGCGCCGCGGCAAGCTCGCGCCGGGTGTCGTGCTCGGCGAGGGCAAGCTCGCGGAGCTCGCGACGTGGACCGGCGGCACGGGCAAGGTCGAGGCGTACACCAAGCCCGGATCGAAGAAGGCTCACGACGCCGCCGACGAGGAGATCGACGAAGAGATCGAGGCCGACGCCGACGACGCGCCGGATCCCGAGGACGTCGCCAGAGACGACAGCGTCGAAGGGAAGGGCAAGGCGAAGGTCGTGCTCGTCGATCACGATCTGGGTCCGACACAGCAGCGCAACCTCGAGAAGGCGACGGGCGTCGACGTTCTCGATCGCACGAGCGTGATCCTCGAGATCTTTCATCGCCACGCGAAGACGCGCGAGGCGCGCCTGCAGGTCGAGATCGCGCGTCTGAAGTACCTCGCGCCGCGCTTGCGGGAGAGCGGCGGCGGTGGTGATCGCGTGCGCGGTGGCGTCGGCGGAAAGGGCGCAGGCGAGAGCGCGCTCGAGCTCGACCGGCGTCGCATCCGCGATCGGATCGCAGAGCTGCGCCACGAGCTCGCGCAGATCGAGGGCGGCGCGAAGACACGGCGCGGTCGCCGCAGCGAGCTGCCGACGGTCGCCCTCGTCGGTTACACGAACGCCGGCAAGTCATCGCTCATGCGCGCGCTGACCAGCTCGGACGTCTACGTCGCCGACAAGCTGTTCGCGACGCTCGACACCACGGTGCGCCGCCTGCTGCCGCCGACGGACCCCCCGATCCTCGTCACCGACACCGTCGGCTTCATCAAGAAGCTGCCGCACGATCTCGTCGCGTCGTTCCGCTCGACGCTCGACGAAGCGGGCGAGGCAGATCTGTTGTTGCACGTGATCGACGCCGCGGATCCCGCGCTCTCCGATCAGATCGCGGTCACGCGCGAGGTGCTCGGCGAGGTCCTCGGCGACGACGACGTCACCACGTGGCTGCTGCTCAACAAGATCGACCGTGTCGACGAGACGGGCCGCGCTCTCCTCCGCGAGCAATACCCCCGCGCGATCCAGCTGTCGGCGCGCGACAAGACCGACATCGCAGCGCTGCGCGATCGCCTGATCGAGCACTTCATCGGCGCGCTCGAGGACGCCGAGCTCGTCGTGCCGTGGGCGCTCGCGGGCAAGATCGCGCACGAGATCCACGAGCGCACGACGGTGTTGTCCGAGGAGCACGGCGACGACGGCACGACGTTCAAGGTGCGCGCGCC
>JBJXGN010000094.1:0-142909 GCA_046160585.1 Kofleriaceae bacterium
ACGTTACGTTCGCCGGATGCGTCGAGGACGGCGGACCGGCGTGTGCGATCGCGAGGAACGCGCCGAGCGCCAGGCCGAGCGCGGCCGACGCGAGTGCACGCCTCCACTCCGCGCGGTGTTGCAGCGACCACAGCGCGAGCAGCACCACACCCACCGCGAGCGGCGCGAGCCACAGCCGCTGCAGCGTGATCGGGAACAGCGCGCGGCCCGTGATCGCGGCAGCGAGATACGTCGCCGGGATGGCGGCGAGCAGCGCCGGCCGAAGTGGCTTCGCGCACGGTACGAGGAACGCGATCGCGTACGCGACGAGGACGAACGGCACCACGCGGTGCAGCCAGAAGCGAGGGTGCGAGAGCGGGAACCCGGCCGGCATCATCCACCACCAGATCGCCGCGGCGATGACGTGGGCGGCGATCACCGCGAGCCAGATGGCGCTCGCGAGACGTCGCGCGGGCGACGCCGAGGACGTGTGCAACCGTCGATCGTCTCTCAACTACATCCTTCGATATTCGCCGTGTTCTCTCGAGTGCAGCGAGCGACCGAGTGCGACGATCGCGCTCCCCAGCGGTGCAGACCGAATCCCAGAGATCTCTGGCGCTCAATCCGACCAGATCCATTCGGCGTCGCGAAGCGACCAACGATCCTCCCCTCTCGCCCCTTCTCCCTGTTTATTCTTCCGACCAGATCCGGACCAGATCCTTCGGACGAGAGACCAGATCCTTGGTCGAGACAAGACCAGATCCTTTCGGCGTCGCGAAGCGACACGAACGGTCTCTGCTCCCCTTCTTCCCTTCTCCGTGTCGCACGATCCGACCAGATCCAGTCGTCCGTCGAGACAAGGCCACATGACGATGTCGCCATCTTGCGATTGTAGAGGCGTGACGCGGCGCACTGCGAACCGTGCGCCGCCTATCATCAGTGTTTGCCAGCATCTGACTGTTCGCATCGCGCCCGAACGCGCGATGCTCCGCGCATGGAGCTTCGCGCGTTCGCCCTGGCTGCTCTGGCGACGGTGGCGTGTGGCGATGACGTCCCGGCGACGCACGATGCGGCGCCGGGCATCGACATGCGCCCGATGATCGACGCCGACGAAGGTGCCGTCCCGCGCGCCGAGACGGTGCCGTGCCGCTACGACGTCCCCGCTCAGCTCGGCCTGAACGAGGGCAGCGATTACGCGTGCGGCGACTTGATCGTCTACGAGGACCGCGAGGCGAGAGTCCGCACGATCAAGGTCCACTTCGTGAAGTTCGAGAGCGCGTCGACGTCGCCGAACGCGACGATCTACCTCGACGGCGGTCCAGGGGGCGACGGTCAAAACATCCTCTACTACGCTGCATTTCTCGGCGCGCCGTTCCTCGACGGATTGCGCGTCGATGGCGACTTCCTCGTGATCAGCCAGCGCGGCACCGCTCGCTCGATCCCGTACCTCGATTGCCAGGACTTCGCGTGCGAGGACTTCGCGAACGACTACGATCTGCCGTCGTACAACACGGCGGCGAACGCCGACGACGTCGACGATCTGCGCGCCGTGCTCGGCTACACCAAGTTGAACCTCTACGGCATCTCGTACGGCTCGCGCCTCGGGCTCGAGGTGTTGCGCCGGCACGGTGGCAACGTGCGCTCTGCGGTGATCGAAGGCCTCGTCCCGTCGTCGATCGCGTGGCCGGCTGCGATCCCCGCCTCGTTCTACAGCGCGCTCACGGGCCTCCACGCGTCCTGCGCCGCCGCGGCGCCATGCGGCACGACGTTCGGCGACCTCGTCATGAAGTTCTCGGCAGCGGTCGTGTCGCTGAACGACGCGCCGCTGCCGATGTCGATCCAGGGGCAACCGTTCGACCTCGATGGCTACACGTTCGCGTACGTCGTGTTTCGCGTGATGTATTCGAAGAGTGCGTACGTGTGGCTCCCGCTCGCGATCAGCGATCTCGCCGCGCGCCGCATCGATCGGGTCGAGAGCTACCTCGCGGCCGCGCTGGAGAACCTCGGCGGCGGCAGCGGAATATCGCCTGGGCTCTACAACTCCGTCGTGTGCGGCGAGATCTTCAATCCGCCCGACCCGAACGCACCAGTTACCCTCAACGCAGGCGTCCCCTCAGACATTGTCGAGATGTTCAGCGGTTCGTGGGAGAGCCTCTCGGAGCGTTGCGAGTTCTGGCCGCGCGGGAACCTACAGGCCACACTCGCGCAGCCCGTCACCTCGTCCGTGCGCTCCCTCGTCTCGAGCGGTCGACTCGATCCGATCACGCCGCCGGGCTTCGGCGATATCGCGGCTGCGACGCTGTCGGACTCTGTCGTGGTGATCCATGAGAACTCGGGCCACGGCGCGACGCTGCAGAGCACGTGCGGCCTGACCAACTTGACCGCGTTCCTCGCCGATCCGGCGGCGCCGCACGATACAAACTGCGCGGCGTCGATCGCGACGACCTACATCCTGCCGTCCGCGCTCGTCGCGACGCCATTTTCGTTCATCCGGATGAAGGCAGAGCTTCGCTTCGCCCCGCCGCTGCCCCCGTCGATCGGCCGCCGGTTGGCGCGCTGATCAGCCACCCGCGGTCGATTCCGCCGACGATCAAGCCTAGCGACGCAAGTCTCCGTCACGAGCCGACGGAGAACCTCCGCCGGCGTGCTTACCCAGGAGGCGCCCCGAATGCCGGCCCGGGTTCGACCTCCGAGTCATCGCCAAGCCAACTTTGGATCGTCGACCACGTTCTACCCGCTGCTCGTCCCCACCAGGTTTGACTCGCCGGCGTTTGCTGCGCGGGGCGCGCTGGCGGGACCGTGGTGATTCCCTCGGGGTTGGGGTTCATCCTGAGTCCAGGGTGCGGCGCCGCATCTGCGGCGATGTGCGGGTGTGCCGCGACGCAGTAACTCGGATCGACCGGGCCTTGGTAGAACCGACCGGGCACGTAGCACTCCGACGCCATCGGTAACTTCTCCGGCGGTGTGTAGTGCGACATGTTCTCTTCTTCGCGCTGTTGAGTACGGGGATAGCACATCCCCGCAGGATCCTTTTCGTTGCTGTACACGCCCTGTGTCTGCGCCATCGGTCGCTTGTACCAAGCAACCGCAGCACCTCGATCTCGAAAACGTTCGTAGAGAAAAATGACTACGCCGAAGCCAAGACGAAGCCAAGAACGCCGACTGACACCCGACGCGCGACGCTGGCGGTGCTGCTAACGGCGGCGCGAGAGCCAGATCGACAGCGCGAGGTGGGCGCCGAACATCGCACCGACGAGGACACCGACAACGCAGCCGACCATCACCGGCCCGTGGGTCATGACCGCATACCGCGCGCTCCAGAACACGCCGTGCACGAACAGCGACGGTGCGAGCACGAACACGAGAGCGGCGGTGACTCCTCCGACGAGGATCGCGGCGACGACGACGCGACCGAGCGCGGGGACGAGTGCGCTGATCGTCCCGCCGGCACCGCGCCGCGCATCGGCGGCGAGCACCGTGGCGAGCGACGCACACGCCGCGATCAACATGGCGGCACTCTCGATCGTGCCGACGTACGGGCCGCGAAACGAGCCGAACACGGCGACCGCGCACACGCCCGCAAGGATCGACGCGAGTGCGCCGCCGACGAGGCCCGCAGTGATCGGGTTCGCGAAGATCCGTTTGACGCCACTCGCGCGATCGAACGCGCCCATCAATAGCCGCACGCATCCACCGAGTGCAGCACCCGTGAACATGCCTATCAGTGCGCTGATCACCGCGATGCGCACCCACGGCAACGGCAGATGATCGTTCTTCGCGAAGTACCACCCGAACAAGATCATGCTCGGGCCGAAGGCGCAGATCGCACCCAGTCGCGCGGCGCGTGCCGCTTCTTTCCACACGCCCGTCGGTTTCATCATCATCGGGTGCTAACACGCACGATCTGGCCGTGCCCGTAAGGATCGCGCTTCGACTTGGTATGCGCCAACACCGTCGATACGCGGTCCAACCAATGCCACTCCGATAGGAGCTGCCGCCACTTAGATAAAAGCGACAGTGAGCGCGACTCCTACGTCTGAACCGACGTGCGGACCTCTGCCTCCATCGTCATCAGTTTCGGACTTCTCTTCGCTGCCTGTAGCGAGGAGGAGGTCGAGCTGACAGCAACACCTCTCTACGATCCGACGACCGGCCACGCGGTGGTCGAGCTCTCGCGCGAGCTCGCCTCCGACGAGGCGCTGTACGTGCGCGCGCGGCGCGGCAGCTTCGAGCAGCTCGACTGCGCGGAGCTCACCGATACCACCGAGCGCGTGGATGCGGACGACACGAACGTCATCGGACCGCTGGTCGATCCGGAACTGACGAAGGCGTTCTACGGACCCGAGTGGGGCGAGGAGCCCACGGCGGAGATGCTCGCGTCGCTCGCGAATGGCGTCGACTCGATCATCGATGTCTGCATCATGCGCGGCGACACGGAACTGTTGCGCGTCGAGCGCGATCTGTTCAAGGCGTGGGACGACGCGCGTGCACGGGGCATCGGCGGCAAGGCCGATAACGTCGCGAGCGGCGAGGTGATGATCAACACGCCGCAGGTGTACGGTGCGCGTTGCGTCGACGAGCTCGGCGAGATCCCGTTCTTCGAGAAGCAGAGCGACGGCACGTACACGACGTACAACTGCCTCGACTCGACACCGATTCCGGTGACGGTCACGCGCACCGGTGGCGGTATCGACACGCCGCAGACGGGGACCGTCGCTGCGTGTGACAACCCGCAGTACATCTACTCGTTGTGCGAGGCCGGACCGCGCGTCGCGACGCGCATCAACGAGCAGGGCACGCGCTGGGTCATGTTGTGCCGCAAGAGCATCGGCGGGTACGCGTCGGACCAGTACAACGACATCGCGATGATCGGGTCGAACCCGTTCACCGGGAAGGCGTGCTTCTTCCAGAACGCGCTGTATGTGAAGACCGACGGCGGAAACATTCCGCACCCGGCGGATCCGGTGAAGTCGACGAACCTGTGGAGCGGCGTGCACGGTGGCATCGGTAGCGGTATCGAGTGCTCGCGCTGCCACGACGCGGACGCGTACGTCCACACGCCGTGGATCGATGGGGCGCTCGACGCGCAGGGCCGACCGGTCGTGCCGAAGATGGGCGTCGATCCGGACTTCCAGCTCGGCGCGAACGACACGCCGTACAAGATCGTCAACCGCCTCGGTCAGAACTGGACAATGGACAAGCAGCTCGTATCGCCGCAGGCGAACGCGTGCCTGCGCTGCCATCGCATGGCGGGAGGGCGGTGGACGCAGCAGTGGCTGTCGCGCCTCGAGGGCACCGACGGTGCGTGGAACAACATCACGACGGCCACGTTCAACGAGCCCGCGCATCGGTTCTGGATGCCGTCGGATCAGGCGTTCCCGACGCAGGCGAGCTGGGACTCGTCGGAGGCGAAGCGCGCGCTCGACTTCATCCAGGGCTGCGGCGCGAACCCGTCGAACCCGGCGTGCGTGTGGCAGGACATCCCGGAGCAGATCGGCGGGACAGAGCCGAGCGGCAACCTGCGCAATCCGGTCGCGGGCACCGACGACGAGATCGCGAATCAGGCGACGACGATCCTGGGCATGAACCGCAATGCGCAGTCGCAGATCTGCGCCGAGTGTCACGCGCCGAACCAGACCACGCTGAACACGTGGCAAGAGAAGACCGACCAGGCGCTGAGCTCGTGTCTGCAGGCCACCACGGGCGGCATGCAGAAGACGGAGAACTTCAACGACCAGACGGTGGCGCAGGGCGAGCTGAAGACGTTTGGTCCGTTCGAGGTCGCGGCCGGTGGAAAGATCGAGGTGCACATGACGGGGACGGGCGACGCGGACCTCCACGTGAAGCGCGGCTCGATCGTGTCGACGAGCAACTACGACTGCCGCCCGTACTCGGGCACGTCGGCCGAGTCGTGCACACCGGCGACCGCGAACTTCAACGCGAACGGTCCGGCGAAGTTCTGGGTCGGCGTTCACGGCTACACCACGGCGACCGCGTCGGTGCGCGTGACGTACGACGCGCCGGGCACGATGGCGCTGCCCGCGAAGGACATCGTCGATTGCATGCGCATCGAGCCGGGTCACGCGGATTCGCCGTTCGGTCCGAGCAAGGTCGGCATCTACTCGGCGGCCGCGCACCTCGGCTGGTTCCAGGACACGTTCCGCGCCGCGTATCCCGTGGGTGAAGGCGGCAACACCGCCGACACGTGGGCGCTCGCATACGGCAAGTTCAAGACCCGCGTGCAGATGCCGAAGGGCAACCACCCGCGGCTCTCGCAGCAGGAGTTCGATGTGGTCGCCGAGTGGTTCGCGCGCGGCTTGCCGAAGCTGACGACGTACATCGTGCCCGACGCGGGCCCGAGCTCGTGCACGACGACGGTCTCGCCGCAGGTCGGCACGCACGCGACGCAGATGGCGACGCAGGGCTGGACCACGGCGAACCGTCAGGCGGGCATCAACATGTACGGCTGCAACGGATCGCAGGATCCGCGCACGTGCCTCACGGCGATGCCGAACGCGAACAGCACGCCATACGGCGCGGGCTGGTCGACGCGCGGAACGATCCGCATCCTGCGCACGCTCGCGTTCAACACCGTGTTCTGGATGCGCAGCTCCGCCGACGGTCGCTTCGTGGCGAATGGTGCCTCGGGCGGCTCGGGCGCGGTAGTCAGCGACTTGATGTTGAACAAGGACATCCGCGTGACCGCCGCGTACGACCCGGGCTTCTTCCCCGACAACAAGGGCTGGATGTTCCAGGGCACGCCGATCGGCGCGGGCTTCTGCACGCAGAGCCTGCTCACGTCGAGCCCCGATCAGATCAACTTCAGCGAGCCGCAGTGCTCCACGGTCGAGGGCGTCAGCCTCTACCAGCACCTCGGCACCGCGCTCGGCGGCGGTGACTACTTCGCGGTGACGAGCCAGTTCACGAGCGACTTCCCGAGTGGTGGCGTCAACCGCGATCCGTACACGGGCTTCGGCGCGCAAGCGCAGATCAAGCTGACGCCGATGGTGTTCAACGGGACGCGTTACGTCGGCAAGCCGCCGGTGTCGTTCACCGCGCCGGCGGAGGGTGACAGCGTGCTGTCTCCGTCGACGAAGCTCGTCGTGAGCCGCTTCGGAAGCGACGGGAACCAGCTCGGCTTCGTGCTGCGCAAGGTCAACGCGACGCCGAACGCGGTCTCGTACGACGTCACGGCACCGGAGATCGGCCGCTACTGCGTGCAGGGTGGCAAGCCCGCGATCTCGTTCGACGAGCGCTACATGGTGTTCCATCACTACGTCGGCCCCGGTGACTACGCGGAGCTCGGCTTCTCGTCGGCAGCGGACCCGACGTTCCAGTCGATGCTGTCGAAGGGCACAGCGAACCTCGTGCTCACGGATCTCGTGACGGGCGTCTCGACGCGCATCACGAACATGCACCCGGGCCAATACGCTCTCTACCCGCACTTCCGCTCCGACGGTTGGATCTACTTCCTCGCGCGTGACCTCGACACCGGCAACGAATACGTGGCGGCCTCCGACGCGGCGCTGCAGACGTCGACGCCGGTCGTGCCGACGACGGTGACGATCGATCCGGCGACGGCGTCCGTGTCCGCGGGCGCAAGCGTGCAGCTCTCCGTCACGCTCGACGCGGTCGCGCCGGCAGGAGGCACCACGGTCTCGCTCGCAGTGATCCCGTCGAACGCGGGCACCGTGCCTGCGTCGGTCGTCGTGCCCGCCGGCCAGAGCAGCGCGACGTTCACGTTCGTCGCCTCGGCTCCGTCGGGCACCGCGTCCGTTCGCGCGACGATGGGCTCGTCGACATCGACCGCGACGATCTCCGTCGCCTCGACGGTGCAGGGCCACCTGGTGATCAACGAGGTCGACTACGACATGCCGTCGACGGACAACGCCGAGCTGATCGAGATCCACAATCCGTCGTCGTCGCCTGTCGTGCTCGCCGGCAAGCAGGTGCTGCTGATCAACGGTGCGAACGGCGCGATCTACGCGACGATCAACCTGACGGGCACCCTCGCCGCGAACGGCTACCTCGTGATCGCGGGACCGAACGTCTCCGTCTCCGCGCCTGCGACGAAGTTCGACCCGGGTTGGACCACGGACAGGATCCAGAACGGCGCGCCCGACGGCATCGCGCTGATCGACAGCACGACGAAGACGCTGATCGACGCGCTGTCGTACGAGGGTTCGATGACGGCGATCAACGTGCCGGGCTTCACGTCGCCGATCTCGCTCGTCGAGGGCACCGTGCTGACGACCTCGGATGCCGCGAGCACGGGCTCGCTGTGCCGTCGCGCGAACCAGGACACGAACAACGCGGCGGCGGACTGGAAGCTGTGCACGACTCCGTCGGCGGGCGTCGCGAACTCACCGTAGACCGGCAGACTCTGCAGTAGAGTCTGCACGTGCACGTCGCTATCACGGGAGCATCGTCGGGAATCGGGGCTTCGCTCGCGCGCGAGCTCGGTCGCGCGGGAAACGCGCTCACGCTCGTCGCTCGTCGCCGCGCGCTGCTCGACGAGATCGCGAAGGAGCTCGCGAGCACGCGCGTACGTGTCGTCGAACACGACCTCGCGGCGCCCGATCGCGCGACCGCGTGGATCGCGGGCGCGGAGGCGGAGCTCGGTGCAATCGACGTGCTCGTCAACAACGCGGGCATGGAGAACACGGGCCCGAGCGTCGATGCCGACCCGGCCGAGGTCCGGAAGCTCGTCGATCTCAACCTCGTCACGCCACTGCTCGTCACGCGCGCGGTGCTGCCGCAGATGATCGCTCGCAAGAGCGGCACGATCGTCAACGTGACGTCGGTGGCCGCGCTCGTGAGCGTGCCGATGCAGGCGTACTACGGTGCGTCGAAGGCGGGCCTCGCGATGTTCTCGGAGACTCTGCGCGGTGAGCTCGCGGGCACGGGCGTACAGGTGCTCACCGTGTATCCCGGGCCGATCGCGACCGCGATGGGCGACTCGGCGGCGCAGAAGTTCGGCGGGCGCGACAAGTTGCCATCGGTGCCGGAGGGACAGCCCGACGAGCTCGCGCAGCTGATCGCGCGCGCGATGCGGCGCAACACGGCGCGCGTCATCTATCCGCTGCCGTACGCGGCGAGCCGCTGGTTAGGTCCCCTCGCACGCGCACTGGTGAACCGGTTCGCGCCGCGGCGACCGCTGCGCTAGTCGCTACCCGGTCGATCTCCGACGAGCCGCCTGCCGCGGGCTACCCCGACGCAGAACCTGCGATCGGAAGGCAGCTACCGCGGGTTCGTACCCACGTTCAATATCAGCTTCGCGCCCGCGCTCTGATCACGGTGCATGTGGATCGGTCAGCGCCGCATCGGTGGCGCGCGAGCGCGACGCACCGAACGTCGCGACGATCGTCGCCATCACGAGCCACACGAGACCGGCGCCGATGTTGGTGAGCGACTCGCCGACACCGATCACGACGAACATACCGAGGTCCGAGCCGAGCTCGGGCGTCACGTGTGTGCACGTCTTGATCACGCCGGTGACGAAGCCGAGCGTGCTCGTCAGGATGACCAACACGCCGAGAAAGCGCAGCACGCGCAAGCGCACAGCCTCCGGACGGCGCGCGTATTGGAACGCCGAGACCATCAGAAAGATGCCGGCGATCAGCGTCGGATACATGCCCCATCCACCCAGTCGAAATGCGTCGAGCATCGGAAGTCCTTTCGCAGTAGCGATGTTGTTGTACTCGCCAGACATCGAGTCCTCTCGCGAGGTTGCAGCCTGCGACCGGCGCTGTCCCAGCGACAGACCACGCTGACGCACCGTGAACCGAGGAGGTACACCCGCTTGGTCGAGCACTGCGACGCGAAGTTTCTGGGGTCGCATGCGCATGAAGCGCTCCGGTCGAGGGCTGGATGCTCGATCTCCCACTTTCGTGTGAAGCGTGGGGGTCTCGCTGCGGACGAGTCTCCTCAGCGAGATCGAGAACGCGAACGGGGATCCCGTGCGATCGGATGCTCGCGGTGCATCGATCGCGCAGTCGCGTGCACAGCGCGAGAGCGCGCGTGCGCCCGGCATGCAGCGACAAACGTGCTCCGTCGCCGGCCCGTCGCTTGCTCGACGCACGCACATGGCCAGACCGATTGGAGTCGTCGCACTCGCGCTCGCGCTGCCTGCGTGTGTCCCGTCCGGAGCCGACGACGTTCGTAGCATCGAGCAGAACATCGTCGGCGGACAGATGGCGAACCCGGCCGACTTTCCGACGGTGGTCGCACTCGAGGCCACACCCGGCAACTGGTTTTGTACAGGAACGCTGATCGCGAACGAGTGGGTGCTGACCGCGGCCCACTGTGTCGCGGAAGGACCGACGACGGGGCTCCACGTGCGCTTCGACGATCCCGATGCGAACGATGCGGCGGGCGGCAAGGTCGTCGCGATCAGCGAGGTGCACGCGCACCCCGAGTTCGACTGGGAGGCGTGGGACAACGACATCGGCCTCGTGCGGCTCGCGACGCCGGTCACCGACCGCATGCCGACACCGATCCATCGCGAGCTCGTCGCCACCGCGACGCCGGTGATCGATGTGGGCTACGGCGTTGCCGACAACAACGACAACGGCGGTGGGTTGCTACGCTCCGTCGACAAGGTCACTGCCGACTGCGCGGGCGCGAATGATCCGACGGTCTCGGGCGACGTCCTTGTCTGCATGGACGCGAGTGATGGACGCGGTTCGTGTTTCGGCGACAGCGGCGGTCCGACGTTCATGCGCGTGAACGGGTCGCTCGTCGTCGCGGGCGTCACCTCGGGCGGCACTGGCGAGGCGTGCGGCGCGGGGTGGGATCTGTACACGTCGATCGTCGCGGAGCTCCCGTTCCTCGACGCGACGATGACCACGCCGCCGATGGATCCGGGCGGCGGCAACCCGGATCCGATGAACCCCGATCCGGGCACGCCCGGTGGCGAAGGCACCGATGAAGACGACGGCGGCTGCAGCGCTGGTGGCGCCGATGGTGCGGGGATATTCGTGCTTGCAGCGTTCGCGGGGCTCGTGCGTCGTCGCCGCCGCCGGCACTAACGAGCGGGCTCGGCCTCGGCGCTCGCGAGCTCGCGCTGCGTCGCCGGCTGCACGTCGCGCCACCATGGCGTCGGCCCGTCGATCATCGCAGGTACGAACGGAGCGCCGAGCTTCGGCGTGATCACGCGCGCGGCGCACTCGACGGCGAGGGCGTACAGCTTCTCCGCAGGCTCGGCCCACGGATGGAGCCCGAGGTCGAACGTACTCCAGTGCACCGGCAACAGCGTCCCGCCGCCGAGCATCTCGTGCACCTTCAGCGCGTTGTCGGGGCCGAGGTGGATCGAGCCCCAGGCCGGGTGCCACGCGCCGATCTCGAGCATCGTCAGATCGAATGGGCCGAGGCGCTGACCGACCTCGCGGAACTCCTCGGTGAGCCCCGTGTCGCCCGAGAAGAACAACGCGTGCTTCGCGGTCCGAATGCGCCAGCTCGACCACAGCGTCGTGTTGCGTCCGCCGCCGAGACGTCCCGAGAAGTGCTGCGCGGGCGCCGCCGTGAGCTCCACGGGGCCGATCGTGTGGCTCTCCCACCAGTCGAGCTCGGTGATCTGCGCGGCGGGGATGCCGAACTTCTCGAGATGCGCACCGACGCCGAGGCTCGTCACGAATGGCACGCCACGCTTCGCGAGCTCGATCACCGTCGACTTGCACAGGTGATCGTAGTGGTCGTGGCTCACGAGCACCGCGTCGAGCGCGGGGAGCTGCGCGACCGTCACGGGTGGCGCGTGAAATCGCTTGGGTCCGGCAAACGACACGGGCCCGAGGCGATCGCCGAACACGGGATCCGTGATCACCCGCGCGCCATCGCTTTCGAGCAACATCGTCGAGTGTCCGAGCCACGTGACACGCAGATCGCTCGCGCCCGCGACCTTCGTCCACGCGTCGAGCGGACTCTCGACGGGAACCACGCCCGGAGGCTTGCGCTTGCCGCCGCCGAACAGGAACTCGCGCATGATCGGGAGCTGGCCGCCCGCGATCCGTGCCGTGATCGGTGACGTGTTGTGGAACGCGTTGTCGCGATACTGCGTCGACGCGCGAGCGCGCTCGAGCCGGAGACCATCGAGTCGCATGACTCCACGGTAGCTCCGTTCGCCTGCACGCGCACCGTGTCGGGATGGCCGACAGCGTCGATTCCGCCATCACCGCGCGGCGGTCCTCGGCAACGGGGGCGGCCCGCCGCGCAGTGCGCTTCCTGGTCGGAGGACGCCCCAGGTGGGAGTGAGATCCGGATCGCCGAGCCGCTGCGCGATCGTGCTGGCCACACCCGGCACGAAAGGAGCGAGCTCACCCGTCGCGAACCGCGCGGCCTCGAGCGGGGCATAGAGCGCGGCGAGCGCGGCGTCGCGATCGGTTCTTGCCAGCCTCCACGGCGCGACTCGGTCGAGATAGCGATTCGCCGCGTCGAGTAGCTCGACGATCGCGCTCGCTGCGTCGTCGGGCACGAATGCGGCGAGCGCGGTATCGACACGTGCGGGCAGTGCCTCGGCGATCGCACGCAACGCCAGCGTATCGGGTGTCTCGCGCGCCGCCGGGACCAGGATGCGCTGGTCATCGAGGTTCGATGACGGGCTGGATCTCGATGACGGGCTCGATGAGCCAGGCGCCGTGCCGAGCTTCGCGACGAGCGCGATGGTGCGTTGCACCAGGTTGCCGAGGCGGTGGGCAAGGTCGCGGTCGTATGCGTCGCCGATCGTGTCGCGTGGCACGTCGCTGTCGACGCGCGTACGACAATGGCGCGCGAGGAACCAGCGCGCGGGGTCGACGCCCCATCGCTCGACCACAGGCGGCACCGGTGCCGGGTTGTGCGACTTGCTAATCTTCTTTCCGTCGACGGTCAGGTAGCCATGCACCGCGATCGTCGTCGGCAGCGGCAGGTCCGCCGAGCGCAAGAACGCGAGCCAGTACGCCGCGTGAAACCGAGTGATGCCTTTGCCGATGACGTGCGTGCGCGCGCCGACATGCGCGGGGCCGTCGTGGTGTGTGTGCGCGCCCCAGAACCGATCGAAGCGCGCGCGATCGCTCGCGAGGCCGAGCGCGGAGAGGTAGTTCGTGAGTGCGTCGAACCACACGTAGATCACCTGCGATGGATCGTCGGGCACCGGGATGCCCCAGCCCTTCGCACGCGTCGCATCGCGCGATACGGAGATGTCGCGCACATCGCCGCTGAGGAACGCGAGCGTCTCGGAGCGAGCGGCGTCCGACACGATGCGCACCGTGTTCGACTCGATCAGCGCGCGCAGCTCGTCGCGATAGCGCGAGAGGCGAAAGAACCAGTTCGTCTCGCTGACAAGCTCCGGCTCGGCGTCATGCTCGTCGCAGCGCGCGTCGTCGAGGAAGGCCTCGCAACCGGCGCAGTACCGTCCCGTGTACGCACGGGTGTAGAGGTCGCCGCGCGCGAGACACGCTCGCCACACCCGCTCGACGGCGGGTCGGTGGCGAGGATCGCTCGAGGTCGCAAGGAAGTCGTCCGTGGACACATCGAGCAGTGGCACGAGCGCGCGGAACGCTCCCGAGTTGCGCGCGACGAGCTCGCGCGTGGGCAGGTTCTCCTTTGCGGCTGCGGCGACATTCTTGAGCGAGTTGTCGTCCGTGCCGGTGACGAAGAACACGTCGTCGCCTCGGCGTCGACGGTGGCGCGCGAGGATGTCGGCGAGCACGAGCTCGTAGGCGAAGCCGAGGTGCGGCTCGGCGTTCACGAACGGGATCGCGGTGGAGATGAACGTCGCGGGTGAATCCGCCGCGGATGAAGCCGGCGAGGACGGGGGTGTGGAGGTCGAAGTGGTCGCGGTTGTCATGGCAGTTCTCCTGGAAACGGAGGCCACCCTCGAGACGAGGCGACGCGATGCGCGAACGGCTGCCACGAGGGCAGCCGCCGACGGTGTTACGCGTGCACGCAGATGCCCGATGTTCTCGACGAGAACATGAGCATTCGCATGGCCAACGCGCGGTTCATGTCGATCACCGTAGCCCGCGCTGTGCGTTCGCGCCAAGCACTTTCAAACGTCAGCGCGTGCGCGCGCGAGGCTTCGCGGTCTTCGACACGTCGACCTTCGTGGGCTTGGCTCTCGCCTTCGCGGGCGAAGTGCCGACCTTCGCGGGCTTGGCTCTCGCCTTCGCGGGCGATGTACCGACCTTCGCGGGCTTGGATCTCGCCTTCGACACGCCGACCTTCGCGGGTTTCGGTCCTGCCGAGGTCTTGTACGGCGTCAAGGGACCGATGCGCTCGCCGGCCGCACTACATCGGATCAGCTCGGCCATGCGCTTGTCGCGCGTGGCTTCCTGCTTCGCGCTCACGACCCAGTGCGTGGCCGCGCGCTGGTAGTACGGCGCCTGCGAGGTGAACCACGAGTGCGCCTTCGCGTTTGCGGCGAGCTGCATCGCCTGCGTCGCGGTGAACGCCGCGACCTCGGCACGCTCGAACGAATAGACGCCGGTCTTCGCGTCAGTGCGCTTCGCGAAGGCTGCCTCGCCGGCGGGCGCCATCTTGCCCGCCTTGCGGAGCGCCGCGACCTTCGCGACGTTGATCTTGCTCCAGATGCTGGTCGGTCGACGCGGCGTGAAGCGAATCATCCACGCGGTGGGTCCCAAACCTTGCCCACGTCCGTCGATCCATCCGAAGCACAGCGCCTCGTCGACGGCCTGCGACCAGTCGATGCTCGCCTTCCCGCTGGACTTCTTGTGCAGCCCGACGAACAGCTCGTCCTTCGTCGCGTGATTGGCCTCGAGCCACGCGCGAAACGCGGCGGGCGTGGCGAAGAACGTCGGCTTCGCAATCATGGGCGGGCCTTTGTGCGCGCCTTCGTCGAGGGCTTCTTCGCGGCGGGCTTCTTCGCGGCGGGCTTCGTGTACTTCACGAGCTGCGGGAGCCGTTCGCCGCGCGCACTGTGATGAATCAGCTCCGCGAGGCGCTTGGATCGCGTCTCGTCCTTCTTCGCACTCATGACCCAATGTGTGGTCACCTTCTGGTACGACGGCGCTTGCGACGTGAACCACGCGTGCGCTTCGGGTGTCGCCTTGAACTGCGCGAGCTGCACCGCCGAGAACTGCGCGGCCATGCTCTCGGACGAATATCCCGTCTTGTCGGGCGTTCGTTTCGCGAAGGCCGCTTCGCCCGCAGGGAGCATCTTGTTCGCTTTGCGCAGCTGGGCGACCTTCGCGACGTTGATCGCACTCCAGAAGCTCGTCGGCTTTCGCGGCGTGAAGCGGATCGAGTACGCCTGGTCGCCGAGGCTCCTGCGAACGCCATCGATCCACCCGAAGCACAGCGCTTCGTCGACCGACTCGGACCACGTGATGCTCGGCTTGCCCGTCGAGATCTTGTAGAACCCCACCAGGACCTCCGTCTTCGTCGCATGGTTTGCATCGAGCCAGACGCGAAACGCCGCAGGTGTGGCGAAGAACGTCGGCTTCGTCATCGCTCGCAGCGTAGCGCCACCGCGTGGCTGGAGGCTGAGTTGCGGTTCGCGATCCACGGCGCGGCGGATCGCGGGATCGCGCGTGACGGCGTGATCGAGCCCGCGTCGCCAGCGCCGCTTGGCGGTGCCGTGCTACACGACGCGAGCGTGCGCGACATCCTCCGCCTCGGACCGTGGGCCGTCGATGTAGACGCGCTGGTGTGCGCGTGGCGATCCGCAGCGCCGTTTCCTCATGTGGTCATCGACGGCTTCCTCGCGCCCGACTGCCTCGACGACGTGCTCGCGATCCTCGACGAGGAGGGCCTTACCCGCTACGAGGCCGATCTGTACGCGTTCGACGCGACCGCGCCCGAGCCGCGCACGAGCGAGATGCGCGCGCTTCGGGCCGAATGGGCGGACAAGCTCGCGCCGATCCTTTCGCGCATCACGGGATCGTCGGTGGCCACGGCGGATCTTCGCGCCTACGCGTATCGCGTCGGCGACTACCTCTTGCCGCACGCGGATCATCAGGAGGGCCTCGAGCGGAGGCTCGCCTTCGCGTATTACCTCCCGACCCCATCGGACGATGCCGGCGATGAGGCTGGTGCCGCACACGACGCCGATGCCATCGGCGCCCCCGATGCGCACATGGCCGTTGCCGCCGGGCCGAGGGAGAGCGCTCGTTCTCTCGTAGGTGGCGAGCTCGAGCTCTATCGGTGTCGCGTGACGAACGGCGAGCTCGCCGATATCGAGAGCGCGAAGCTGATCGAAGCGCGCGCGAACCGCATCGCGATCTTCGACGTCAGCGATATCTCGCTGCACCAGGTCCGCGAGGTCCTCGGTGGACTGCGCCTGTCCCTGTCCGGGTGGTTCTACCCGTGACCGAAGCACGGAATGGCTCGCGTATCGTGCGCGCGTGGATCGACGCGCCGCGCGCCCATCGACGAGGCCGCACGATGACGATCGTGTTGCGTGGCTCGGTTCTCGACGAGGTCGCGCGATGACGATCGATGCGCTGTTCGGCTCGCGCATCGCCGAGGTCGTGCCGGACGCGATCACGCCGGCGCTCGCCGACGAGCTCCGCGCGCGGGTGTCGTCGTACACGCGCTACACGCTCGTCGATCGAGGGAGCTACCACCACGCGGCGATCGATGAACCCGCGCTCTTCACCCGATTTGTGCAGATCGTCGAGACGAGACTCGCGTTGGCGGGTGGAGCCGCGATGGGGACGGCGGGTTCGACTGGCACGGGGTCGATGGGCGCGGGTTCGAAGAGCGCTACGAACGCGATGGGTACGGGCGTTCGTTCCATCGTCGAGGCGCGCGTGCTTCGCTTCTTGCCAGGCGACTATCTGCTCGCGCATGCGGACCGCGTATACGACGGCAACCCGATCGAGATCGTTCTCGATATTTCGGAGTCGTCGACACCGGGCGCGGAGGTTCACTACCGGCGTCGCGGCGCGGTGTTCTTTCGCGTGCCGAGCGCGCCGTGTTCGCTCGCGATCGTCGAGCGCGGGCCCACCGTCACGAGCAACCACACGTACGTGAGCAAGCGATACGCGAGCGACGTGCTGCGACTGGTCGCGCTCGTTCGCTAGCGCGGCTAATGCTGCGCGGCGCGGATCGCCGGGAGGATCTTGCGGTACGGCTCGTCCGGGTTCTTCGTCGACGGGAGCCAGCGGTACGCGACGAGGATTCCGAAGGCGAGCGGTGCGGCGATCACGAAGATGCGCCAGCCGCCGATGGCGCGGAGGGCGGGCCCGAGCAGTGCGCCGACGATCAGTGCGAGCGGGACGAGCGAGACGAGCGCGGGTACGCCGATCCATGTGCCGGCGTTCGGCGCGACGAGCCCGTCCGCGACGAGGCGTAGCGTCAGCTCGTGGAACGGGTTCTCGAACGCCTCGGGCCAGTACGGGAACGTAGCGGTCGCGAGCGTGAAGATCGCGACCCCGACGAGCATCAGCGCGACGGCGATCGACATCGGCAGGACGCGCGCTCGCCACGCGTCGAGCTGAGCCACGATCGGCGGCAGTAGGAACGGCAGGGCGACGGTGATGTAGCGCGGGCCGACCGACCAGCCGCCGCGCCAGAAGTTGATCGACGTGATGAACAGGATATAGACGACGAGGACCGTCGCGCACGCGATCGCGACGTCCTTCATTCCGCGACGCCACAGCGTGACGAAGCCCGGGAACGCGAGGAGGAGCCACGGGCTGAGCGTGAACAGTCCGAAGTGCGGGCCGATGGTCGTGCCCCAGAACGCGGCCGAGCGCAGCTTGGTGATCCCGAGGAAGCCTTGCTGGTGATAGACGGCGAACGTCTTCGACGCGTCGTAGCCCGTGCGCAGCGGCGAGCCGAAGCAAATCGCGTGATAGGCGAGCAGGATCGCGATCGGGATCGCGGCGCCGAGCGCCAGCAGCACGATCGGGCGCGGCATGCCGGTGTTCGGGAACCGCCGCAGTGCGCCACGGCGTAGCGCGACGAGAATGTGGATGCCGAGCGGCACGAGCGCGAACGCGGCCTGGTAATCGACGAGCGGCGCACAGCCGGCGAGCAGGCCCGCGGCGAAAAACGCGCGGCTGCCGCGCTCGCCGCTGCACGCCTCGAGCGCGAGGATCCACGCAGCACCGACGCAGACGGCGGACAGCTGGTGCGCGATGTAGAGCTGCGAATACGGAAGGGCCATCGTGCCGAACGCGTACGCGACGAGCACGAGCCGGCGGACGTTCGGATCGAGCGAGAACCGCGCGAGGAACCGCGCCAGCAGCGCGAGGAAGAGGATCGCCGGGATGACGCCCGAGACGACGCGGCACAGCCACATCGCGAGATCGAAAGAGGGCGGGCCGGCGATCGCCGACACGAGCCAGTAGAACGGCACGACGATCATCGACGAGCCTGGCGCCTTGTTCGAGTACTTGCGCCCGTTCGCGGGCGAGACATCGACGAGCGGGCGGCGCGGATCGAGGTAACGATCGATGGCGAACGTCCCGTGGTCGGCCATCGCCTGCACGAGGTACACGCGCGGTAGCTCGTTCGCGCTGCGGATCTCGGGGAAGTACGGGAACAGGTAGAGGTAGGCCGCGGCGATCGCGCACCACCATCCATGCCTGCGGAGCCAGCTCTTCACGCCCCAGGCATGTAACACGCGAACGGCCCGTGCGATAACTGCCGGCGCATGGGCGGTCGTCTGTTCTCCTTCGGCGTCGCCTGCGCGAGCGCGTCGACGATCGCGCTGCAGCTGGCGCTCACGCGGATCTTCAGCGTGACGATGTATTACCACTTCGCGTTCCTCGCGATCAGCGTGGCGCTCCTCGGGCTCGCGGCGGCGGGGTCGGCGATCTTCGTGTTTCCGCGCGTGTTCCGGAAGGAACGCGCGCTCCGCCTCGCGAGCCTGTTCATGATCGGGTTCGCGGTCACGACCGTGTGGTCGCTCTACGCGGCGACGACGAACCCCGTGTCGCTCAAGGACACCACGTCGAACCTCGGGACGCTCGCACACGTCTACCTCGCGACGGCGACGCCGCTCGTGTGCTCCGGCTTCGCGATCTCGCTCGCGATCGCGAACGCGGGGGACCAGATCGGCAAGATCTACATGTTCGACCTCGTCGGCGCGGGCATCGGTTGCGTGCTGATGGTCCCCGCGATCGGGACGCTCGGTGCGCCAGGAGCGGTGCTCGTGTGCGGCGTGCTCGGTGCGGTCAGCGCGCTGCTGTTCGTCCTCGGCGACCGCGGATGGCCGAGGTGGCGCGTCGTCGCGGGGCTGGCGGGCCTCGTGATCGTCGCGCTCGCGTTCGTCGGCTTGACCGAAGGCAGCGAGCGTCGCTTCGGCATCGTGCGAAATCCGACGAAGTTCCTCGGCAACCGCAAGGTGCTGTTCGAGAAGTGGAACTCGTTCTCGCAGATCACGGTGGCGCCCGCGGGCGACCCGGATCACCTGTGGATTTTCATCGACGGCGACGCGGCGACGCGTTTGTGGAAGCGCTCGGCCGTCGAGGCGAAGGAAGACCCGCGCGTGCGCATCCCGGAGATCCGCGTCGCGTCGCTCGCGTACGCGCTGCGCCCGCTGGGACCCGCGGCGATCATCGGCCCGGGTGGCGGCACCGACGTGCTCAGCGCGCTGCGCGCCGGCGTGCAGAAGGTCGTCGGCATCGAGATCAACCCGATCATCGTCGATGACGTCATGCGCGGCGAGTTCGCCGACACGTCCGGCGATCTGTACACGAAGGACCCGCGCGTCGAGATCGTCGTCGATGAAGGCCGTAGCTACCTGCGCCGCAGCGGGCAGAAGTTCGCGACGATCCAGGCGACGCTCGTCGATACCTGGGCCGCATCCTCGTCCGGCGCGTTCACGCTCAGCGAGAACAACCTGTACACGGTCGAGGCGTTCGAGGAGTTCATGAATGCCCTCGCACCGAACGGCATCATGACGATCACGCGCTGGTATGACCCGGGCAAGCCCGCCGAGTTCGTGCGCCTGATCGCGATCGCGCGTCGGTCGCTCGAGAACCGCGGCGTCGCGCCGGCCGCCATTCGCGATCACGTGCTGATCGCCACCGACAACCAGCAGCGCGCGACGATCAACATCTCGCGCGATCCGTTCCCGGAGGCCGAGCGCGACAAGTTCCTCGAGCTCGTGAAGACGTCGAACGTTCGCGCGCTGTACGCCGCGGGCAAGGTGTCCCCCGACAAGTCCCTCGCGAAGACGCTCGAGGCGCCCGACCTCGACGAGTTCCTAGCGACGCTCTCGTACGACGCGACGCCGACCACCGACAACAAGCCGTTCTTCTTCTATCACCAGCGGATCGGCGACATCCTCAGCTCGTTCGGCAAGTCGGCTGCGGGGCAGCTCAACAACGTCGGCCTCGTCGTCCTCGTGATCCTGCTCGGCTTTTCGCTGCTGACGACGATCCTGTTCGTCGTCGTGCCGCTCGTCTTGTTCCGGCGCGGCGACCTCGCGACGGATCGCAAGCGCAAGCTGCGCGTCATCGGCTACTTCGGCTGCCTCGGGCTCGGCTTCATCCTCGTCGAGCTCGGCTTCATGCAGCAGTTCGTGCTGTTCCTCGGGCATCCGGTGTATTCGCTCGCCGTCGTGCTCTCGGGTCTGTTGATCGCGAGCGGCATCGGCGCGGGCATCACGCCGCTCCTCGAGCGCCGATTCGGCGAGCGGCGCGCGAAGTGGCTTTGTGTCGCCACGTTGACCGGCATCCTCGTCGTCTACGGCCTCGGTCTGTCGACGGTGTTCGACGCGCTGATCGGCCTTCCACTCCCCGCGCGCGTGGCGATCGCCGCGGTTCTCGTTGCGCTTCCGGGGCTCGTGATGGGCACGTTCGTCCCCAACGGCGTACGCACCGCCGACTCGATCGCACCCGGGCTCGTCGCGTGGGGCTGGGGGCTCAACGGCGCGACCTCCGTCGTCGGGTCCACGCTCGCGGTCATGTTGTCGATGAATATCGGTTTCCGCGTCGTGCTGTTCATTGGCGTGGCGGTCTACATCCTCGGCGGTCTCTTGCTTCCCAGGCGCGGCGACGCGGTACCATGACCGCGTGCGTGCGCTCGTCTTCGGCGCCATCCTGGCGGCCTGCCGGGTCACCGGTACGTTCGAGTGCGGGCTCGACGACGCGTGCCGTCGTGGCGACGAGCTCGGGAGGTGCGAGGTCGAGGGCTACTGCAGCTTCGGCGACGTGGACTGCGCGTCCGGTCGCCGCTACGCCGACAACGCGGGCGACGGCCTCGCGAACGAGTGCGTCGACGAGACGCCGCTGACGTGCCGCGATCGCTGGCGCATGGGCGTCGTGCGGTTCGGCCCGGTGTTCGACCTCGGCGGCGTGAGCTCCGCGATGGACGATCGCGAACCGTGGATGTCGGCCGATGGCACCACGCTCCTGTTCAGCTCGACGCGTACCGGAAGCGCGGGTGCGGACATCTATCTCGCGACGCGCGCGGACAACACCGTGCCGTTCGAGACTCCGGCGCTCGTGCCGGCACTCAACTCGACATCGGGCGAGTCAGGCGTCTCGTTCAGCGCCGACAACCTCACCGTGTATCTCAACAGCAATCGCACCGGCACGACGGGCGGCATCGACGTGTGGCGTTCGACGCGCACGTCGACAGCGGCGCCCTTCGCCGCGCCCGACAAGGCGACGCTGATGGCCTTCAATACCGCCAACGACGAGCACGACGTGCAGCTCACCAGTGACGGACTCTCGCTGTACATCGCGCTCGGCAGGGCTTCCATGCCGCAGCGCCTCGCGATGGCGACGCGCCCGACGGCCGCCGATGTTTTCACCGCGCACGCCGTGATCTCCGAGCTCGACACCGGCGGCGACGACGCCGATCCGATGGTCGGCGACGACGAGCTCCTCATGCTGTTCACGTCGCTACGCGCGGCACCGCAGATGGGCGCGAACCTCTGGTACACGGCGCGCGCGACGCGGACCGAGAAGTGGGCGTCGCCGCGCCTCGTCCCCGACATCAACCTCGATGGTGACGAAGGCGATGCCTTTCTGTTGCCGGATACGTGCACGCTTGTCTTCGCGCGCCGGCCGTCCGCGTCGCCAACCTACGATCTCGTCTACGCTGTCATCGAATGATCCGATTCGAAAAAGAGACACTACGGACGTTTCGGCGCGGCATCATGAAGCGCGGGCAGACGCTCGCGACGTTGCTCGCAGATCTACTCGCCGGCAAGAAGTCACCATCGGCGGTGGAGGCGATGGGCATCGGCAAGCCGGGCATGCGTCCCGAGGAGGCGATCCGCATGACGCTCGACGCAGTCGAAGCGCGGCGCAGGCTCATCGACGCGAACGACGATCGCTTCGGCCGGTGCGACATCTGCGGCGAAGAGCTAGGCGCCGCTGCTCTCGGCGAGATGCCGTGGGCCGATCGCTGTGCGGCCCACGCGAAGGACTGAGGCGGGGGTCGCTCGACGCGTTATCGCGCCCTCGCCATGTCGTCGAGGATCTGCACGGTCTCGTCCACCCATGGATCCCGCGCGAGGTTCTCGCGCCACTTCACGAGCGGATCGACCGCCTTGCCACCTGCAGGCGGCGGCGGCGCAGCTTCGTCGGCGAGCGACATGACCGTCATCATCGCCGTGGCCTTATCCAGCTCCGGCGAGACCGCCTCGAGCGCGGCCTTGAGCTCCTTGCGGCGCGCCTCCCACGCCGTGCGCTGCAGCGGAACGCGTGTGTCCTTCTGTCGCTCGCGCAACAGCTGCGTCGTGGTCGCGACCTTCGACAGCACGGGCTGCTTGGCAACGCGCGCGGCGCTCTTCGCGGCGAGGTCGGCGGCCTTCCACACCTGCGGAACGTTTGTGTGGGGGACGGGCTTGATCTGCGTCCACTCGATTGCGTGCGGCAGCTCGCGCTCGCCGCTGTCGATGTGACCCATCGGGTTCGGGAGGGCGACATCGGGCACCACGCCCTGGCGCTGCGTCGACGCGCCGCTCGGACGGAAGAACTGCTGGATCGTCAGCTTCAGCACGCCGAGCTCGATCCTGCCGCCGGTCGCGGCGTCGAGATCCGCGAGCGTCTGCACGGTGCCCTTGCCGTGCGTCGCCGACGTCCCGACGATCAACGCGCGCTTGTAGTCCTGCAGCGCACCCGCGACGATCTCCGACGCGGACGCGCTGAACTGATCGACGAGCACGATCACCGCGCCGTCGTAGTCCGTACCCTTGCGCTCGTCGTCGAGCGACTCGGTGTTGCCGCGGCTGTCGCCGACCTGCACGACGGGGCCGCGGTCGATGAACTGGCCCGTCAGCTCGATCGAGTCGTTGAGCAGGCCGCCGCCGTTGGAGCGCAGATCGAGGATCACGCCGCCGACCTTCCTCGCCCTCAGCTCGAGGAGCAGCTTGCGTACGTCACCTGCGGCGCTCCGCCCATTGGCCTGCTTGCCGCCGTAGAACGACGGCAGGTGGATGTAGCCGTATGCGGGGGCGCCCTTTTTCTGCAGCACCGCACCGCGTGCGTACGCGGCCTCGATGACGATGACGTCGCGCGTGATGGCGACGGTCTCCTCGGTGCCGGTCGGCTTCTGCACGCGCAGGCGCACGATCGTGCCTTTCTTGCCGCGGATCATCTTCACGACCTCGTCGATGCGCATGTCGAACACGTCGACGGGATCCGAGCCACCGTCTTGCTGGACGCTGAGGATCAGGTCGCCCGGCGCGAGGCCGCCTTGGCGCCAGCTCGCACCGCCGGGCACGATCTCCGCGATCTCGATCAGGTGATCCTTCTCGCGGAGCACCGCGCCGATGCCCTCGAGGGAGCCCGACATCTGGATGTCGAAGTTCGCCTTCTCGGCGGGCGGCAGATACGTCGTATGCGGATCGAGCGTCTGTGCGACCGCGTTCACCACGTCGGCGGCGGCGTCGAGCGGACCGACCGTCTTCAGGCGAGCGAACCGGCTCGAGTACGTCTTCGCGAGATCCGCGCGCGCCTTGGCCTCGCGGCCCTCTGCGGTCGGTGGGATCTGCGCGAGCGGTGTCGCGCGATCCGCTTCGTCCTCGTCGATCTCGGGCTTTTCGACAGGCGGCTTGGGCTGCGGCTCGCCGACCTTGGGTGGCATCTTGCGCTGCTCCGCCCTCGGGTCTTTCACCGGCTTCTTCGCCGGCTTCTTGTTCTTCTCGGCGTCGAGGCGCGCGTCCATGCCGGCGACGCGCTCGAGGGCCTCGAGCTCCAGTCGCTTGTGCCAGCGGTCGCGGAGCTCGTCGTCGTTCGCGGCGAGCTTCAGCTTCTCCGCATCGAGCTCGACCCACTCCTCGTTCGAGAAGTCGAAGGGCTTGTCCAGGATCTCCGCGACCATCTTCTCGACCACGGCGAGGCGGGCCTGATAGCGCTTCGCACCTTCGTGCGCGAGCTTGAGGATTCCGGAGTTGAGCTCGTCGTCGATCTTGTCGGTGAAGGGCGCGAGCGCGTCGCGATCTGCCTGCAGGAGGAACATCTTCCCGCCATCGAGCCGATCGACGTACGTGTCGAACGCCTGGCGCGAGATCTGGTCGTCGATCTTCCGGCGCAGCAGGTGCTCCTTCTCCAGGAGCTGGGTGACCGTGTTGGCCAGCGCCTCCTCGCGGGGATCGGGTGGGGGGGTGGCCACCACCGGGCCGCCCTTGGCGGACGCGACCGGGGCCGGGGCGGCGGTGGCGGCACGGGAGGACGACTCTCCCGAGGACGCCGACCCAGAGCAGGCCGCAAGAACAACCAGCAGGGCAGTTGAGAGGCGGGTCACGCCTAATGCTAGCTCGCAACTAGGGAAGATCGAGGGACCTCGGGGCAGCTCTTTGTGCTGATACGAGACCTCAGCGATCGGCGACTCGCTGCCAGGGGCCCACGTGCAGTTCTTCGTGGAGGTCTGCCAAGAACCCACCTACGCTCCTGTCCCATGCGAGTCGTACTCCTCGGGTCTGTTCTTGCGCTGGGACTTCCCTCTGTCGCAGCCGCGGAGATGAAGAGCCTCGCCAACGACGTCCACATGGACACCGTGGACGAGTGCCCTCCCGAGATCGCGGGGATCAAGTTCCTCACGACGTCTTCACACACGCTCTACGTCAACCCGTGCCTGCCCAACGGGTGTGCAGTGACACGCGGTCAGGACAGCTCGATCAACAACTCGTCCTCCATCGCATCCCAGAACACCACGATGTCCGCGTGGTCGTACGGTCCCGACGCGTGGGCCACGGTCATGGAGTGCGTGAAGGAGAACTTCGCGCCGTTCGACATCGACGTCACCGATGTCGATCCGGGGACCGCCTCTCACTTCGAGGTGATGGTCGGCGGCACGTCGCTCGAGCTGTCGCCCTCGATCATGGACGCCGGTGGTATCGCACCGCGCATCTCGTGCAACGCACAGTACAACAACAACCTCGCGTTCGTGTTCGCCGGGCAGACGTCGCACCTCGGTTACTTGTGCAACGCGATCACGCACGAAGCCGGCCACATCTACGGTCTGAGCCACTCGCTCGATGCGCGCGATCCGATGACGTACATGCAGCTCTCGGAGCCGAAGGCGTGGACCAACGCCGAGCAGCAATGCGGCACCGACGCTGGCGAGCGCCAGTCGTGTCGCTGCTTTCAGTCCACGAACCTCCAGAACAGCTTCCGCTACCTGAAGGAAGTGTTTGGCCTGAAGCCCGGGCTCGCGGAGTCGTCGCTCGTGATCTCGACGCCGAAGGATGGCATGTACGTCAAGCCGGGCTTCCCGGTCACGGCGACCTTTACGTCGCCGCTGCTCACGCTCTCGGCGAACATGGCGATCGACGGCGGCACCCAGCAACCCGCCGCGAACGGCGTGTTCGCGTGGAACGCGCCCGCGACGATCGGCGCCGGTGATCACTCGGTGACCGTGGCCGCCACCGACTATGCCGACCGCGCGTCGACGCAGACGGTGAACGTGAAGGTGATGTCGTCGTGCACCGCGAGTGAACCGTGCGGCAGCGGCTTCTCGTGCCTCGGCGGCTTCTGCCTCCCGGGCCGTGATGTCGTGGGCGGTCTCGGCGCGACGTGTGAGGCCAACAACGACTGCAGCACGGCCTCGTGTGCGAGCGACGGCACCAACTCGTACTGCACGGCACAGTGCGATCCGGGCAACAGCTGCCCGTCGGGCTTCGAGTGCCTCGCGGGCGCGAACCAGTGCTGGCCCGTCGCCGACGGTGGCTGTAGCGCCGGCGGTTCGCCGTCGTGGCTGGTAGCGCTCGGCTTCTTGCTCGTGCCGCTTCGTCGTCGCCGCCGCTGAGTCGCTACAGCTGCCGGTCGTCGCTACGGCGGCTGCCGCATAGTCGCCAACGGCGCTGCCGCATGGTCGTCGCTACGGCGCGAACGTCGCCTTCGACTTCTTGCGTTTCGCGAATGCAACAAGCTCTGCGGGCGTGAACTCGACACGCTTCGCGTGGATCCAGTTGATCAACAGTCGTCGCGCGTGGGCGCCGCCCGCGACGAGATCTTCGTCGCCAACCTCCGCGCATTCGTCCCATAGCGCGAGAAGCTCGTCCTTGCGCTTCGCGGGATCGGACGTGATCGCCCACAGCCGTGCGAGGTTGTCCGCCATGAGCTGTGCGCTCTGCGCGAGCTGCTCCTTGCGATAGCGTTTTCCGATCTCGACGCGTTGCTCGCGCGTGCGATCGAGGAACTTCCGCTTCTCCGACGCGTACGGATCGTGCCCCTGGTTCCGCATGAACGCGTCGGTGACGTCGAACTCGGCGTGGAACAGCGACTTCTGCTGCCAGTTCCCTTTGTCCTTCAGATCAACGGTGCCGTCGCGATTCACGCGCGCAGTGAACGTCGTCTTCTCGGACGTGTGCGTGCCGTCCGCTTGCTCCTTCAGCTCGACGTCCTTCTTCGCCTGCCGCGCCGCCGCGCGGTCGAAGCGCGCCGCGGTTAGCTCCTCGCCCGTCGCCTTCTCGACCCAGCCGCGGTTCTCGAGGCGCGCCTGCGCTCGGTCGAGCTCGGCGCCCTTCGCGCCGGGCACGTTCGCGATCTTCACGGGGAGCTTGCCGTCGACCATCGCTTCGAGTGCTTCGTCGGAGATGCCGTCGCTCCCGCGTCGGTGAAACGTCGGCTCGTCGCGTTCGCCGCGCATCGATAGCAGCGACGGTTTCTTCTTCGGATCCTTGGGCGGCTCGCTCGTCGGCGGCTCGGTGATCGGCTCGGTGACGAGCTCGGTCGTCGGCTTCGTCGCGATGGCCTTGGTGCGCGACATCTCGCGAACGGAGTCCTTGGCCGTCGGTCGGATCGCCGCGATGGTGGGGGCGGAATCGGGAAATCGCGCCACGGTGTCGTCATCGAGCAACGCTATTTCGACCGGCGGTTCCGCGGGGGCCGGCTCGGAGATCACCGCCATCGGCGCGAGCTCGATCGGTGGCGGCGGCTTCGTAACTAGGCGTGAAGGCTCGGAATCGACGGTCGCGACGTAGGCCGTGACCGCCGCGGCGTGTACCAGCAACGAGAGCGCGAGAGTCGTCGGCAGCTCGCGCATGAAGCTACGACCCGAGATGTCCGATCAGCGTTGCCACGACCGGACGGCAAGATGCACCCCGCGTACCTGTCCGTTTCAGCCGATGCCGATCGCGGCGCGGACGCGATCGAGCGTCTTGCGGGCGACAACGCGCGCCTTCGTGGCGCCTTCGGCGAGCAGGTCGTCGACGCGCTTCGGGTTCGCCATGAGCTCGGTGTACTTCGCGCGTGGCTCGGCGAGCGTCGTCTCGAGCATCTCGTACAGCGCGTTCTTCGCGTCGCCCCATCCGATGCCTGCGCGATAACGATCGGCGAGCGCGGCGCACTCGGTAGGCGACGCGATGGCCCTGTAGATCTGGAAGATCGTCGATGCGTCGGGATCCTTGGGCACCTCGGGCGGTGTGGAGTCGGTGACGATACGATTGATCGTCTTCTTCAGCTCCTTGCCCGTCGCGAACAGCGGGATCGTGTTGTCGTAGCTCTTCGACATCTTGCGCCCGTCGATGCCGGGGACGATCGCCGCGTTCTCGTCGAGCTTTGCCTGCGGGAGGCGCAGGATCTCCCTCTTGTGCTCGTGGTTGATCCGCTGCGCGATGTCACGTGCGATCTCCACGTGCTGGACTTGATCCTTCCCGACGGGGACGAGGTCGATGTCGAACGCGACGATGTCGGCCGCCATCAGCACGGGATAGCCGTAGAGGCCCATGTTGATGTCCTCGTCGGCGTCTTTGCCCTCGTCGCGGTTGCGATCGACGAACGCCTTGTACGCGTGCGCCTTGTTCATCCAACCCTTCGACGTGAAGCAGCTGAAGATCCAAGCAAGCTCGAGGATCTCCGGAATGTCCGACTGCCGGTAGAAAATGACCTTACTCGGATCGAGCCCCATCGCGAGCCACGTCGCGGCCACGTCGCGCGTCATGTGCGACAGCTTCTTGGGATCCTTGACGTCGATCAGCGCGTGGTAGTCGGCGATAAAGTACATCGCGTCGAGCCCTTCGTCCGCGAGGCGAAGGGCAGGGCGGATCGCACCGAGAAGGTTGCCGACGTGCGGGCTGCCGGTGGGCTTGATGCCTGTGAGAACACGTTTCGAGGCCACTCGTTCTCGTACCACGCTAGATCGGCGGGCGTCGCGAGACGAAGTATCCGAACAGCCCCGCCGTCACGAACATGATGATCGAGTACACCGCGGCGGGGATCGCCATCGTCGAGTTGTTCAAGAGCGAGCTGGACGACGCGATCGCGATCGCGAGCGTGCCGTTGTGGATTCCGATCTCCATGCCGATCGCGATCGACTGGCGCGGATCGACGCGCGCGAGGCGCGGCACGAAGTAACCGACGGCGAGGCTCGTCAGGTTGAACACGAGCGCCGCGAGACCGACGGCCTGGATGTACTCGCCGATGTTCGCGCGCTCCTTGATGAGCGAGACGACGACCAGCAGGATGAGGAACACGGCCGACACGATGCGCACGGGCTTGTCGAGGCGATCGGCGAGGCTGGCCTTCTTCGCGCGGATCGCCATGCCGATGAACACGGGGACGAGGACGATCGCGACGACGGAGACGACCTTGCTGAACTGCAGCGGGATCGACTTGTCGGCGCCGATGAAGTGATCCAGCGAGAAGTTCACGATCAGGGGCAGCGTGACGAGCGACAGAACGCTATTGACGGCGGTCAGCGTGATGTTGAGCGCGACATCACCCTTCGCGAGGTGCGAGAAGAGGTTGGCCGTCGCGCCGCCCGGCGACGCGGCGAGCAGCATCAGGCCGACCGCTAGCTCGGGCGGTAGCGCGAACAGGTGCGCGATGCCGAGGCACGCGGCAGGGAGGATCGCCATCTGGCAGAACAGACCGACCGCGACGGCCTTCGGATACTGGAGGACGCGCTTGAAGTCCGCGGGCGTGAGCGAGAGCCCGAGCCCGAGCATGATGATGCCGAGCGCGACCGGCAGCAGAACGGTGGTGACGACGCCCTCTTCCATGCTGCGCGTGTAACCCAACTAGGGCGGTCAGTGGAAGAATTGACGCCACCACAACGTGGTGACCGGACGCGAAGCGGACGGGCTCGCCTGAGGGGCGAGGCGTCAATAACGTCGGGGTTGAACGCCCCCCGCGTAAATCCAGCAGCTAGCAGCCCGGAAAGCACGCCGTGCCGAGCATCTCGGCGGCCTTCGCGCGTGCGGCCTGCGCGATCTCGAGCACCTTGCCGACGGTCGCGCGTGCGCTCGCCCGCTGTGCTTCTGTCGCGGCGTACTTCGCGAGCAAGCGCTGGCCGAGCTGCTGGTGCGCCTGCTCGTCGGGCTGGATGTACTCGCGATAGATGCGCACGGTCTCGTGGTCACCGCGCTGCGCACACAGCGCCATGAAGTTCTCGTTCACGCCGTACGCGATCGACTCGAGCGTGAACAGCCCGGCGGCGATACGCTCGACCGTCGTCGTCAGCTGCTTCATGTACGTGAACAGCGGGTTGTCCGGCGGTGGCGACCACGCGGCGATGTCGATGCCGTGTGCAGCCAGGCGATCCGCGACGAGGTTGAAGTGATTCGCTTCGTCGCCCGCCTGGCGCGCGAACGCGATCTTCACATCGACCTCACTCGTTGTCGGGATCCACACCGCGGCGAGCTCGCTGACGCTGATCTCGTTTGCGAGCGCGACCTGCAGGAGCGCCTTCGGATCGCCCGGCGCGTCGCCGTCGAGAGAGAGGCGACCCGCGCCGATGATCGGTGCGAGGCGCTCCGCCTTGAATGCTTCGAGCTCTGCGAGGAACGGCGTCATGGCGCTATGCTGCCCGGATGACGCACGTCCTGGGTGGAGTCCAGACCGATTTCGCACGCAACTGGGCGCGCGAGGGCACAGGGCTCGATCGCGTCGTCGACGAGGTCATCGATCGCGTCGTCGAGCGGGCCGGCATCGACCTCGCGGACATCGACGCGATCCACGTCGGCAACGCGTTCGGCGAGCTGTTTACGGGACAGGCGCACATGGGCGCGCTACCGGCCACGGCCAAGGCAGCACTGTGGGGCGTCCCGGCGAGCCGCCACGAGGCGGCGTGCGCGTCCGGCTCGATCGCGATCCTCTCGGCCATGTCGGACATCGAGGCGGGTCGCTACCAGTGCGTGTTGGTCCTCGGGATCGAGCAGGAACGCAACGTTCCGGGCGACGTCGGCGCGAAGCACATGGGCGCCGCGGCGTGGGTCGGTCACGAGGGAGACTCCGCGCGCTATCTGTGGCCGCACATGTTCTCGCGAATCGCCGACGCGTACGACGAGCGCTGGGGGTTGCGCCGCGAGCACCTCGTCGCGATCGCGAAGAAGAACCTCGCGAACGCGCGGACGAACACGCTTGCACAGACGCGCACCTGGACGTGGACCGACACGACCCTCGGCGAGGACGATCCCGCGAACGGCGTCGTCGAGGGACGCCTGCGTCGCTACGACTGCGCGCAGGTCACCGACGGAGCGGCGGCCGTGATTCTCGCATCGCCGGCGTTCGCCTCCCACCGCAAGGCATCGCCGCGCATTCGCGGCTGGGGCCATCGCACGGCCGGCCTCGGGCTCGACGCGAAGCTCGCGCGCCACACGGATCGCGCGGCGCCGCTGTTGCCGCACCTCGCGCAGACGGTCACGGATGCGCTGCGCCGCGCGGACATCCCCGATGTGCGCTCGCTCGGCGGCATCGAGGTGCACGACTGCTTCTCGATCACCGAATACATGGTGATCGATCACCTGGGTCTGACCGCGCCCGGCGAGGCGTGGCGCGAGGTCGAGAGACCGACACTGCCGATCAACCCGAGCGGTGGCCTCATCGGTGGTGGTCACCCGGTCGGCGCGACCGGCGTGCGCATGCTCGTCGACGCGGCCGCGCAGGTCAGCGGTACGGCGGCGAACCAGATCGACGGAGCGACGACGTTCGCGACGTTGAACATCGGCGGCAGCGGCACGACCGCCGTCTGCTTCGTCGTCGGCGCATGACGATGCGAGCGAGGTTCGAGTGACGTCATTGGTGGACGAGGTGATCCGCCGCGTGCCACGCTGCGAGCCGATGTCCGTTCGCGTCGTTCGCCGCTTCGAGTCGCACCTGCCCGCCGACGACACGCACCCGTACCGCACGGGCGCGTGGCGTCCAAACTTCGTGGAGTATGACGCCGACGATCTAGAGGTCATCGAAGGCCGTATCCCCGACGACCTCGCCGGCAGCTACCTGCGCAACACCGAGAACCCGCTGTTCCCGGCGATCGGCAGGTATCACCCGTTCGACGGCGACGGCATGTTGCACTCCATCACGTTCGGCGATGGGCGCGCGTCATATCGCAACCGCTTGGTCCGCACCGCGGGCCTCGAGGCCGAGCTCGCGGCGAACGAGCCGCTGTGGGCCGGTATCATCGAAGCGCCCGCGAAGTCGAAGCGCGATGGCTGGGGCGCACGCGGCCGGATGAAGGACGCATCGTCGACCGATGTCGTCGTGCACGCGGGCGTCGCGTTCACGTCCTTCTATCAGTGCGGCGAGCTCTACGCGCATCACCCGTCTACGCTCGACGCCTACGGCGTGATGAACTGGAGCACGTCGTTCGGCCTGCCGGCGGCGCGCATGGGCGTGTCCGCGCACCCCAAGCTCGACCAGACGACGAACGAGCTGCTCGTGTTCGGCTATTCGACGCACGCGCCGTACTTTCACTTCGGCGTCTGCTCGCCGGAGGGTTCCCTCGTCCATCAACAGCCCGTGCCGCTGCCCGGTCCGCGGTTGCCCCACGACATGGCGTTCACGGAGAACTTCGCCATCGTCGGCGACTTCCCCTTGTTCTGGGATCCCGATCTCCTCGCGGGAGGCGTTCATCGCCCACGCTTCTATCCGAACCTACCGACGCGCTTCGGCCTCGTGCCCCGCAAGGGCGGTGACGTGCGCTGGTTCGAAGCGGCGCCGACGTACGTGTTGCACTTCATCAACGCGTTCGAGGACGGCCACACGGTGGTGATCGATGGCTACTTCCAGGAGGACCCGATGCCGAAGCCCGACAAGGCAGATGGCGAATGGGCGGGCCTCAAGAAGATGGTGGACGTGGGGGCGATGCGTGCGCGACCGCATCGCTGGCGATTGCACCTCGACACCGGGCGCGTGACGGAGGAGAAGCTGTTCGACCTCGTCAGCGAGTTCCCGTCGATCGACGGGCGCGTCGGCGGGCGGCGGCATCACCACGCGTACGTGATGAACCCCAAACCCGGTTGGTTCCTGTTCGAGGGCATGACGCGCATCGACTTCGAGTCGGGCGCGCTGCAGTCGTGGAAGTGGGCCGATGGCGTGTACGGCAGCGAAGGCCCGCTCGCGCCGCGCACCGGTTCGTCGAAGGAAGGCGACGGCTACATCGTCACGTTCGTGTCGGACATGAATCGCGACACCAGCGAGTGCCAGATCTTCGACGCGCAGCACCTCGACGCGGGCCCGATCGCGCGCGTCGCGCTCCCCGAGCGGATCTGCGCCGGCACCCACGCGTGCTGGACATCGGCGCGCTAGATGGGCTGCGATCCGTACATCCTCGCGGCGCTCCGCACGCCTCGCGGCAAGGGCTCGGCGAAGGGCGCGCTCCACGCCATCGAGCCGATCGCGCTCGTCACGCATCTGCTCGATGCGCTGCACGGCGAGGCGTTCCCCGTCGACGACGTCATTCTCGGCTGCGCGAACCCGACGGGCGAGCAAGCCGGCAACCTCGCGCGCGCAGCCCTGCTGGCGGCGAAATGGAAGACCGACGTGCCCGGGTTCATGGTCAACCGCTACTGCACCTCGGGACTCGACGCGATCGCGATCGCGGCGTCGAAGGTGCGCGCCCGGGACGCGTCGCTCGTGATCGCCGGTGGCGTCGAGAGCGTGTCGCGCGTCGCGCCGCCTGCGATGCTCGGCGACATCGGCCCAGCGGCCGATCGATGCGCTGCGATGGACGGGATCGGTCGCGAAGAATGCGACGCGTACGCACATGCGACACGCGAGAAGGCGAAGGGCGCACCCAGAGGCGGTTCGATCGTTCCGCTCGTCGGACTCGAGCGTGACGAGAACACAGCGTTTCAACCGACGGTGGACGAGCTCGCGGCGATGCCTCCGCTGTTCGGCGGCGTTCACACGCGCGGGAACTCGCCCAGCCTGGCGGATGCGGCGGCCCTCACGCTCGTCGGGGATGGCGAGGCGGCTCGCCGGATCGGGCTCGCGCCGCGCGCGCGAATCGTCGCGACCGCGTCGGCGGCGGCGGATCCCGTCGTCATGCTCACCGCGGGGCAGACGGCCGTCGAAAAGGTGCTCGCGAGGGCGAACATTCGCGCGGCCGATGTCGCGGTCTTCGAATTTGCGGAGGCATTTGCGGCGTTGTGCGTGCGATTCATGCGCGCGCTCGATGTGGGTCACGATCGCCTGAACCCGACCGGCGGCACGATCGCGCGAGGCCACGCGTACGGTGCGACCGGCGCCGCGCTCGTCGTCGACGCACTCGAGCAGCTCGAGCGCCGGAACGGGCGCTATGCGGTGATCGGCGTGTCGGGCGCGGCCGGCCTCGGCGCGGCGATGTTGATCGAGCGAGTGTGAAACGCTGCGAGCGTGGGCGGCGCACGCGCGGGACTCGGTCTGATCACGATTCACGTGCGATAGTGCGCGTAGGGTGTCGCGCAATCCGTTCCTGGCCGGCAAGGCGAAGCCGCTCATCGTCGGCCATCGCGGTGTCCCGCTGCTGCACCAGGAGAACACGCTCGCGGGGTTCCGCCGCGCCATCTCTCTCGGCATCGATGCGGTCGAGCTCGACGTGCGGCTCACCGCGGACCGTAGGGCGATCGTGCTGCACGACCATAACCTGCGGCGCCTGACCGGTAGCTCGTTCGACGTCGATCACCTCACGTGGGATCAGATCGCGAAGCTACGCATTCGCAAGCGCCTCCCGATGGGTTTCGATATCCACGGCGCCGAGGTCGTGCAGGAGTACGAGCGCGAGGAGCGCATTCCGCTACTCGCCGAAGTGCTCGACGAAGTCGCCCGCAAGGCGGCGGTGAACGTCGAGCTCAAGCTCGACATGCCGCGCTGGTGGGGCATCGAGATCGGCACGGTCGTCGCCGAGGTGATCCGCAAGGCCCGCGTGGAGGATCGCGTGATCGTCACGTCGTTCGATCCGCGCAAGTTGCTCGCGGTGGCCAAGGCCCACGCCAAAATCGCCTACGGGTTCTGCTTCGACGACACGATGCTGAACTTCGCGCGACCGGTGCTCGATCGACTCTCGGCATTCGACAACGGCGGGTCACTGCCCGAACGCGGTATCCGGGCCAACGCGCACCGCGTGCTCAATCGCATTCTCGAGAGCAACCTCGTCAGCCGCGTGCTCGGTACCAAGCTCGTCGGCGCGGAGCACACGCTCGTCGGTCGTGATACCGTGCGCCGCCTTCACTCGCGCGGTACCGCGATCGGAACGCACACGTTGTTCCCGATGGGCTCGACGACGACGAAGGCCCTGTCGCCGGCCGCGTACACCGAAGCCGAGGTCGAGCGCCTCGTCGACATCGGCGTCGACTGGATCGAGACCGACGATCCCGAGCGTTTGCAGAAGCTCTTGGGGTAGCGAGCGAGTAGCGTGTCTGGCGCTCAAATGCCGGCGTGTCTCCGCAGCCACCTCGTCGACAAAGCCGATTCGCCGCGCCCAGTTAGGGGTGGCACTGCGGCTGCAGTTCTCCAGCGCCATGCAATCACGCAAGACGGCGATCGTGGCGGCAACGCTGATCGCACTGAGCGCAACCCCCGCAGCGAGTGCGCGGCTGAAGCTGGCCGCGGCCGAGAGCGAGCCCGCGGGCTCGCGCACCAACTCCGATTCGGACCTCGACGCGCTCCGCGCCGCGGTGACAAAGGATCCGAAGGATCGCGCCGCGCGCTTCGCACTCGTGCGCGGCCTACAGCGCGCGAAGAAGATCGATGAAGCGCTCGCGGCGGCCAAGGACTGGCGCAGCGTGGACGCGTACAACCTCGTCGTCGTTCGCCTACTCGGCGATCTCTACAGCGAGAAGGGCGATCGAGCGAAGGCGCGTCGCGCGTACAGCGCGGTCGTCGAGTTGTTGCCGGAAGATGCAGCGGCGCATCGCGCACTCGCGAGCGTGCTGAAGCAGAGTGGTGATCTCACCGGTGCCTACGACCGGCTGATCGCGGCGGAGCGGGCGGGCTCTAAAGATCGCCGGTTGGCGTTCGAGCTCGCCGACGTCGCGGCACGCCTCGACCGGATCGACGAGGCGCGCACGCGCTTCGAGGCGATCATCGCGGACTCCGAGACGGCGGATGCCGTGCGGTATCCGGCAAAGCAGCGCCTCGCACAGATCTACGCGAAGCTCGGTAAGAAGGACGAGGTAAAGGCGCTCGGCCTGTCGGGCGGCACCGAGAACGACATCAAGGTGTACCTGACCTGGGACACCGATCACTCGGACGTCGATCTCTGGGTCACGACGCCGGGCGGCGAGAAGGTGTTCTACTCGCATCGCAAGGGCAAGGGCGGCGAGGCGCTGTACGACGACGTGACGACGGGTTACGGCCCCGAGAGCTTCACCGCGGCGAACGCGGCGAGGGGTGAATACCTCGTGCAGGTGAACTACTTCGGGCGCGGTCGCTCGAACTTCAGCGAGGCGCGCGGCGAGGTCGTCGTCGTCCTCGATGAGGGCAAGCCGACCGAGACGAAGCATGTCCTGCCGTACCGCTTGTTTGACGAGAAGCAGACCGTGACCGTGGGCCGCATCGCAGTCGCGCAACACCCGGTAGGAGCAAAGTGATGAAGACCATCCTGTGGAAGACGCTGCTCCTCTCGACGCTCGTGTCGTGCGGCGGTGGCGGTGCAAAGCGTGAAGAGATTCAGGGCAACGTCGGCGGCGTCATCGCCGCGCGCCCCGCAATGAAGGTGCCGCTCGCGGCGATCACCGTGCGCGGCGAGCTGAGCGTGAAGCAGATGACCGAGTGGCTTCCGATGATCGAGGGCAACACGCTGCAGAACGTACGCGAGGTGAAGACCGAGCGGCGCGGCGCGATCGTCGCGCTCGGTGACTCGGCCGAGGCGCCGCTCCTCTTCCTGCGCGCCGGCACGCACGTCGCGCTCACGCAGGATGCCAACGGCGTTCACGTCGCGGTGCTCGAGGGTCGCGCGCGCCTGCGCCGCGGCGCTTCGGTCAGCGCGTACATCGACACGGAGGGCGGCGAGGTGATTGTCTCCGGTGACGTGCTCGTCGACGCGCGCCCGAAACGCCGCGCGGATGTTCGCCCGACGGGCGTGCGGCCGAGCGCCGCCGACTGGAGCTTCGCGCTGCAGCAACCGGAGACCGGCGCCGGTGCCGGCACGATGGAAGCGCGCGTCGGGAGCTCCGACAAGATGGAGCCCGTCGAGCTGCGCAGCGTGATCGTCGACGTGAAGACCGCGGGCGACCAGGCGATCACAGAGGTCACGCACTTCTTCCATAACGCGATGAATGACCGCCGCGAGGGAACGTTCCGGTTCCCGGTGCCGGACGGCGCGCTGCTCGTCGGCCTCGCGATGGAGATCGAGGGCAAGATGGTCGAGGGTGAGGTCGTCGAGCGCGAGAAGGCGCGCGCGATCTACCAGAAGATCGTCGACGAGATGCTCGACCCGGCGCTGCTCGAATGGGAGCAGGGCAACTGGTTCAAGCTCCGCGTGTTCCCGCTCGAGCCCAAGGCCGACAAGAAGGTCGTGATCCGCTACGTCACGCAGATGAGTCGAAGCGCGCATGGCTGGGAGTACGACTACTCGCTCGGCGGCCAGAAGATCGGCGCGTTCTCCATGAACGTCGACGGCAAGCCGCATCTCACGCAGAAGAACCTCGAGAAGGGCGTCGACCTCGTCGTGCCGATCGCGGCGAACGTCCCGGACGTCATGACCGAGAAGCGCGCGGACGGCATCTATACGGCGGTTCGCATCGCGCCGATGCTCGCCGCTCCGCCTTCGGTGCCATCGATGCGCGCGCGCAATATCGCGATCGTCGTCGACACGTCGCGCAGCTCGCTCGAATCGCGCGCGCAGCAGCTCGAGGTCCTCGAGACCACGGTGCGCCAGCTCGCGCCGAGCGACAGGTTCATGGTGATCGCCGCGGACGTCGAGATCCAGCAGAGCTGGCCGGGCTACGTCGCCGCGAGCGACCAGGCCATCACCCAAGCGAAGAAGATGATCGAGAGCATCGAGCCCGACGGCGCGAGCGACCTCGGCAACACGTTCGCGGCGCTCGACGCGCGTGATCCGTCGCAGGTGATCTACATCGGTGACGGCATCGCGACCTGGGGCGAGACCCGCACACATGAGCTCGCGAACGCCGCGAAGAAGATCGGTGCGCCGATCGACGCGGCCCTCGTCGGCAAGGGCGCGAGCACGGCGCTATGGTCGGAGCTGTCCGGCGAGACCGGCGGCCGGTCCATGGTCGTGAAGAGCGAGCTCGACGAGCAGCGCTTCGCGCTGGCCGCGACGCAGGCAGACATGGTGCGCCTCACCAACGCGACGATCGCCGCGCCGCAAGGTTCCGTCATGTTCCCGGCGACGGCGATGACGATCGTCGATGGCGATGAGATCGTCGCCGTGATGAAGCTGCCCGCCGGCGCGCCGATGCCGACGAGTGTGAAGCTCACCGGCACGCTCGCGGGGCAGCCGTACAGCGAGGACATCCAGCTCGTCGCTGCCGTCGCGACGGATCGCGTCGCGCAGCGCTGGGGCCGCCAGATGCTCGCGCAGATGGAGTCGACCGGCGCGGGCAAGGAAGAGATCGTCGCGCTTTCGACGGAGCTCGGCGTGATGTCGAAGTACACCTCGCTGCTCGTCCTCGAGAACGACGAGATGTTCAAGCAGTACGAGATCGACCGGAAGAAGCAACGAGAGGCAGACGCGCTCCAGCTCGCACAGGCTCCGACCGTGACCGGCGGCGATCTCGACTCGCTCGGCGCGCGCCAGGCGAGCTTGTCGCCCGACGAGATCCAGCCCGGCGACCCGGAGATCAAGATCCCGGCACCGTTGGACGCGCAGTCGGTCGTGGTCACGTTCCCGTTCGGCGAGACAAAGCTCGCGGTGTGGGACAACGACGTCGACGCGTGGATGGTTCGCTTCCTGATCGATCAGGACACTGCCGACGGCCTCTACTACGCCCGCGTGACCATCACGCACGCCGATGGACGCATCGAGGTCATCCAGCTGCCGTACACCGTCGACACGAAGGCGCCGATCATCACGGCGACGGCCAAGAAGGTGGGCGCAACCTATCGCATTCGGGTGAAGCAGCAACGCGAAGGCACGCACCCCAAGGATGCCGAGCGCGTCGAGATCGTGCTGCCCGACGGCACGATCATGAAGCTCGGTATGACGGAGTGGGGCGTGTTCGAAGGTGACTGGACGCCGGCGTCTCCGCTGACGGGCCCGCTGAGCCTTCAGGTGTACGCACGCGACAATGCGCTCAACCAGTCAAGCATCGAGTTGGTGCTGCAGTGAGCTTCGCCGCCGCGATCGCGAATGCCGCCATCGCGGTGTACACGAACACCAGCGAGGTCCGCGCGTGTCTCCCGCTCGATGACGGTGGTTTCCTCGTCGGCACCGGCGGTGGGCTCGTGTGGACGGACGCGAAGGGCGCGCAGAAGCGCGTGTGGACGAAGCTCGACGGCCTCCCGGCGACCCGAATCGATGGCATCGAGATGGTCAACGGCGAGATGTGGATCGGGACGGAGCACGGCGCGCTTCGCGCGAAGCTCGAGAAGGGGCAGCTCGTCCTCGGACGCGGCGCCGGCGGCTTCTCGATTCGAGACGTCGTTCGCTTCGACAACAAGACGTACCTCGCAACCAACGACGGCGTGCGCGTCGAGCAGCACATGACGTCGGCACCCGTCCCGTTCAAGGGTGGGAGCAACCGGCAGGGGCGCGCACGCGTCAGTTCGCTCGCGATCGCCGACGGTGCACTGTGGGCGGGCACCGAGGGCGGCCTCTACCGCATGCGGAACGGCACGTTCGAGCTCACCGCGATCGCGAGTGGCGCGAACTACGTCACCGCGCTGTACGGCGACGGCAAGACGCTGTGGATCGGGACTTCCAACGGGCTGTACACGCGCGAGGGTGCGAAGGTGCGCGACTACGGCGGCGGGAACCTGCGCGCCGTGACAAAGATCGATGGTGCGATCGTCGCGGTTGGACTTGGCGGCGGGTTCGTCACCGTCGATCGCGGGCGGCTGGTCACGTACAACGGCGCACCGAAGGTGTCGATGGTGCAAGCGCTCACCGAGAGCGACGGCGCCGTGTGTACGGGTGGGCTGGACGGTCTGGCGGTGCGATCGTCGGCGAAGACATGGACGCAGGTCGCGGCGCCCCAGGGAATCCCGGCGAACGACATCTCCGCGCTCGCGGCCGATGGCGACGCGCTGTGGGTCGGCACGTTCGACAAGGGCCTCGCGAAGTTCGAGAAGGGCGTGTGGACAAAGATCGAGAGCCAGACGCTCGACTACCGGATCAACGCGATCCTCGTCGAGCCGCGCGGCAAGGCGCGCTCGCGGATCTGGGTCGCCACCGCCAACGGGATCTCGATCGTCGATCAGAGTGCGCGTCCACCCGCGGTCACGGAGATCACGAGGACCGAGGGTTTGCCGGCTCGCGGCGTACTCTCACTCGCGCGCTTGCGCGACGGCCGCGTCCTCGCCGGCACGATGCACGGCGCGGCGATCCTCGCGGACGGTGCGCGCCCCGTCGCGATCGGTCTCAAGCAGAACCTCGAGGTGAAGAACGTCTGGGCCGTCGCGGAGGACAGCCAGGGCTACTTGTGGATCGGCGCCACCACCGGCGTCTATCGCGGGAAACCCGACGACACTGGCTGGACGCGGTACTCGGTCGCGACGAAGCACCTGCGCGACGACTGGGTGATGGCGCTCGCCGTTCGTGACAACGAGGTGTACGTCGGCACCTACAAAGGTGGGCTCACGCGGTTCGACCTCGGGACTGCGCCTACGGCGACGCAGCTCGGTGAGGGTTGGATCAACCCAGGGGGGCTGCGGTGGGATTCTGGAACGCTGTATGCCTCGACCATGAACGGTCTCGCGTCGACCGATGGTCGCGGTGACTGGTCCTCGTCGACGACCTACACCGTCGATGACACGACGGCGACGGAGCGCGTTGGCGAACTACTGTTTATCGCCACTCGTCGAGGCGTTGTCTCGAAGCGTTGATCGCCGTGCCTAGCCCGCGCCGGGATAGCGTACCGTGGCGTCGATGCCGACGATCGACGTGAACGGGACGACGCTCCACTACGTAGATACAGGGCCGGGTTCGACCGGAGAGACGATCGCGTTCAGCCACGGTCTCCTCTGGGGCACCGAGCTGTTCGAGCCGCAGATCGCAGCGCTGCGCGCCCGCTATCGCTGCATCGCGTGGGATCACCGCGGGCAAGGACTGAGCGCAGCCGATCCAGACCGCACGGTGATCGGCATGGAGCTCGTGTGGCAGGACGCGGTCGCGCTACTCGAAGCATTGCAGACGGGGCCCGTGCACTTCGCGGGTTTATCGATGGGCGGCTTCGTCGCGATGCGCATGGGAGCGCGGCGCCCCGATCTCGTGACGTCGCTCGTGCTGCTCGAGACATCGTCGGATCCCGAGCCGGTGGAAAACCTCGGCAAGTACCGCATGCTGACAAAGCTCGTGAAGGCGCTGGGCCAGCGCTTGTCGAAGTCGCTGATCAGGAGTCAGGTGCTGCCGATCATGCTCGGCAAGACGATCCTCGCGGACAAGGCACGCAAGGCAGAAGTGCGACGGTTCGCGGACCTCATGGGACGCCGGGGCGACATCTGGCGCGCCGTGAACGGCGTGATCGAGCGCGCCGGGATCCACTTCGAGCTCAAACGTGTAACAGCGCCGACGCTCGTGATCGTCGGTGATGAGGACGTGGCGACCGTGCCGGCGAAGGCCGAGAAGATCGCCGGCGCGATCCGTGGCGCGAAGCTGGTGCGGATTCCTCGTGCGGGGCACTCGGCGAGCGTGGAGGAACCGGTGCTCGTGACCGCGGCGATCGAAGAGTTTCTGCGCGGACTCGCGCGCTGAGCGCTGGTGCGAGTCACGGGTGGCGAATCGCGAGTCCTCCACGTGAGTCTGGAAGAATGAGTGAAAGTTCACACGCAGGAATCGAGGTGGGTGTAGCAAATCGCTGCACCCTGCCTGCATTTCGCATGTAACAACGGCGCAGGGCTCGGGATGACGCCGTTCAGCGTCCCGACGGGTCCGAGGCACGACTTATCGAAGGGTTGTTCACCGACGACTAGCCCAGCCAACTCGTCACGCCGAGTAACCCGGCAGTACACTCGTGACTCTGACCGTGACGGGGATATGGTCTGGACTGGACTTGGGGTTAGGCGAGTGACGCATATGGACCGCCAGTTGCGCCTACTCGTCGTAGAAGACTCGGAAGATGATTTCGAGATTCTTCTGCGCGAGCTCAAGCGCTGTGGCTACAGCGTCGCGGCCACTCGATGTGCGTCGCCGACGCAGTTCGAAGCAGCGCTCGCGCAGAAGTGGGACCTCGTCATCTCCGATTGGATGATGCCGGGGTTCGGCGGTCGCTTGGTTCTCGACACGCTGAGCTCCAAGCGAATCGCGACGCCGTGCATCGTGATCTCGGGAACGATCGGTGAGGAGCCGGCGGTAGAGGCGCTCAGGGCGGGCGCGCTCGACTTCTTGTCCAAAGACAAGCCAAAGCGCTTCGTGCCGGTGATCGAGCGTGCGCTTCGCGAGGCCGAGGAGCGTGCGCGCGGTGAGGAGATCCGCCGGCGCAGCGTCGCGCTCGAGATGCAAAATCGCCGGATCCAGGAGGCCAATCGGCTCAAGAGCGAGTTCCTCGCAAACATGTCTCACGAGCTCCGGACTCCGCTCAACGCGATCATCGGTTTTTCAGAGCTGCTCCACGACGGGCAGGTACCGTTGGGCTCTCTGCAACACAAGGAGTTCCTCGGCGACATCCTCGCGAGCGGCAAGCACTTGCTCCAGCTGATCAACGACGTGCTCGATCTCGCGAAGGTCGAGGCGGGCAAGCTCGAGTTCCGGCCGGAGAAGGTCGAGATCCAGCGCGTCGTCGGCGAGATCAGCTCGATCCTGCGAACACACCTCGCGTCGAAGCGCGTGCACCTCGAGCATGAGATCGACCCGGAGCTCGGCGAGCTGTTCCTCGATCCGGCGCGACTCAAACAGATCGCCTACAACTACCTCTCCAACGCCATCAAGTTCTCCGCACCCGGCGCTCGCGTCATTCTGAAGATCGAGGCCGCGGGCGACGACATGATGCGGTTGTCGGTGACCGACGAGGGCATCGGCATCTCCGAGGTCGATCAAGCGAGGCTGTTCGTCGAATTCCAGCAGCTCGAGGCCGGGCTCGCGAAGCGCCAGGGCACCGGCCTCGGGCTCGCGTTGACGAAGCGGCTCGTCGAAGCGCAGGGCGGTCGCGTCGGCATCGACAGTGTTGTCGGCAAGGGCAGCACCTTCTTTGCCGTGGTCCCACGTCGCGTGGAGACGCTGCACGAGATCGTATTCCCACGCGCCGCGACCCGCGACCGCAGCCGCAAGGGAGCGACGTCGGTGCTCGTCGTCGAAGACGATGAGCGCGACCAGGCACAGCTCGTCTCGACGCTCTCGGATGCCGGCTACGATGTGGACGTCGCGACGACGGGTGCGCAGGCCCTGGGCAAGTGGCGTGCGCGACTGTTCGATGCGGTGACGATCGACTTGCTGCTTCCGGACATGAGCGGGCTCGACGTGCTCGGCGCGCTGCAGGGCGATCCTCGTGCGACGGGAGTTCCAATCATCGTCGTCACCGTCGTGCCCGATACGAACGTTCTCGCTGGGTTCCAGGTGCATGAAGTGCTGCACAAGCCGCTGGACTCGAACGGTTTGCTGGACTCGCTGCGACGTGCCGGCGTCTCCAACGGACGAGTCGGGGGAGTTTGAACGGTGGGGAGGATCTTGATCAACCCGAGCAACCTGAAGCTCGACACGCGCCGGTCAGCAGGGAGTGTGTTGCCATGACGTACAAAATCATGGTCGTCGACGACAACTCCGTCACGCGGCGCATGGTTCGAAACGCGCTCCAGCGCAACGGTCACTACGTGATCGAGGCGCCCGATGGCGCCACGGCGCGCGAGCTGATGCGCACGGAGCATCCGCGCGTCGTGCTCCAGGACCTGATGCTTCCCGACGCCGATGGCTTCGAGCTCGTTGGCGAGCTGCGCGTTCTGGCGGACGGAACGGACGTCTCGATCCTCGCGTTCTCCGGCTTCGTGTCAGAGCTCGACGAAGCGCGCGTCTCGACGGTCGGCTTCGACGACATCATCGCGAAACCGATCGCGCCGTCGCGGCTGGTGCCGATCATCGAGGCGCACCTTCCGGTGCCCGTGCCCGCGGGTGGCAAGTTCGGAACAGGTCGTCGTGTCGTGATCGCCGACGACGATCCGATCCAGCTCAAGCTCGCGACGTTCCGCCTGTCGCGCATAGGCTTCGACGTCGAGGCGGTGGGCGACGGGCGCTCCGCACTCGAGGCGGTGAAGCGTCAGGTGCCCGACGCGCTCGTGTCCGACGTGATGATGCCAGAGCTCGACGGCTTCGGGCTCGCGATGGCGGTGCGTCAGGACCCATCACTGCGCAAGCTGCCCGTTCTGCTCGTGACGTCGAGCTACGTCGAGCCCGCGGATCGCGATCTCGCGAAGCGCGCTGGAGCGAACGATCTGTTGCCGCGCACGCCCGAGCTGATCGAGCTACTGGAGGCGCTCGACGGTGTGATCGGTCGATCGCAGGGGGCGCACGCGGTGATCCAGGCGGGAGAGATCGTCGACCTCGAGAAGGAGCACAACCAGCGTGTGTTCCGGCAGCTCGAGCGCCAAGTGATGCTCAACGCGGGCCTCGCGCGACGGTGCTCGTCGCTCGCCTCCGAGCTCACGGTCCTCACGGGTATCTCCGAAGCGGTGCTCAAGCATCGCGACGTCGACGTCGCGCTCGACGAAGCACTCGCCGAGTGCTTCGACGCGGGCGGTATCGCTGTCGGCGCTCTGTACCTGTTCGGCGATGGTTCGAGCACGCTGCGCGTGCGGTCGCTCGGTAGCGGACATCCGGTCGCGAGCATCGAGGAGCTCGAGTGTTTCTTCGGTCACGAAGAGCTTCTGCGCGAGACGCTCACCGGGAGCAAGACGCTCTATCTCCCGTCGGACGATGTGCCCGTGCAGGTCGAGCAGGATCTCCTCTGGCGCACACAGGGCACCGCGATGCTCGTCGTGCCGTTGACGCATCAAGGTGCGGTGATCGGCGGCCTTCTGATGGTGTCGCGCGGTCGCGATCTCGATCAAGGCGACTGGACCGCGTTTGCACGGGGCGTCGCGAATCAGATCTCGCAGGTGCTATGGCTCGCGCGTGCCTACGAGGAGCGCGAGCGTGCCGAGCGGCGCGCCGTCGAGCACGCTGCGCTACTCGACGCGATGCTCGTGAACATGCCCGACTGGGTCGTTCACATCGACCTCGACGGACGCATCAAGTTCATCAACCGCGACATCCGCGAGCTCAAGGCTCACGAGCTGATCGGCCGTAGCCTGCTCGATCTGCCGGGCGGCGATCACCAGCGCGAGTTCAAGGCCGCGCTCCAGAGCATGATCGAGACTGGCCAGCCGCAGGGGCTCGAAGCGCCGCTCGTGTTCCCGGATGCGACGATCTGGTTGTCGACGCGCCTCGGTCCCGTCCTCACCGACGGGAAGATGACGGGGTGCATCGTCGTCGCGCGCGACATCAGTGATCGCAAGCAGACCGAGCTGCACCTCATGGTCAGCGATCGCATGGCCTCGGTCGGTACGCTCGCCGCCGGCGTGGCGCACGAGATCAACAACCCGCTAGCGTCGGTGATCGCGAACATCGACATGGCCGTGCAAGACGTCCAGTCGATGCCCGACAAGAGCATGCTGCCTTCCGATCTCGTCGACGAGCTCGAGGATGCTCGTACGGCTGCGGATCGCGTGCGCGAGATCGTCCGCGATCTGAAAATCTTTTCGCGCGCCGAGGAAGAACGGCACGGTCCCGTCGATGTCGAGCACGTGCTCGAGTCGACGCTGCGCATGGCGTGGAACGAGCTCCGCCATCGCGCGAAGCTCGTGCGTAACTTCGGCAAGGTGCCGCCCGTCGAGGCGAACGAATCGCGACTCGGTCAGGTATTTCTGAATCTGATCATCAACGCGGCGCACGCGATTCCGACCGGAAACTACGAGGGCAATCGAATCACGTTGACGACCGCGTACGATCCGAAGGGTCGGGTGATGATCACGATCTCCGACACGGGAACGGGGATCCCGCTCCATGTCCGCCCGCGTCTGTTCACGCCGTTCTTCACGACGAAGCCGGTCGGTGTCGGCACGGGACTCGGCCTCGCGATCTCGCATCGCATCATCACGCAGCTCGGCGGTTCGCTCACGTTCGAGTCCGAGATCGGCAAGGGCACCGACTTCGTTGTCACGCTGCCGGTCGCGCTCGCACGGGTACAGTCGCGCGCGGCCGCGCGGCCGACCCTGGCACCTGCGATCCGCCGCGGCACGGTGCTCGTCGTCGACGACGAGGAGCCGCTCGTAGAAGCGATCCGCAAGTACCTATCGGGCGATCACGATGTGACCGCCGTTACCAGCGCGCACACCGCCCTCGAGCTGTTGCAGGGCGGCGCGCGCTACGACGTCGTGCTCTGCGATCTGATGATGCCGCAGGTCACGGGCATCGAGCTCTACGCCGAGGTGAAGAAGCTAGACCTCTCGCAGGCCCAGCGCATGGTGTTTCTCACCGGTGGCGCGTTCACCCCGGCAGCGCGCGAGTTCCTCGATGGGTCGACGAACCCCAAGCTCGAGAAGCCGTTCGACCTCAAGGAGCTGCGGAAGTTCGTCAACGAGCTGATCCGCTAGGCCCGACGCCCGCGAAGCGGATGCGTGGGATCGATCAGATCGGCGGCGCCGAATACGGGAACGTCGTCGCAGACGTCGGTGGGTGACCCTGGTTGGCATTGTTCGGGGCACCCGCGTAGCTCACACCGTCGGTGGTGAGCGCGACGGCCTGCGCGATCCCTGCCGGCGTGCCGTTGAGCCCGGTCGGGACGGCTGCACCTGCGAGCAGGTAGAAGTACGTGATGTCGATGACGTCGTCTTCGAGCCGGCGACCACCACAAAGCAGCGGCGAGTCCGCCGCGGCGCCGTTACACAACGCGGGACCGCTGAAGTACACGCTGTCGATCGCGGTGTCGATGCGCATCACGTCGGGAATGAACTGCGAGAACACGCGATCGGCGTAGGCCTGCGCGCCGTTCTGTGCGGCCTGCGTGAGCGTGTCGCCCGTCAGCGCGTTTCCGTTCGTGAACACGTTGCCACCGACGGCCGCACACTCCAGGCCACCGGGCTTCGCGCCGTTCTGCGCCGTGAGGTTTGCGATGCCGTTGATGAGACACGTGCCGAGATAGACCGCTTTGAGCACGGTCTTCGCCTCGGCGACGACTTCACCGAGGGTGGCAGCGGGAACCCCGGTGAACGTCGGCGCGGTCGCGTTGTAGCCCGCGAGGTATCCGTTCGAGAGCAGCAGCGCCTCGGCGATGCCGGGGCGGGCGAGCTGCTCGATCTGGACGTACGTGACGGGTTGCGGTCCGCCGTCCGAGCCGGATCCGGAGCCAGCGTCGTCGCCGGGGGCGTCGATCGGAGTGTTGCCGCCGTCATCGCCGCATGCAGCGCTGAGCGAGGCGAGGGACAGGACGAGTGCGAGGGATTTCATCTTCATGGTCGTCCTGCCTTTCACTGCTTCACCGAGATGGTGGACCAGGTGTCGAACACGGTGCCGCCGCCGAGGTCGGCGATCGGAACGTTCAGCACGATGGCCGTGACGTTGTAGTTCTTGGTGAAGTCGGGCGCGCACTCGGGCGGATTCCACAGGTTCACCGCGTCACCATCGGTGGTGTCGCCGGTACCGAGGATGCCCTGCGCGAGCGTCTGGTTCTTGCACGTGGGTTGGAGCGCTCCGAGGGCCGACGGATCGCCGATCCCGCCCGCACCGCCGAAGAAGCGACGCGCGAGGAAGCTGCGCACGGTGAAGAAGCGCTGCACGTCGAACGTGAACGAGTCCGCGCGCATACCGACGAAGTACTTGAAGTCGACGTCCATCGCCGTGCCCATGTTCGTCGTCACCGTGTTCGCTTTCGAGTTGGCGAAGCCGGTCGACGTGCCGGCGTGCGTCCCGATCACGGTACCGTCGCGAAGGACGGTGAGTGTGATCGACTGGACGCCCGCGGGATTCGGCGGTCCCGCCTCGAAGCGGAACACGTAGTCCTCGGTCGCGGTTGGCTGCGCCGCCTTGTTGGCGACCTTCGAGACATGGAACTCGTACCGAGCGTTGGTGCTCAGATCGTATTGTCGCTGTGGCAGCGACCTCGGGTTCATGTACATCACGAGGGTCAGTTCGTTGCCCGACTTGAAGGCATAGTGATCGGTAAGGTTCAAGGCACGACTCTTCAGATCGAGCTCGCCGTCGTCGTGATCCGACGCGACCGCGATTTGATAGGTCGTGCCGAGGGCGGTCGCTCCTGCGAACAAGCCTGCGGCTACGAGCAATCTCTTCAATTTCATTGACGTTCCTCCCAGAACGAGGAGCGGTTAGGTGCCCCTCGCGACCCTATACGAACGGGTCTTCACAACGGATCGAACGATGTAGGTCGAGCGATCCGATCGGCCTCGGCGGTCGTAGGTGCAAGCATGAGGGACGCCCGCGCCATGCTGGTGATCGGTTCGTGTGCGCTCGCCGCGGTCGCGGTCACCGCCATCGCCACGCGCCACGTGCCAGGACACGCGAACGCTCGGCCCTCGTGGCCGGCGAGCGCACCCACGACGAATCCAACGCACGATTCGTCTTTAGATCTGACGATCGATCAGATCCGCTATCGCTTCGAGGTTCGCGCTGCGCAGGCATTCGACCCGCTCGCGACGCTCGACGAGCTCGAGGCGCGCGTTTCCTCCTCGAACCCGGGGGCGCTCGATCTGGCCGAGCTCGCAGATCTCTACCTGCGTCGCTCGGGGACGTCCGGCGATCACACGGACCTCGCGCGAGCCGAACAGACGGCGAAGCGCTCGCTCGCGCTCCTTCCGTCACCCAACAGCGCGCAGCTCACGCTTGCGCGCGTCGCGACGGCGCGGCACGAGTTCCGCGACGCGATCCGGCTCGCGCGCGACTACTTCGATCGCACAGGCTCCGCGAGTGCATACACCGTCCTCGCGACCTCGTACCTCGCGCTCGGGGAGCTTCCCGCCGCGGCGGCGTCTGCCGAAGCGCAGGTGAGCGAACGCCCGTCGACGAGCGCGTACGTCCAGCGAGCGCTCGTCTACCAGGCACAAGGGCGCGACGCGGAGGCCGCGCACGACTTCGCGCGCGCGGTCGTCGTCGAGGACTTCGGTGATGTGAACGAGGCCGCGCGCCTGCGCACCTTGTGGGCGCGCTTCGCCATCCGCCGCGGCGATCTTTCGAGCGCGAAGCTCTTGATCAGCGAGGCCCTCCGCGTCGTGCCGGACGATCCGTTCGCGCTCGCGCAGCGAGGGGAGCTCGCGCTGCGCGCCGGGGACGCACGCGCCGCAGGCGCGGACTTCGAGCGCGCGTTCGCATCGTCACGCGAGGTGCGCTACTTGATGGATCAAGCGCGCGCACAGGAGCTCGCTGGCGATTCCGCGGCGGCGACGTTCACGCGCGCGCTCGTCGAGAAACTCGTCCGTGCCGAGCTCGCGCCCACCGAGGTCGCCACGACCTCGCACGGCCATCGCCACGAGGGCGATGCTCATGCCGGCCATCGCCACGAGGGTGATGCTCACACCGCGAAGCACGGCCATCGCCACGAGGGTGATGCTCACACCGCGAAGCACGGCCATCGCCACGAGGGCGATGCTCACGCCGCGAAGCACGGCCATCGCCACGAGCGCGATGCCCATGCCGCGAAGCACGGTCATCGCCACGAGGGCGATGCTCATGCCGCGAAGCACGCTCATCGCCACGCGCTCGATACCCCCGGTCACGCACATGGTGATCACGAGCCCGGCGAGATCCCACCGACCGGGACGAACGGTCACGCGCACGGCCACAGCCACGAACCCGGCAGCACGGGCCACACGCTCGATCTCGTTGAAATCCTCGTGGATCGCGGCACGCCGAGCGACCTCGCGGACGCGATCACCCTCGGAACCGAGGAGCTCACGCGCCGCGCCTCGGCGGATGTCCGGTTCCAGCTCGCCCGTGCCTATCACCGCGCGGGGCGGCCGAGCGAGGGCATCGTGCAGATCCGCGCGGCGCTCGCGACCGGCGCGCGAGACGCGCGTATCTATGAGATCGCCGCGCGACTCGAAGCAGCGATGGGCAACACATCACGAGCAGATCTGTACCTCCGACAGGCCAATGTGCTCGATCCCGGGAACCGTGGATGGCGCCACCTCGGGATGGCCGTGGTCAAGGGCGCGGCTGCGTCGAGCGACGCGAGCGCGAAGGTCGGCGAGGTCGTTCCGTGAGCGGCGCGCGCCGAGAGGCGTCTAAGCGCGTCCTCGTCCGCGGCTGTGCTGTTCTTGTTATGCGCGTTGCAGCGATCCTTTCGGTCCTCCTGTTCGCCCGCGTCGCGACCGCGCACAACCTCGATATCGGCTATCTGCGAATCGAGGGTACACGCGTCGTCCTCGATCTCGATCGTGCCGCTGCAGCGCAGATACTCGACACACCGCACGCGAGCACGGACGCGCTGAAGGCGCGCGCGAACGAGCTCGCTGCGAGGACCTACGCGCGCGAGCTGCCGGCGACGGCGAGAGGAGCGTGCACGCTCGACGCGCCTTCGATGGAGATCACCGGCGTCAGCGTGCGGCTCATGACCGCGATGCACTGCCCCGAGGGCGAGCGCACGTGGCGGTTTCCGTTCGTGATCGACACGAAGGTCAGCCCGACGTTCGAGCTGCTCGTGAAGGACGTCCGCGCCGACCGCCTGACGGTCGTCGATCGCGCCGCGCCGCAGGTCGCGTTCGGCGTGGCGGCTCCGGTGATCGCACCGGCGCGGCCCGCCGTGGCGCGCCGGCCACGCCCGGGATCGCAGGGGCAATCGATGTTCCTCGTCGGCGGCTTCCTCGTCGGTGTGATGCTCGCGCCGATCGCGCGGATCGCCCTTCGCCGCTAGTCCCGGTACACTGCGGCATGGCCGACTTCGACTTCGACTACGTGGTGGTCGGGTCCGGCTTTGGCGGCGCGGTCTCGGCGTGCCGGCTGGCGGAGAAGGGCTACTCGGTCTGCGTGATCGAGATGGGCAAGCGATGGGAGGCGAAGGACTTCCCGAAGACGTCGTGGAACGTTCGTAAGTTCATCTGGCGGCCCGGCGCCAAGCTGTTCGGCTTCTTCAACATGCGGCCGTTCAAGCACGTGATGATCTTGTGCGGGAACGCGGTCGGCGGCGGATCGATCACGTACGCGAACACGATGCTCGTGCCGCCGGAGACGGTGTGGCGCGAGGGCAGCTGGAAAGGGCTGGCGAACTGGGAGGCCGAGATGCCCGGCCACTACGCGACGGCGAAGCGCATGCTCGGCGTCACACAGAACAAGATCCTCGGCGACGCCGATCACATGCTGAAGAAGATCGCGGTGACGGCGGGCGTCGGCGAAACGTTCTACAGGACGGACGTCGCGGTGTACTTCGGACAGGACGGCGAGAAGCCGGGGACCGCACACGCCGATCCGTACTTTGACGGGGAAGGCCCGCCGCGAAAGAGCTGCATCGGCTGTGGCGGGTGCATGGTCGGATGCCGGTTCGACGCGAAGAACACGCTCGACAAGAACTACCTGTGGTTCGCGGAGAAGCGCGGCGCGAAGATCCTCGCGGAGACGCGCGTGACCGACATCCGTCCAATCGGCGGTAGCGACGGTACCGACGGTTACGAGATCGCGACCGAGCGCTCGACCGCGTGGCTGTTCACGCAGAAGAAGACGCTGCGCGCGCGCAACGTGGTCGTCGCGGCGAGCGCGCTCGGATCGATGGACCTGTTGATGCGCGCGAAGCAACGGGGCTCGCTCCCGAACATCTCCGACAGACTGGGCGCCGACGTCCGGACGAACAGCGAGTCGATCGTCGGCGTCCGGTTTCCTGGCACGAAGCTCGACATGTCGAAAGGCATCGCGATCGGCTCCGGTATTCACATCGATCAGTTCACGCACATCGAGGCGACGCGCTACTCGAAGGGCTCCGACGCGCTCGGGCTGATCGCGACGCTGATGGTCGGGGGCAGGGGCTTCGGTCGCGTACTGCGCTGGATGGGCAGCGCGTTCGTGCATCCGATCAAGTTCTTCCGCGCCGCGTGGCCGTTCGGGTTCGCGACGCAGACGTTGATCCTGCTCGTCATGCAGACGATCGACGGGACGTTGCGCTTCGAGCGACGGCGGCGCTGGTTCTGGCCGTTCACGAAGCTGTTGAGCTCGTCGGGCAATCGCATCCCGACGAACATCCCGGCCGCGAACGCGCTCGTCGAGAAGTCGGCCAAGGAGCTGGGCGGCATCCCGATCACCAGCACGAGCGAGATCATCTTCGACCTGCCGATGACAGCGCACTGCATCGGTGGCTGCGTGATGGGGGCGGACGCGACGAGTGGAGTCATCGATGCTCAGCACCGCGTGTTCGGCTATCGCGGCCTGTTTGTCGTCGACGGTGCGGCGGTGGGCGCGAACCTCGGCGTGAACCCGAGCTTCACGATCACGGCGCTCGCCGAGCGGGCGATGTCGTTCATTCCGACGAAGTCCGCGCGCTAGGGGCGTGTGCGAGTCGCAGCAAAGTGTCCGGACGGCGGTTTGATCACTCGCGTCGAACGGGCCAGCCCTGATCGCCGATCAGCGGCACGAAGCGAACGTTGCCGAGATCCTCTTCGGCGTACGTCACCGCGTCCTTGCGCGTGATGCGAACGAGGCGCTGATTCTCGGCGTCCCCGTGCGGGATCACGAGGCGGCCGCCGATCGCGAGCTGCGCGAGCAGCGCGGGCGGCGGTTTCGGCGCGGCAGCCGCCACGCAGATCGCCTCGTAGGGCGCGTCGATCGGCCAGCCGAGTGTGCCGTCGCCCTGATGGACGTGAACGTTGTGAACACCGAGTCGCGCGAGACGCTCCGCAGCGGCGAGCGCGAGCTCGGGGATCCGCTCGACGGTGACGACCTCGCGGGCCAGCGACGCGAGGATCGCGGCCGCGTAGCCGGAGCCCGTACCGATCTCGAGCACGCGCTCGTGACCGTCGAGGCGGAGCGCCTGCACCGTCATCGCGACGACGTACGGCTGCGAGATCGTCTGGCCGTTGCCGATCGGAAGCGGCATGTCTCCATACGCGTGCTCGAGCAGCGACTCGGGGACGAACGCGTCGCGCGGCACGCTCGAAAACGCCGCGAGCACGGCGGGATCGACGATGTCGCGCCGCCGGAGGTGCTCCGAGACCATGTGCTGGCGTTGCGATTCCCATGTGCTCGTCACGCGTCCCATCCTCCCACCATGCGAAGCGATGATCGCACGAGCAACGAGCGAATCCGCTCGCTCACGCCAGTCGACGCGCGAGGGCTACCCCCAGCAGACCGGCGACAAAACAGCCGACGAGCGTGATCGCGACGTTGGCGATACCCCGGGCGACATGCCCGTCGAGCAACAGCTGCGACGACTCGTAGTTGAACGATGAATACGTCGTCAGTCCGCCGAGGAAGCCCGTGGTGATCGCGAGGCGTAGCGTCGGCGAGAAATCGACGCTGCGGACCGCGATCTCCATGACGAGCGCGATCACGAACGAACCGACGAGGTTCACGATCAGCGTGCCGTACGGAAAGCTCGCGGGCAGCTTCGCTGCCGCACCGAGCCCGACGAGGTAGCGGACGCCGCATCCAACGGCACCGGCACCACAGACAGCGAGAAAGCGCTCCACGCGACGAGCGTACTCCGGAAGCGCGCACAGCTCACGCTGCCTCGGACGTCGGCGGGCCACGTGAACCTGTCATCCTGTGAGGCCCCGCTGTGTCAGCGGTGCGGTAGAACAGCTCGGCGGATGCGCCTCACTCGCAAGTTCATTGCAGCTCTCGTGATCGGCGTGGCGCTGGTGGCGTTGGTCCAGGGCTACCTGAACTACGAGCGCGAGCGGACCGTGTTCGACCGCCAGATGCGCGGCGAGGCCGCGGCGCTCGGGCGCGCGCTCGCTCGCGGTCTCGCGCACGTGTGGCAGCGTGATGGCGAGGCAGCGTCGCGCGAGTTCCTCGAGATCGCCACGAGCAAGCGCGAGAGCTTGCTCGCGCGGTGGGTGTGGCTCGACGCGAAAGGACCCGATGCACCACGCGCGGATCGCGAGGCGCTCGCGCCGATGGAGCGCGATCAGATCGTCACGCTACGCGACAACAACCGGCGCCTTCTGCTCACGTACATCCCCGTGAAGGTGCCGGAGCCGCGACTCGGTGGCCTCGAGATCGCGCAGTCGCTCGAGCAGCTCGACAGCTATGTCCAGGCCTCGCTGCGCAGCGAGGTGCTCGGCTCGGTGAGCGCCGTCGCGATCGCGGGGGTCCTCGCGCTGATCCTGGGCGTCGTGTTCATCGGTCGCCCGATCAATCGCCTCGCCGAGAAAGCGCGACGCGTCGGGCTCGGCGATCTGTCGGGGCCGTTGCAGCTCGATCAGCGCGACGAGCTCGGCGAGCTCGCGAACGAGATCAACCTGATGTGCGCGCGACTCTCCGAGGAGAGCCGCGCGCGCGAGCAGGCAACCGAGCAGTTGCGCCACGCAGATCGCCTGACCACCGTCGGCAAGCTCGCCTCGGGGCTCGCGCACGAGCTCGGCACACCGCTCAACGTGGTGAGCGGTCGCGCGAAGCTGATCGCGGACAAAGAGGTGGAGGGAAAAGACATCGAGGACTCGGCGCGAATTGTCGTCGAGCAAGCCGAGCGCATGACGGCGTTGATCCGCCAGCTGCTCGACTTCGCGCGACCGCGCGCGCTGCACAAGGCGCCGGTCAACGTGACCACGCTCGCGGGGCGCGTCTGCCAGCTCATCGCGACGATCGCCCGGAAGCAGAACGTCACGCTCGAGCCACCGGAGGCGGATGATGACTTGCGTGTTTCGGCAGATGATGGCCAATTGACGCAGGTGCTGACCAACCTCGTTGTCAACGGGATCCAGGCGACGCCTGCAGGGGGGCGCGTGCGCATCGCCGCGCGTGTTGTCGAGCAGACGCCGCCACCGTACGTCGCCACCAGCGCCGAGGTGGAGCCGTCGTCGTGGATGGCGATCGAGGTCACCGATACCGGAACGGGGTTCGACGAAGCGACCCGCGCTCGCGTGTTCGAACCGTTCTACACGACGAAGGAGATCGGCGAGGGGACCGGGTTGGGACTGTCTGTGAGCTGGGGCCTCGTCCGTGAACACGGCGGCTGGATCGATGTCATCTCGGAGCCGGAGCGCGGCTCGACGTTCACCGTATATCTGCCCATGGGTGCCGCATGACGACTGTAATGGTGATCGACGACGAGCGAGAGATGGTCGACCTGATCGCGCTCGGCCTGAAGAAGCGCGGGTTTTCGATGCTCACGCACACGAGCGGCGCGGTCGCGCTCGGCGCACTCGCGAGTCACGACGTCGATGTCGTGATCACCGACCTCAACATGAAGGGGATGACTGGTCTCGAGGTGAGCCAGAAGATCGCCGAGGATCGCCCGGACATCCCGGTGATCGTGCTCACCGCGTTCGGGAGCTTCGAGACCGCGGTCGGCGCGATCCGCGCGGGTGCGTACGACTTCGTCACCAAGCCCGTCGAGATCGAGGCGCTCGCGATCGCGGTTCGCCGCGCCGCCGAGCACCGGTCGTTGCGTGGCGAACTGAAGCGATTGCACGAGGTGGTCGCGAACACCCGCGGCCGGGGCGATCTCATCGGCGCGTCGCCCGCGATGCAGCAGGTCTATCAGCTGATCGATCAGGTCAGCACCACCGACGCGACGGTGCTGATCACGGGCGAGAGCGGCACTGGCAAGGAGGTCGTGGCGCGCGCGATCCACGAGAAGTCGCGGCGCAAGGACGGGCCGTTCGTCGCGCTCAATTGCGCCGCCGTTCCCGAGCCTCTCCTGGAGAGCGAGCTCTTCGGTCACGCGAAGGGCGCGTTCACCGACGCGAAGCAATCGCGCCACGGGCTGTTCCAGCAGGCGGCGGGCGGCACGCTGTTCCTCGACGAGATCGGTGACATGGCGCTCGCTACGCAGCCCAAGCTCCTGCGCGCACTGCAGGAGCGCAAGGTGCGGCCCGTCGGCGGTAGCGAGAGCGAGATCACTACCGACGTTCGGCTGATCACCGCGACGAACCGCGACCTCGAGGAGATGGTCGAGGACAAGCGGTTCCGCGAGGACCTCTACTACCGGATCAACGTCATCCACATCCCGCTGCCCCCATTGCGCACCCGCGGCGGCGACGTGCTGCTCCTCGCCCACTCGATGCTCAAGCATTACGCGGTCGCGCTCGACAAGAAGGTCATCGGCATCTCCGCCGCCGCCGCCGAGCGCATGCTCGCGTACGAGTGGCCGGGCAACGTGCGCGAGCTCGGCAACTGCATCGAGCGCGCGGTCGCGCTCGCGAAGTTCGAGGAGATCCAGGTCGAGGACCTACCCGAGAAGATTCGCATGATGCCCACGCGACGCTCGGCGATGTCCGGGTCGGATATCCCCGAGATGCTCACGCTCGAGGAGATCGAGCGCCGTCACGTGTTGCGCGTGCTCGAAGCATGCGAAGGCAATCGCACCGACGCCGCGAAGGTGCTCGATCTCGATCGCAAGACGCTCTACCGGAAGCTCCTTCGGTGGGGCGTCGGCGACGAATAGCGACACGGATCGCGATAGGGTGGGCGCGTGCCTCGCGATGTCCTGATCGTCGACAACTTCTCGCCCGATGCTGCGCGGCTGCGCGCGGTGTTCGACGAGCGCTTCGCGGATCCGCGCAGCACGCGCGCCGATCGCTTCGTGTGGGACTACTGGCACGTCCCCGGGCAATACACGGCGCTGCGCACGCCCGCCTGGACGTATTTCCCCAAGGCGATCTACGAGCGCTTCCATCGCGCGCTCGTCGCGTGGGGGCGCCAGACGCTCGGCTGTCACGACATCTCGCCGCCGTGGCTGTCGCTCTACACCGAGGGCTGCAAGCAGGAGCTGCACGGCGACCTGCCGCACGGTCCATGGGCCTTCGTGTTCTCCCTGACGCCGTGGAACCGACGCGTGTTCTCTGGCGGCGAGACGCTTCTCGTGCGCGACGAGGTGCTCGACTTCTGGCAGGACTTCGCATCGGTGCGCGGCGTCGAGGAGCGCGAGCTGATCCGCGCGATCGAGCCGCGCATGAATCGACTGACGGTGTTCGATCCGCGCATCCCGCACGGCGTGCGTCGCGTGAGCGGGACGCACGATCCGCGCGAGGGGCGCCTCGTGATCCACGGCTGGTTCGTGCAGCCGCGGCCGATCGTCGTCGGTCCGCTGCGCACGAGCGCGCTCGCGGACAACCTCCTGCACCTGTCGGATCGGTTCGGCGGCTATCTGCGCGCCGCGTCGAGTGGTCCCGCGGGGAGTTACCTGCCGGTCGCGGGCCTCGTCAGCTTTGCATTCGCCGTCGACCGCGGCGGTCGCGTTCGCGACGTGCGCGTGCTGTCCGACACGACGCGCGTGCCTCGCACCGAGGAGCGTGGGCGCAGGCGCGTCATCGCGCAGATCCGCCGGGACCTCGCAGCCTGGCGGTTTCCACGCCAGCGTGGCCCGAGTCGCGTCACCTTGCCGTTCGTGTTCGAGCGCGGCTAGACCTTCGGCGACCCGGAGGAACGCGTCCCCACGAAGCGAAAACGCTCTAGCTGCGCGTCTGGAAGAGCGGCGGCGAGACGACACGTAGCACGCCGAACAGCGCGTCGACGAGAAGCTCGCGGACCTGCTCGCGTGAGAGGCGCGGGTTCGTGCACCAGTCGATCGTCGCGGCCTCGACGAAGCCGATCCATCCGCGCACGGCCGTCTCGAACCTCGCGTCACCCTTCACGAGCGGCGCGAACGGCTGGTCGTTCAGGAACGTCTCGAACATCTTCGCGCGGACGCCATCGACCACAGCAGCGACCTCGGGATCGCTGCCGATACCGCCGCGCATGAGCGAGACGAACGCGCGCTGGTGACGCGTGATGTGATCGAGGTACGCATCGAGGCCGGCGCGCGCGCGATCGATCGGCGCGTCTCCGCCGGTCGCCGTGACCGCGGCGACGAGCTCGGCGGCGATCTCCGAGAGACCCGCAACATACAGATCGCGCTTGGTCGGGAAGTAATGATAGAGGAGGCCCTTCGAGATCTTCGCCTCCTTCGCGAGATCGTCGATCGAGACGTCGTCGTACGCGCGGTCGGAGAACGCGTTGCGTGCGAGCGCGAGCAGCTGCGCGCGGCGCTGATCGTTGTCGAGGCGCACCCGGCGCTTCACGCGCCCGCGTGTCGCAACGGCGACGGCTCGGATCACTCGCTTTAGCGCACGACGCGGCGGCACGACCGATAGCATAGCGGAATCACGAGGCTCCGGTCGCCTCAGATTCGTCTATTGACTTCAGGTCAATAACGGTCCACGGTATGTCTACATCTTCTGAAGGAGCGTCCCCGATGACCGCCCTGCCGACGACCTCTTCGTCGCCCACGTCCGCGAAACACGCGAGTATCCCTGTCCCGCGCGACCTCGACGTCGATTTCTCCAAGGTTCCCCGCCACTGGCTCTATGGAAACGCCGCAGCCACCGCGATCGCGAACGGTGTGAACCTCCTGTTCCCGTTTGGCGAGCGCTTCTTCGTGCGCTCGGTCAACCACTTCATGGATCGCATCGAGGATCCGCACCTGCGCGCCCAGATCAAAGGCTTCTTCCAGCAGGAAGGCCGCCACGCGCACGCGCACGACGAGTTCAACGCGATCCTGCGCGCGCAGGGCTACGACGTCGACACGTTCCTCGAGAACTACAAACGCGTCGCGACGTGGATCGAGAAACGGACATCGCCGGAGCTCAATCTCGCGGTGACCGCCGCCGCCGAGCACTTCACCGCGATCATGGCCGAGGGCGCCTTCACGCGGGGCGTGCTCGACGAGGCCGCGCCCGAGATGCGTCTTCTCCTCGCGTGGCACGCCGCCGAGGAGATCGAGCACAAGGCCGTCGCGTTCGACGTGCTTCAGACCGTCGACCCGCGCTATCGGACGCGCATGCTCGGACTCGTGCTCGCGACGCTCACACTCGGAGGCTTCTGGATCTGGGGTGCGCGTACGCTGATGCGCCAGGACGGGCTCACCGGCCGCAAAGCGATGCGCGCGATCAACCAGCACCGCAAAGCGGATCCGATGATCCGGCGCGTGTTCGTGCGCGGCATCCGCCAGTACTTGCGCCGCGACTTCCATCCGAACCAGAACAACGACCGCAATCTCGCCGCCGAATGGTTCGCCGCGCGCGGTATGACTATGCCTGACGCCGCTTGATCGGCGCCGACCATGACGCTAACGAACCTCACCGACAAAGTCACCGTCGTCACGGGCGCGGGCAGCGGCATCGGTCGCGCGACCGCGCTCGCCTTCGCAGAACGCGGCGCTCGCATCGTCGCGACGGACATCGATCCCGCGCGCACCGAGGCGCTGGCCGCCGAGCTCGGCGACCGCGCGCTCCTCGTCCGCGCATTCGACGTCGCGAATCGCACGCAGTTCGCTGCGTTCGCCGACGCGGTTCACGCGCTGGTACCGGCTGTCGACGTCGTCGTGAACAACGCGGGCGTCGCTGTCGGCGGCATGTTCCTCGACACGACACTCGACGACTGGGACTGGCTCCTCGGCGTCAACCTGCGCGGCGTGGTCCACGGCTGCCACTTCTTCGCGCCCAAGATGGTGGCGCGTGGCGGGGATGGTCACATCGTGAACATCTCGTCGATCTTCGGCATCTTTCCGGCGCCGCAGGTCACCGCGTACGTCGCGTCGAAGTTCGCCGTGCTCGGCTTCTCGCAGTCGCTGCGCACCGAGCTCGCGCCGCATCGCATCGGCGTGACCGCGATCTGCCCCGGGATGATCAATACGAAGATCATCGAGGGAGGCCGCATGAGCGGTGCCGTCGCGTCGCGCCGGCAGAAGATGATGGCCACGTTCGACAGGCGTGGCTCACCACCATCGCTCGTCGCTACCACGATCCTCGACGCGCTTCGTACGAACCCCGCCGTCCGCACGGTGGGGCGCGACGCGTGGGCGATGCATCAGCTGACTCGCCTCGCCCCCGCGGTCGCGACGCGTGCGGGAGCTGCCGTCGCGAAGTTGTTCCAGCGCGGCTGACCGCGGCCGCCTCAAACCTGCGTGGTTGTGCCTCCGGTGATCGCCTGAAGCGGATCCACTGGCGGCGCCACGATCACCGCTGGTCGCCGTGCGCGCATGCGCCGAGACGCGTATTCTCGCGCGCGATGCCGAAGGTCGCCGCGAAATCCACATCGAAGTCGAGCTCGAGCGCGAAGCCGCCTGCGGGAGCGTTCGCCGGGTTCGCGAAGTCCGCGCCGGGGTTCTTCCACGAGCTCGCGCACGAGATGAGCCGCGAGTGGTTCGTCGCGAACAAGGACCGCTACGAGCGCGAGTGGGTCGCCCCGATGACCGCGCTCCTCGAGAGAGTGCACGCGGGGATCGCGCCCGCATACAAGCCGACGAAGCTCGGGGCGCCCAAGGTCATGCGCATCCATCGCGACGTGCGCTTCTCCAAGGACAAGGCGCCGTACAAGACGCACATCGGGGCGGCGATCACTGTCGCGGGAAAAACGGTGGGCGAGGGCGGCACCGCCGCGATGTACGTGCACCTCGGCGTCGACGAGGAGTTTGTCGGCGTGGGCTCGTATATGTTCGACGCGACCAAGCTCGCGAAGTGGCGCAAGGCCGTCGCGGGCAAACCGGGCGCGGAGCTCGCGGCGCTCGTCGCGAAGCTACGCAAGGCCGGCTACGAGGTCGGCGGCCACGACGACTACAAGAAGGTGCCCAAGCCGTACGCCGAGGATCACCCGCGCGCCCAGCTGCTCAAGCTACGCGGACTCACCGCGGGTGCCGGCGAGATCCCGAAGGGCATGCTGCACGACCCGAAGTTTGTCGCGTGGCTCGTCAAGCACGGCAAGGCGCTCGCGCCGCTCGTGAAGTGGCTCGACAAGTACGTCGGCTAGTGCCGGCTCTCACGATGGATCATCGCTTCGCGATTCATCTCGGCCGTACCCATCGCGAATACCGCGCCATTCGGTTTGTCGAGTAGGGTGGCGCCTGCGGGTAACAAGGTGTTCGGCTTCCAGGCGGGACGCTCGACGTCGGCGTTCTGGAACATCGTCCCGATCGACGACGTCGCCAGGAAGCCCGTGACCTCGATGCCGTACGTGACGACGCGCACCTTCACGAACCGGTCCTTCACGCGTTCGAGGATCTGTACCGGCGTCCCTGGCGTCGGCACGAAGCCGACCGTGGTGAACAACTCCTTCGGGGCGGCCACGGGGGATGGCTGGACGAGCGCCCCTCCGAGGGTCTGCAGCGCATCGCGGTCGACGTAGAACAGCAACCGCGCGTCATGCACGTACATCTCGAACCGCGGTCGCGCGGTCGCATCGTCGTAGATGCGGAGGTGCGACTCCACACCCATCGGAATCGGGAGCCGGGACCGGTCGCGGTAAGCGACACCTGTGCGGATTTCGCCGAGATTGCATTCCCCACGACCCGGTCGGGAAACGTCTGTGCACCGGCCGACGACGACAGGGCGATCACGATCAGGGCGGCACGGCGTGGCGAGGCGAACATCGGCGCAGCCTATCGCGTCCAGACACGTGACGAAATCGCGCAAGTTCTGCGTGAAATGCCGACGAGAAATGACCCGCCCGGCCGCCCGTTGACCGGCCTCGGGGCGCGGCATAAGGTGCCCCCGTCATGAAGCTCGCGACCCTGCGTGATGGCTCGAGAGATGGTCGCTTGCTCGTCGTTCGCAAGGACGGTGCCGTCGGCGCGCCCTCGCCCGTGGAGTGGCCGACGCTGCAGCGTGCGCTCGACGACTGGAGCGCCGCGGAGGTCGCGTTGCGTTCGACCGCCGCCGCCCTCGACTCCGGTGCGATCGACGGCACCGCGATCGATCCGCATCGCCTCGGTGCGCCGCTTCCACGCGCGTACGAGTGGGTCGATGGCTCCGCGTTCCTGAACCACGTCATCCTCGTGCGCAAGGCGCGCAAGGTGGATCCGCCGCCGACGCTCGAGACAGACCCGCTCGTCTACCAGGGCGGCTCCGGCGACATGATGGGACCGCGCGATCCGATCGAGCTGCGCGACGTTGCGTGGGGCCTCGACTACGAGAGCGAGGTCTGCGTGATCCTCGGCGACACGCCGATGGGGACAACGGCCGCGCAGGCCGGCGGCTGCGTGCGTCTCGTCATGCTCGCGAACGACTGCACGCTGCGCAACCTCATCCCCGACGAGCTCGCGAAGGGCTTCGGCTTCTTCCAGAGCAAGCCGGCGACGGCGTTTTCGCCGTTCGCGGTCACGCCCGACGAGCTGGGCAACTCCTGGCAGGATGGTCGCGCGCACGTTCGCGTCCGCAGCACGTACAACGGCAACGTCATCGGGGACTGCGACGCTGGGCCCGAGATGCACTTCTCGTTTCACCAGCTGATCGCGCACATCTCCAGGACGCGACGCTTCGTCGCCGGCACGATCCTCGGCAGCGGCACCGTGTCCAACGCGGATCGCGCGCGGGGCGTGTCGTGCCTCGCCGAGCGGCGGATGATCGAGACGATCGAGCACGGCAAGCCGTCGACGCCGTTCATGGCCGTCGGCGATCACATCGAGATCACCGCGATCGACGCGAGCGGCGCGCAGCCGTTCGGCACGATCGAACAACGCGTCGTCGGAGCGGCACCATGAACACGATCACCGGACTGCGTCTGTTCAACTACTGGCGGAGCAGCGCAAGTCATCGCGTTCGCATCGCGCTGGGGCTCAAGGGCCTCTCGTACGAATACGTCGTCGTGAACATCCTGACGAAAGATCAGTTCGCCGACGCGTACCGCGCGAAGAACCCGATGTCGCAGGTGCCGACGCTCGAGGTCACCGAGGATGAAGGCGCTGTCTATTCGATCGCGCAGTCGCTGCCGATCATGGAGTTCCTGGAGGAGCGCTTCCCGGAGACACGGATCCTCCCCGAGGATTCGTACCTGCGCGCGCGGTGCCGCGGGCTCGCCGAGATCGTGAACTCGGGCATCCAGCCGCTGCAGAACCTGACCACCACCAAACGCGTCGCACAGATGGGCGGCGACGACCAGGCGTGGGTCAAGGCGTTCGTCGCCGAGGGCATGACCGCGCTCGCGTACGCGACTATGGAGGTCAGTGGCCTGTTCTCCGTCGGTGACATGCCCACGATCGCGGACTGCTGCCTCGTGCCGCAGCTCGCCTCGGCGCGTCGCTTCGGCCTCCTCGACGCCGACGGCGTGTGGGCCGATCACGCGCCGCTCCCCGGACTCCACGAGCCGGGGCGCGCCTCGCTCGACGCGCTGCTCGCGATCGAGAAGCGTTGCCTCGAGCTGCCTGCATTCGTGGACGCAGCACCCGATCGTCAACCGGACGCTGTCAAATAGTACGCGGAGAATCCATGAAGAACTCCCCCGTCGGAATCAAGCGCCTCGAAGGCATCCACTACTACGTCAGCGATCTCGAACGGTCGCGTGCGTTCTACACGGGCAAGCTCGACTTCGCCGAGATATGGCGCAGCGACGAAGCCACGGAGCGAGCAGGACGACAGAAGACGTCCGTGTTCCAGGCGAACAACGTCCTCGTCGCGTGCTCCACCCCGCTCGGCCACGGCGGCCGCGCGTCGCGCTTCCTCCGGAAGCACCCGGATGGTGTCGGTACGCTCGTGTTCGAGGTCGAGGACATCGCACGCACGTTCGCGCTGATCGAGGAGCGCGGAGGCACACCGATCGAGGACATCCAGACGTACACCGACGATGGTGGGACGCTGAAGCAGTTCTCGATCACCACGCCGTTCGGTGACACCACGTTCCGCTTCCGCCAACGCGATGGCTATCGCGCGCTGTATCCCGGCGCCGTTCCGGTCGCGCCGCCCGCGCACTACAACAAGTACGGTTTCGACGACATCGACCACACGACGGCGAACTTCCAGACGATGAAGCCAATGCTCCTGTGGATGGAGCACGTGCTCGGCTTCGAGCAGCTGTGGAAAGTCGACTTCCACACCGTCGATATCGATCCGTCGCGCAAGACGGGCTCGGGCCTGCGCTCGATCGTCATGTACGACAAGGCGTCGAACGTGAAGTTCGCGAACAACGAGCCCGCGCGCCCCTTCTTCAAGAGCTCGCAGATCAACATCTTCAACGAGCAGCTGCGTGGCGACGGCGTGCAACACGTGGCGCTCACGGTGCGCGACATCCAGGACGCGGTCGTCGGGCTTCGCGAGAACGGCGTGACGTTCATGCCGACGCCGGCCGCGTACTACGAGATGCTGCCGAGCCGCCTCAAGCAGTGCGGCGTCGACGTGATCGACGAGGACGTCCAGAAGCTGCAAGAGCTCGAGATCCTCGTCGACGGCGACCAGCACCGCGAGTACATGCTGCAGATCTTCCTGCGCGAGTCTGCCGGCCTCTACAACGATCCGAATGCGGGTCCGTTCTTCTACGAGATCATCCAGCGCAAGGGCGGCAAGACGTTCGGTGCCGGCAACTTCCGCGCGCTGTTCGAGTCCATCGAGCGCGAACAGCAGAAGCAGGGTCGAGCGTAGCGATGCTCGACCGCATGACAGTCGGCGAGATCGCGAGGAAGCACCACATCCAGCTGCGCGGCGCGGACAACGCGCTCCGCTTCGAGGAGTGCTTCACGCGCGACGGCTTCGACGGGCCGTACACGATCCTCTATCACCTGCGCCGCCCGCACCTTCACCGCATCGCGCCGGCGAAGCATGGCTGGGCTGCACCCGTCGCGGCACCGGAGTTCGCGCTCGCGAAGCGTCACTACAAGAGCTTCGAGCTCGCGCAGGGAAACGCGGGTCCGCAGATCGATGCGCGCATCCCGCTCGTGTTCAACCAGGATGTGATCTGCGGCGTCGCATTCCCGTCGGCGCCCGATCCGGTCTACATCGCCGACGGCGACGCGGATCAGCTCGTGTACATCCACAAAGGCGGCGGCACGCTCCGCTCGCTGCTCGGCGATGTTCCGTTTTCGCAGGGCGACTACGTGTTCATCCCGCGCGGTCTACTGCATCGGTTTCTCCCGAGCCCGACGACCGAAGGTGCGCAGTATTGGCTGTGGTTCAGTCTGACCGGAGGGCTGCACATCCCGACGCAGTGGCGCAACGACGTCGGCCAGCTCCGCATGGACGCGCCGTATTCACATCGCGACTTCAAGCGCCCCGAGTTTGCCGGCCCACTCGACGAGAGCATCCGCGAGCTCGTCGTGCGCCGCGCGGGCGTGTGGCACGGGTTCACGATGGACGACTCGCCGCTCGATGTCGTCGGGTGGGACGGCACGGTGTATCCGTGGGCGTTCCCGATTCTGAACTTCCAGCCGCGCGTGTCGTCGATCCATCTGCCGCCGACGTGGCACGGGACGTTCGCCGCCAAGGGCGCGCTCGTGTGCAGCTTCGTGCCCCGGCTCGTCGACTTCCACCCGGAAGCGATCCCGTGCCCGTACCCGCACTCGAACACGCATTGCGAGGAGATCATCTTCTACGCCGAGGGCAACTTCACGTCGCGCAAGGGTGTGTCGTCGGGCTCGATCTCGTACCACCCGATGGGCGTGCCGCACGGACCGCACCCGGGCAGCTACGAGAAGTCGATCGGCACGACGCGCGCGGAGGAGCTCGCGGTGATGGTGGATCTGTTCCAGCCGCTGTCCGTCACCGCCGCGGCGCTCAACGTCGAGGATCAGGGATACCAGGACTCGTTCCTGTAGCGAGCGGTCTGATCGATACAGAGCGTGCAGCGAGGACGTTCGTCAGGTCGGCGCTTGCGGGCGCAGGCGCTCGACGAACGCGACAAACGCGGCGCCGAACTTGCGCAGCCAGTCGCGCGTGGATTCGTCGTGCAGGCGCCCGTCCGCGTCGAAGCGATCCTGCGCGCGCGGGATCAACACCTCGGGCTGCCCGAGCACGAAGCTGTCCGAATAGACGAGCATGTCGCGGATGTGAGCCTGCGCGCGGATCGTCCCGCTCATGCCGCCCGCGGCCCCACACAGCGCGACCGGCTTGCCGCGCAGTGGGCTCAGTGCAGGCGGGCGCGACACCCAGTCGAGAGCGTTCTTGAGGCCGCCCGGGATCGAGTAGTTGTACTCGGGCGTCGCGAACACGAGCCCGTCGGCTGCGGCGATCGCCTGCTTCAGCGCGGTCACCTCTGCCGGTTCGGCCAGGTCGCTGTTGAAGATCGGGAGCTGCAACGGACTGTCCAGGATCTCGAGCGTCGCTTGGTCGGGCAGGGTCTCTCCGACGGCACGCAGCAACGCGCGATTCAGCGACTTCACGCGCGTGCTCCCGCAAATCCCGACGAGCTTCACGGCGCGACCCTATCACGCACGCGTAACTTCCAGCGGAGGACCCGTATGCTAGGCATGAACATGTTCTTCAGCTCCAAGAAGTCTCGGATGCCTCGCCCGGAAGAGGCTCCTCCCGGCCGTCAGGTCGCGTTGCGCGTCGACGCTCCGCACTTCATCAGCGGTCACACGATCAAGGCGCCGTTCCCGGACGGCTTGAAGACCGCGATGTTCGGGATGGGATGTTTCTGGGGTGCCGAGCGCAAGTTCTGGCAGACGGCGGGCGTGTATTCGACCGCGGTCGGATATGCGGCGGGCTACACGCCGAACCCGACCTACGAGGAGGTCTGCTCGGGCATGACCGGCCACAACGAGGTGGTCTTCGTCGTCTACGACCCGACCGTGGTGAGCTACGAGAAGCTGCTCGCCGTGTTCTGGGAGTCGCACGATCCGACGCAGGGCATGCGCCAGGGCAACGACGCGGGAACGCAGTATCGCTCGGGCATCTACACGTATGGTGAGGATCAGGCGAAGGCGGCCGAGGGCTCGAAGGCGGCGTACCAGCAGCGGCTGACCGCGGCGGGCCACGCGGCAATCACCACCGAGATCCTGCCGGCGCCGGCGTTCTTCTACGCCGAGGACTACCACCAGCAGTACCTGGGCAAAAATCCGGGCGGCTACTGTGGCCTCGGCGGCACGGGCGTCAGTTGTCCGATCGGCGTCTCCGCGTAGTCTGCTGCACGTGCAAGCCGACTTCGGTCACACGTTGTGCGCCGGTGGCGTAGAGGAGCACGCGTGGCAGGCGACCCCGAGGAAAGTGCGCGAACCATCGGGGGGCGTAACGTGATACGACCGCTGCATGAGGCGGTTCGCACTCGTCCTGTGTGTCCTCGTCGGTTGTGGCGATAGCGCGAGTCTGCCCACCGCAGACGCGCGCCTCGAGGGATTCGACGAACCGGACATCGTGTGCCCGGGCGGCCCCGACTGCGAGGCGAGCGATGGCGAGCTGCTCGTCGGCGTCGGCAAGCGTGTGTGGACGCCGACGATCCGCGAGACGTTCACCGACGAGAACATGGACTGGGAGTGGAGCTCCGACGAGCCGTTCGACGACGTGAACGGCAACGGCAAGTTCGACGCGGTCTGGGTGTTCGGCGGCGGGCGCGCCGCGCAGGGCGTGATCAGCGACGTCGAGGCGCGCGCGCTCGCCTTCAAGCAGGGCGACATGACGATCGTCGTGCTCTCGCTCGATGCAGTCGGCTTGCTGTCGCCCGACATGGATCGCATCCGCACCCACGCGAACCTCGCGGGGCTGGACTTCGATCACCTCGTCATCACCTCGACACACGCGCACAACGCACCCGACACGATCGGCCTGTGGGGCCCGCAGGCGACCAGCACGGGGCGCGTCGACTTCGTGCTGCAGAGCCTGTACGACAACGGGTCGCTCGCGGTGAAGGACGCGCTCGCGAACATGCAGCCCGCGCACCTCACGATCGCGGCGACGAAGCTGCTCAACGATCCGGCAAACCCGCTCTCGATGACGGATGACTTCAACAAAGACATCCGCGACCCGGTGATCTTCGACCCGACGCTGACGATCGCGCGGTTCACACGGGCCAACACGAGCGAGACAATCGCGACGCTCGTCAACTGGGCCGATCATCCGGAGATCCAGAACTTCGCGAACGAGCCGACGAAGATCAGCGCGCACTACATACATTGGCTGCGCAAAGGCATCGAGGAGGGCGTGCTCTCGACGGAGACTCCGTATTCACCGACGGATCTGCCGGGCCTCGGCGGCACGACGGTGTTCGTGCAGGGCGCGCTCGGCGGTCAGATCGGATCGATCCGCGGGACCCATCCACTCGATCCGAGCGGCGCGCGGCTGTCGACGTACAACGACACGTACGAGAAGGCGATCGGTCTGAACGCGGCGGCGTATGCGCTGAAAGCGCTCGCGGCGACCGGCGAGTCCACGTCGGATCTCCCGCTCTCGTTCAAGAGCGCGGTGTTCCACGGGCGGATCGAGAACACGTTCCTGCACGTCGCGTTCCTCATCGGACTGCTCGGCCCGGAAGAAGAGAGCCTGGACCTGCTCGTCGGCTTCGATCGCGAGGAGGCGCTCGACGTCGGCAACTATCCCTGGATCAAGCTGCGGTCGACGTTCATCCAGGTCGGCCCGCTCGGGGTCGTGACGGTGCCGGGGGAGCTGCACCCCGAGCTGTGGGTCGGCGGGTACGACGGTTCGTGGAGCTGGGGCTACCCGCTGTTCGACAACACCAAGCCGAACCTCCCGAAGTTCGATCAGGCGCCGGAGCCTCCGTACATGCGCGACCTCGTCCTCGCGCATACCGGCGTGCGCTATCCGATCTGCATCGGGCTCGGCGAGAATTACATCGGCTACATCGTCCCCGCGTACAACTACGAGCTCCATCCCGAGAACCCATACATCAGCGAGGCCGAGGGCGATCACTACGAGGAGGTGTACTCGCTGTCGCCGCTCGTCGAGCAGCACGTGATCCACCCGATCCTCGACCTCCTGAAGTATCGCCCCTGATCGACCTCAGAAAACTGAAGCGTTCGCGTACATCATCGCGCTAACCGGCTGAGGTTCCACGCGGTCTGCGTGGCCGCGATCTTGCTCGACTCGGGGCATGCGCCACAGGCTGCTCTCTTCACTTTCGGTAGGGCTCGCGCTGGCCGCGGGCACCGTCGCTTGCACGGACAACGACGCCCCGGGTGGTCACGTCCTGGCGAAGACCACGCAACTCGTCCAGTACGACTCGTGTAGCGCCCTCGAGACGGATCTCGAGGACATGCTGATCCGCGAGGCGTGGGTCAACATCGATCGCTACGGCGAGAACGGCTGGGGCTCGCCGGAAGCTGGCGATTCCGGTGGAATGGGCGGGGGCGGAGGAGGCGGCGGTGGTCGCCAGGAAGGCGTCGACTACTCCGGCACGAACAACCAGGAGAACGGCGTCGACGAGGCCGACATCGTCAAGACGGACGGCTATCACGTCTACGCGCTCAACGGGAATCGCCTCCATATTCTCGGCGTCCCCGCGTTTGGCGATCTCGTCCCCGAGAGCGTCACGCAGATCGAGGGCCATCCGCACCAGATGCTGTTCGACAAGGACGCGGGTCGCGCGGTGGTGTTCTCGTACATCGACGTCTACTCGCTGCCGACGGGCCACCCACTCCGCGCGCTCACGGGCGCCGGCGACAACGACGACTGGTGGTGGCGCGCGACGCAGCTGACGAAGATCACCGTGCTCGACATCTCCGATCGCACCGACGTGAAGCTCGTGCGTGAGGTGTACTTCGAGGGCTGGTACCAGACGGCGCGCAAGATCGACACGTCGGTGCGCGTCTCGACGTACAGCATCATCAACAACCAAGCGCTGTGGGGCTGGTGGGAGCTCATGGAGCTCTCCGGCAACAACAAGTCCTGGGTGAAGCAGCAGGTCGCGCAGCAGATCCACGCGATGTCGCTCTCGCAGCTCATCCCGAACATGTACCTGCGCACGCCCGACGGGAACTTCACGACGAACAGCCTGTCGACGTCGTCGTGCCGCTCGTTCTACCGCCCGACCGACAGCCACGCGCGCGGCATCTCGTCGATCATCTCGTTCGACTTCCTGAACGCGAGCTTCGCGTGGGACGCGGACCATGTCGTCTCCAACTGGGCGACGTTCTATTCGTCGCAGGACAAGATCGTGCTCGCCGAGCCGGCGCACGACTGGTGGTGGTACTGGTGGTACCAGGACGATCCGGATCAGCTGAACCTCCACGTGTTCGACATCGCGAACCCGGGCAAGAGCCGCTACGTGGGCTCCGGTCGTATCGACGGTCAGATCAACGATCAGTTCTCGATCGACGAAGAAGACGGCGTGTTCCGCGTCGCGACCACCACGAACGTGTGGTGGCGCTGGTGGGTCGACGGCGACGAAGAGCCGCCGGTCATGGAGAACCACGTGTGGACGCTCGAGCAGCAAGGCTCGACGATCGCCACGATCGGCCACGTCGGTGGCATCGCGCCGGGCGAGCGCATCACCGCTGCGCGCTTCCTCGGCGAGAAGGGCTACCTCGTCACGTTCCGGCAGACCGATCCGCTGTGGACGATCGATCTGTCCGACAAGTACGCCCCGACCGTCGTCGGCGAGCTGATCGTCCCGGGCTTCTCGACGTACCTGCACCCGATCGGCACGAACCGCTTGCTCACGATCGGCTACGGCGGCGACGCGATGAACGCGAACTGGCGCACGACCATCGCGACGTTCGACGTGAACAACTTCGCACATCCGGCGCTCACGGCGACGCTGCCGCTCGACAACGCACAGGGCTGGGGCTGGTCGGAGGCGAACTGGGAGCACAAGGCGTTCCAGTACTTCGCGCCTAAGAAGCTGCTCGCCGTGCCGCAGTCGAACTACGAGTACACGGGCGGCTACTACCGCTACCTTTCCAAGCTCGAGGTGATCGACGTCGACGACGCGACCGGCGCACTCGCCAAGCGCGGCTCGATCGACCACTCGTCGTACTACACGTCCGACAACTACTGGTCGTATCTGCAGATCCGTCGCTCGATCTTCATGGGCGACTACATCTACGCGATCAGCGATAAGGCGATCACCGTGCACCGCACGAACGACCTCGGCCAGGTCGGGGTGCAGCAGCTGCCGGGCTATTCGCCGGGCGACTACTACTGGTGGTGGTGAGTCGCTGCAGTGGCGTTGTCCGGTTTGTCCGGCACGGCCGGCATGCATGGCATGCAGCGATTGCAATTCGGTAAACCACTGCGCCGCCTTCGCAATCGTCAAACTTACCCCGTAACGGAGATGGTCACTCGAGCTGCGCGTGTCCGGTCGCCGGATGAGCGCGGCGAGGTCGCAAGTGCTCGCACCGTTCGACCACGCTACCACCGTACACGGCGGACGCGAGCAGCGTGACTCCGACGACAACAGCTGGGACGACGATGCGCGTTAGCGCGTCGAACTGGTTGCAGTCGCGCGCTTCGATGTCGCACGGGACCGCGAGAAACACCGCAGAACCGCCTCCGATGGCGGCGGCGGCGGCAACGTAGTCGAAGATCACCGTCTTCTGCGAGCAGGTGCCGGCCGGGTCATTCACGCAGTTCGCTCGGAAGAACGAGCACCCGGAGAGCGCGAGCGTCGTGATAGCGACAAGCAGCCGGAGGGACATTCCCTCCACTACATCACGGTCACGACCTTCGAGGCGAGCATCGCGCCATCTGTCATGCGCGCGACGTCCATGACCAGACGCGCGCGTGCATCGCCCGTGATCGGCGCGATCACGCCGTCGTTCGCGAACGTCCTGTCCGGTTGGCCGAACGCGCGGTAGTCGACGTGGTTCGCGAAGATCTCCGTGGTCACGTTCTCGGGGAAGAACAGCTGCGAGACGCGATACACCGTCGGACCGCTCGCCACTTGGAAGTGGATGTGGATCGCGCGTCCGGGGTACCAGCCCGGATAGCAGGTGTCGAAGTACACGACGCCGTCGGCGTTCGTTGTCTGCACGCCGCGCATGTAGTTCATCGAGATCGCGGCCTGGTCGTTGTTGCTGCAGAACCCCGGCTGCGGCGTTTGCCCCGAGTAGACGCCAGGGGCGTTCGTGTGCCAGATCTTCACCGTCGCGTTTGCAATCGGATTGCAGGACGCGCTCACGACCTTGAGGCCGAGGCGTACCGGGATCCCGGTCCATCCCTCGGACACGTCCTCGCGCACGAGATCTGTCGCGGTAGTGCAGGGGCCGGCCGTCGTCGACGCGACGACCACGCACGACGACAGCGCACCCGTGAACGGATCGGGATACGACCCCTTGTCCGTCATCGACACGGTGCCCCCGCTCGCCCAACCGCTGCCGTTCGGCGCGTCGATGGCCGAGCCGGATCCGTCGCCCGTCAATCCGCCGTCGACGTCAGAGGAACCATTGTCGTTGTCGCAACCCGCCAGCTTCGCGAGTGGGACGGCCGCGAGGCCGAGCGCCATGCGGCGCAATACGTCTCGACGATGGAGCCAGTGGGGCGTCGGCTTGTTCACTTCTCGAGGCTACGCGAAGAGCAAGCTGTACGGGGCAGCAGAACGTGGCTGCAACCTATCCGGATCGAGGCCTCGGCGCCTCACGGCGTCGGCGGAGGAAGCGGCGTCATCGCGGGCACCTCGTGAACGAAGGTCTGCGTCGTCGGGGTCGGTGTGATGCGCGCCGACTTGCAGTAGACCTTGAGCGCCGCGACGTTCTCCTGGAGGCGCTGCGCGAACGTCGGATCGGTGAGGCTGCCCGTGATCGGGATGGTGCACACCGAGTATTCGCCGGCGACGAGCTCGTCGAACGACGGCATCGGGGACGAGGCGCCGAGCCAGAACTTCATGCCCTGCGCGCCGCCCTGCATGAAGCCGTCGGTGATCTCCTTACCGTTCTTGAAGTTGGCGAGCCCGCGGAACAGGAACACCTGCGCAGAGTCGACCTGGTTGTTCGGCAGCGCCTTCACCGTGACGTTGAGCGTGAGATCACCGAGCGGGATGTCGATCGTCACCTTGCTCTGGCGTCCCGCGACGACGTTGACGGTCATCGATGCGGACTTCATCGACATCATCTGTTGCTGCATCGCCTGCAGCACGATCGTGCCCTCGGGCACCTTGGACATCGAGAACGTCCCGTCCTCCGCGGTCTCGACGAACGACGCGGACGCGCCGCCGCCCTTGATCGATTGACCGACGGTCACGCGGCCGAGCGGCTTGCCCTTCTGCATCACGACACCGGAGATCGAACCGAAGCCGCGCAGCGTGACGTTTCCGAGCGCGACGTCGTCGGCACCGTCGGGGACCGTCATGCCGGACGAGCGGCCGCGTTCGGTGTGCTCTGCGACGAGCGTGGTCGCCTTCGTGGGGACACCGATGATCGAGAACTCGCCAGTCTGATCCGTCACGGTCGAGCGCACGCCGTACATCGACTCGATGTTCTCCATCTGCGACTCGTTTCCTTCGGCGGAGAACAACATGTCGCCGAGCTTCACCTTTGCGCCCGCGACCGGCCCGTTCTTGTCGACGACCTTGCCGCTGAGGCGGCGCCCGCGCACGAGCTGGATCGTCCCGAGGTCCGTGGTCTTGCCGGGCTCGATCTTCACGTCGCGCTTGATGTGCTCGGTGAACTCCGGCCCTCGGAACGTGATGTCGAAGGTGCCCGACGAGAGGTCCTGCATGTCGAACTTGCCGTCGGCGATCGGCGTCGGCGACTTCTGGCCGATCTGCACGAACGCCGTCGTGGGGACCGACTTCTCCGCGCCGGTGATCGCGAGCCTGCCCTTGAGGCCACCCGGCGCCGGCAACACGATCTTCACGTCGAGATCGCCCGTCTTCGCGGACGTCCCGTGCTGGCCCCAGTCCTGCCACAAGTTCGTGGACGAGCGCGCGGCCCACAGCCGATACGCACCGTCGGGCAGGCCGTGCACGGTGAACGCACCATCGCCATCCGTCGTCGCCGATGACAGGCCCGCGAGCGCGAGGCTGCCGGCCGAGCCTCCTCCAAGCAGATCGGGGAACGCGTTGACCTGCACCTCGGGCACCGCGCGCCCCGTGTCGTCGACGACGCGTCCCTTGATCACGCCGGTGACGTCGAGCACCAGGACGAGATCCGTGACCGACGCCTTTACCGACAGATCGACGTCGGCGATCGCGCTCGCTGCCGTGTCGGACTCCGCGCGGAGCTGGACGGCCGTGCGTGTCAGCCCGCGAAGCTCGAACGTCCCGGCCTTGTCCGTCGTCGCCTGGCGCGCGGTTTGCTCCCACGCGTTGCCGCCCTTGCCGGCGACACGCACGGTCGCGAACGCGACGGGCTGCTTCGCCTTGTCGACGACGGTGCCGCCGATCACCGCGCCCGGCTGCATGACGATGCGGATTCCGGTGACCGGGCTCCCCGAGATCGCGATCGGCGAGCTCGCCGACGGAGCATGTTCGCCATCGGTCGCGCGTAGGGTGTGCGTGCCGGGTGCGAGCGGGCCGACCTTGAAGGCGCCCGTATCGTCGGTCACCGCGAACTCGCGCGAGTCGTCCGTCCCGAAGTCCCACATGCCGTCGTGCGCGGTCACGCGGACCTTCGCGACCGGCTTCGCGCGATCGTCTACGACGTGCCCCGACACGTAGTAGCCCTTGCGCAGCTTGATCGCGATCGTACCAGTCGCGCCCGCCGCTCCGACGGTCGTGAAGCCCACCTCGTCGGCGTAGCCATCCTTGCTCGCGACCGCACCGATCCAACCGGGGCGCACCGGCTTCACGGTGACGACACCCTTGTCGTCGGTGGTCTCGCTCTTCTCTTCGCCCACCTTCACGGTCGCGCCGCCGAGCGGCTTGCCCTCGTCGTCCGTGACCGTGACGATCACCGCCGCGCCTGCGCCGATGCGGATCACGACCGGGTCGCTCTTCTCGGTCAGCTTGTAGGAGACGGGACCGCCGACGAGATCAGCCGCTGATGCGGTCAGGGCGTATGTACGCCCGACGAGCTTGTCGAACGAGAACGTCCCGTCGCTCTCCGTCGTCGTCTTGCGGGGCGGCACCGAACCGAGCCACACCGTCGCTCCACCGACACCGCTGCCGTCGGGACCTTGGACCTGACCCTCGAGGACGAGCGGACCTTCAGGATCCGCGTCGAGCGACCACTTCGGTGCGACACCGGTCGGTGCCGCAGGCTGGGTCGCGGGCTTCGTGTCCTTCGGCAGCACGACCTCCGCGCTGCGTGGATCAGGTTTGTCTTCCTTCTTTACAGCCGGCTCTCCACGATCGCGGATCGCGAAGAACCAGACCCCGAGCAGCACGACGAGGAGGGCGGCGATGCCACCCAGCAGTCTCTTGTCCACGTGGACTCCGATGCGCGGCGGTGCGCCGGCGCATCATGGATACGATGTCGCGGCTTCGAAAGGTCTGATCGTCACGAATTCGGTTCGGTCGCGAGTACGATCGCACTCGCGCGGCGTGACCCCGGGGCTACTTCCGATCACTTCTCGGCGAGGAACGCGTAGTGGTAGTCCGTCGGCGGGGCAAACGTCTCTTTGATCGTGCGCGCGCTCGCCCACCGGAGGAGGTTCAGCTGCGATCCGGCCTTGTCGTTGGTGCCCGACGCGCGCGCGCCGCCGAATGGCTGCTGGCCGACGACGGCGCCGGTCGGCTTGTCGTTGATATAGAAGTTGCCGGCGGCGTCGCGGAGCGCCTGCGTGGCCTCCACGATCGCGCGGCGATCGTTCGCGAAGATCGCGCCGGTCAGCGCGTACGGCGACGTGCGATCGACGAGCTCGAGAGTCTCGCCCCACGCGCCGTCGGGATACACGTGACACGTTACGATCGGGCCGAAGAACTCGTCCTGCATGTGGCGGACGTTCGGGTTCTCGGTCGTGATCAGCGTCGGGCGCACGAAGTAGCCGACGGACTTGTCGGTCTCGCCCCCGGCGATCACCTTCATGCCGGCCGTAGCTCGCGCCTCGGTGATCGCGGCCGTGTGCTTGTCGAACGCACCGGCCTTGATCACGGCGCCCATGAAGTTCGAGAAGTCGGAGACGTCGCCCATCGTGATGGCGTTGGTCGTCTCGACGAGCTCGGCGTTCATCTTCTCCCACACGCTGCGCGCGACGTAGACGCGCGACGCGGCCGAGCACTTCTGGCCCTGGTACTCGAAGCCGCCGCGGACGATCGCGGTAGCGAGCGCCTTCGGATCGGCGGACGGATGCGCGAGGATGAAGTCCTTGCCTCCGGTCTCGCCGACGAGGCGCGGATACGACTTGTAGCGCTCGAGGTTGTCGGCGGTGCGCTTCCACATCATGCGGAAGACGTCGGTCGAGCCCGTGAAGTGAATGCCGGCAAACGCGGGGTGATCGAGGAGGAGGTTCGTCGAGCCGTGCGCGAGGCCCGGGATGAAGTTGATGACGCCCGGCGGAACGCCGGCCTCCTCGAGGATCTGGTAGATGCGCCACCCAGAGAGCACGGCGGTCTCCGCGGGCTTCCACACGACGGTGTTTCCCATCAGCGCGGGCGAGGTGGGCAGGTTTCCGGCGATCGCGGTGAAGTTGAACGGCGTGAGCGCGAAGATGAAGCCCTCGAGCGGGCGCAGCTGGGTCATGTTCCAGATGCCGGGCGCGCTCTTCGGTTGCTGCTGGTACAGCTCCTGTGCGAAGTGCGCGTTGAAGCGCCAGAAGTCGATCAGCTCGCACGCGGCGTCGATCTCTGCCTGGTGTGCGGTCTTGGACTGGCCATGCATCGTCGCGGCGTTGAGGCGCGCGCGCCACGGTCCGGCGAGCAGGTCGGCCGCCTTCAGCAGGATCGCTGCGCGGGACTCCCAACGCATGTGCGACCACTCGCGATGCGCGGCGAGCGATGCCTTGATCGCGCGCTCGGCAACGTCATCGGTCGCGGCGTGGAACCGCGCGATGACGTGCCGGTGGCGATGCGGCATCGACACGTCGCGAAGCTTGCCGGTGTGGATCCGCTCGCCGCCGACGACGCACGGGATCTCGACGATCTCGCGCTCGACATCCGCGAGCGCCGATTTCAGGGCCGCGCGTTCCGCGCTCCCGGGTGCGTAGCCAAGCACCGGCTCGTTGTGGGGATCCGGGATGCGGACGATCGCGTCGTGCATGTTGCGGGTTTACCACGGGGCCGCACGAGCTCGCCCACGAGGAAGCGTTCGGCTCGGCGCGAGCTTGTAGCGCGCGCTGGCGACGGTCACTTCGGGACAGCGGGCTTCGGCGTACAGGCGGCGAGGCCATTTAGGTCCTTCGCGGTCGCCATGCAACGCTTCTGCTCGTCGGAGAGGCCGCGCTTCTCGCACTCGGCGGCCATCTGCTTCTTGTTGCCGAGCTCCATGTCGCCGTGAGCGGGCATCGCCGCCTTGGTGATGGTGAGCATGTTGTCGACGATCTTCTCGCACGACGGGACATCGGCAGCCTTCTTGCTGCTGCACGCGGACAGGACGAACACGGCGGCGAGGACGAAGCGCATGCCGCAAGGATATCCGCTCACGGCTTCACGATCACGCTCAGGTTGTCGTTGGCCGACGATTCGTCTTCGCGGGCCTGAACGCCAGCGATGATTCGCGTCATCACGACGCGCGGCGAGGCGACGAACCCCGTGCGGTCGTACAGTCGCTTCGCGGGGTTTTCGGGGCGGACCTGGAGGTGCAACGCGCCGACGTCGCGCTGCGCGAGCTCGGGCACGAGCAGCTCGATCGCCGCCGCGCCGGCGCCGCTGCGACGGTGCGCCTCGTCGATCCACAGCTCGGTCATCCATGCATCGCGTCCCGCGAACTCGAGGTCGAAGCCGAAGGTGACGATCGCGTAGCCGATGGTCGCGCCGCCCTCCGTGATCACCCAAACGCCGCCGAGCGACGGCGAACGCAGCAGCACGGCCATCGCGTCGCGCAGCGTCTCGGTGGGTACGCGGATGCCCTCGTGGTCGTTCAGCGCGCGCGTCCGCGGCATCAGCTCGTCGAGATCCGCAGGCGTGGCGATACGCAGGCCAAACATGCGCGCATCGTACGCGAGATCGCGTGGCGGCTATTCGCGATCGAGGTACGTGTACCCGATCATGCCCTGACGGAACCGATTGATGAGCGTGCGGCTCTCTTCGATCGTCATCAGCTTCTTGCGCAGAGCGGCCTCGACGCTGTTGCGCAGGCGACCGAGCAGGTCGCTCGGCGAGTAGTCGACGAACGCGAGCACCTCGCTCACCGTGTCACCGGCGACGACTTCCTTCACGTCGTAATCACCCTCGGCCGAGAGCTGGACGTGCACGGTGTTCGTGTCGCCGAACAGGTTGTGTAGATCGCCGAGGATTTCCTGGTACGCACCGACGAGGAAGATACCCAGGTAGTAGTCCTGGCCATCCGGCTTTCCGTGCAGCTCGAGCACGTGCTTGACGTCGCGCAGATCGATGAACGAGTCGATCTTGCCGTCGGAATCACACGTGATGTCGGCGAGCGTCCCGCGGCGCGTGGGCTCCTCGTTGAGGCGATGGATCGGGCAGATCGGGAACAGCTGATCGACCGCCCACGAGTCCGGCACGGACTGGAACATGGAGAAGTTGCAGAAGTACGTGTCGCTGAGCGCCTTCTCGAGACCCTCGAGGTCCTCGGGCATGTGCGTCATGTTGCGCGACAGGTGGAGCACCTTCTCGCAGATCGCCCAGAAGAGATTCTCGCAGAGCACACGGTTCTCGAGCGAGAGGTGCCCTAGGTTGAACAGCTGCAGGACCTGGTCCTTGTATTCGACGGCGTCGTGATAGCTCTCCAGCAGGTTCTTCTGCGAAGTGTTTTGGTAGGTCTCCCACATGTTGTTGACGAGTGGGGGCACCGGCTTCGCGAGCTGCGCCGGTACGTGCGTGGTGAACTCCGTGACACCGAGGACGTTCACGACGAGAACCGAGTGGTGCGCGGCGATCGCGCGGCCCGACTCGCTGACGATGTTCGGATGTGGAACGCCGTCCGCGTCGCAGATCTCCTTGATCGCGAACACGACGTCGTTGGCGTACTCCTGCACGGAGTAGTTCATCGACGACGCGAAGTTCGTTTGCGAACCGTCGTAGTCGACGCCGAGACCACCGCCGACGTCGAGGTACGACAGGCCTTTCGCGCCCATCTTGTGGAGCTCGACGAACAGGCGCCCCGCCTCGCGCAGCGCGTTCTTCACGCTCTTGATCGCGCTGATCTGCGAGCCGAGGTGGAAGTGGAGTAGCTTGAGCGTCTCGACCTCGTTCCACAACTTCAGCTTGCCGACGGCCTCGACCATCTCCGCCGCCGAAAGGCCGAACTTGGAGAAGTCACCGCCGGACTGCTCCCACCGACCGGCGCCGCGCGACGACAGGCGTGCGCGGATGCCGAGCGCGGGCTTGATCTTCACGCGCTCACTAACGCGATGGATGTGGTCGAGCTCCGACGGCTTCTCGACGACGAGGATGACCGTCTTGCCCATCTTCGACGCGAGCAGCGCAGTCTCGATGTACTCCTCGTCCTTGTAGCCGTTGCAGATGATGATGGACTCGTCGTCCTGGTGGATCGCCATGATGGCGAGGAGCTCGGGCTTGCTGCCCGCCTCGAGGCCATAGTGGAACGGGCGCCCGAACTCGATGATCTCCTCGACGACGGTGCGGTTCTGGTTGACCTTGATCGGATAGACACCGCGGTACTGGCCCTTGTACTCGTACTCGCGCATCGCGTGGTTGAACGCGCCACAGAGCAGCTCGATGCGCGCGCGCAGGATGTCGCTGAAGCGGAGCAGGATCGGCAGCTGGATGCCGCGGCCGGCGAGCTCGTCGATGAGCTCCTTCATGTCCATCGCGCCGTTGCCCTCGCCGCGCGGCTGGACGATCAGGTTGCCCTGCTCGTTGACGGCGAAGTAACCGCATCCCCAGCGAGGGATGTTGTACGTGTCGTTCGCGTCGGCGGCGGTCCACCGGCGGAGCGGATCGGAAGAGAGCAGAGCCTTCGCGCGGGCCATGGTTTGATCATGGAAGTACGGTGATTTGGCCCCCAACGCAATGGCGATTTCACGATCTCCGTCGCACGCTCCTCGTCGGGATCCGCCGGCTCGCTCGCGCGTGTTCCGGAAAAGCCGGTCGCGCGCACCTTGCTGCGCGGTCAGCAGTCGTCGCGAATGCCGAGCGAGCATGCCCGCTCGAAGGCGTCGAACGAGCGCTTCGTGTCCTTCTTGCCGCCGAGGCCCTTCGCGAGCATCACGCCGAGGTTGTGGCACGCGATGGCCGAGCCGGCGCCGCACGCCTTGTCGTGAAGCGGGCGCGCCTGCGTGAACTTCTTCTCCTTCTGGTACAGCTCCGCGCGGAACCAGCAATGCTCCGCGGACGAACCGCACGCCTGATCGGCGAGCTCGACGGCGCGCTTCGCGTCGCGAGGGATGCCGGTGCCGGCGTGGAGCGCGATCGCCTGCTCGACGCACGAGGCGCCACGCCCGAGCCGACAGCCGTCCTCGAACAGCGAATAGGCGCCGGCCGGGTCCTTCGTCGCTCCGAACGCCCCATCGCGCGCGATGACGCCGAGATTGTGGCACGCGAGGCCCGCGCCATCGATGCACGCACGCTGGAGCACGGCGCGCCCGGCGTCGGCGTTCGCCGCGACGCCGACGCCGGTCAACAGATCCGTCGCGTACTGCGCACAGCCGTCGGCGAGCTTCTGCTCGCACGCCTTGCCGAACGCCTCGTGCGAGCCTTTGTCGTCGCGCGGCTCGATGCGCCCGCGTAGCAGCACGCCGCGCGCGAAGCACGAGGCGCCGTCGCCGAGCTCGCACGCGCGGCCATACGCGAGCGCCGCGGCGGCGAAGTCACCGTCGGCCTCGTGGTCCTCGGCTTCGTGGTGGCAGGCTTCTTGGTTAGCGCATCCCGGTGGGACGATCACGACAGGCGCGGCATCGGGCGCCGGGGGAGCCACGCCTCTTGGGGGCGGTTCCGGGGTGGTCGTCGGTGACGATGGCGTCGCCCCGCACGCCGCGAGCAAGACGAGAACGACACGCACGCGCGAATGGTAGCGCGATCGCGCGGTGCCGCACCGACGCCGGCTCGGTAGCCTGACGGAGCGCCGACCGTCAGAGCGACCGTCAGGCGGCGACGATGGTGCCCGAGGGGCGGCGCAGCGAGCGGCGACCGCGCGTCGCCACCTCGTCGTCGTCGAGCGTCCACGCTGCGGGATCGTGCGTGTCGGAGTGAGTGCCAGCGGCAAGGCGCGAGGTCATCGCGGGCGCGGACTCGGAGCGATCCGGAACGTGCAACGGGTCTCGGACGAGGGGTGCATCGATCGACGACGAGTGGCGCTTTGCCGCGTGACCGGGGTACGCAGCGTGACCCGCGTGCGACGCCTGCGGGTTCGCCGCCGCCCGCGCGAGTGGGTGATGGTCGTCCATCGCGTGCGACGAGCTCCGCGCGATCGGCGCCGCGGCGTTCGAGTCGTCGATCGTGATCGCGGAGCCGCGCGCGAGCGCGCTCGACGATCCGCGCACCATCGTCGGGCGCTCGCCATGTGACGAGCCCGCGCGCGCGGTCGCGGGAGGCGTCGAGCCGCGGGCCATGCGGCGTCCGTCGTTCCCGTCGGTACCGTAGGCGGGCGTCTCTCCGCCCATCGCGATGTAGCCACGTTCGAGCGGGCGCGCGTCGGCGCGGAGGCGCTTGCTACGCGTGATCGGGCGCGTCGGCGGAGACGGCGGCAGCGCGGCGGCCGGCTGGATATCGACGCAGGTGACGTCCTCGTCGGCCCACGGCTCGCGCGCGTTGCCGAACAGCTCCTGCATGACCGTCTTTATCGAGTGAACGCCGCCCAGCCACGCGCGGCCAGAGAGCACGCGGTCGAGCGCGTCGAACATGGCGGCACACGACGGGAAGCGCAGGTCGGCTTCGGGCGACAGCGCGCAGCGCACGATCTGCTCGAGCTCGAGCGGATAGTCGGCGACGAGGTCGGACGGACGGACGTAGTCGCCGCGGACGACGGCGAGCATCTTCTCGAAGTCTGTCTTGCCGGCGAAGCAACGTGCGCCGGTGGTCAGCTCGTAGAGGACGACACCGAGCGCGAACACGTCGGTACGGTGATCCACCGCCTCGCCCATGCACTGCTCGGGCGACATGTAGCTCGCCTTGCCACGTACGATGCCGGGCATCGTGTGCACGCTCGACATCGTCGAGCGCGCGATGCCGAAATCGACGAGCTTCACGACGCCGTCGAAGCCGACCATGATGTTCGAGAGCGAGACGTCGCGGTGCACGAGGTGCAGCGACTGGCCGTTCGCGTCGGTCGCGTTGTGCGCGTGATGGAGACCCGCGGCCGCCTGCTTGACGACCGCGATCGAGACCTCGTACGGCAGCGACATCCCGCGATGGCCGGCGCGGATCATCATCTCGCGCAGGTCCTTGCCGTGGACGTACTCCATCGCGATGAAGTGGAGGCCGCGGCGCGCATCGACGTCGACGTCGACCACGGCCGCGATGTTCTGGTGATCGAGCATGCCGACGAGGCGCGCCTCGTCGAGGAACATGCAGCACGCATCGAGCTCGAGCGATCGCTTCGGATCGAGCACCTTGATCGCGAGGTAGCGGTCGGCGGCCTGGCAGAGATAGACGTCCGCCATGCCCCCGGCAGCGAGAGGGGCAACCACCGCGTAGGGACCCAGCCGGTCCACCGTGGAGGCAGACGCGGCGGATTCAGCACTGGTCATCGCTGATCGTACGATTGACGACACGGTGCGGATTCCCAACGATCTTGCGGCGTGATGCGTCATCTCGTCCCTCCTCCTCTCCGGCAGTTACGCCGTGAGCCATGTTCTTCGTCGAAGGGAAGAGGCTGGATGCACTCGAAAGTCGCGATCTCGTAAGTGGCTGATCCATTGCGGGAGTACTTGTGCCCCTGCGTCATTTGGATAGATTCGCTGACCACCCATGGCCAACGAGGTCCCCAAGGGAAGTCCGGCCGCGAACCTCATCGCGGAAGAGGAACGCTTGTATGGCCAAGTGCAGGCGCGGGTTGCGATGGGCGACGAGCTCGACTCCGCGACACGAGAGCCCAAGCTCGGCGCGAGTGATCTCGACGCCGATCTGTTGAGCCTTCGCGATCAGATCGCCGAAGCCCGCGCCGAAGACTTGCCACCCCTGATCGAGCAGATGACTCGACTCGCATCGCTCAAGGCACGCATCGGTGGTGGCGCACAGCTCCCGATCGACATCACGAGCCCGTACTTCGCGCACATGCGCCTGAGGGAGAAGGGCAAGTTGCGCGACGTGATGATCGGCAAGCGCGGCTTCATCGATCGCGAGTCGAACGTGCAGATCGTCGATTGGCGGAACGCGCCGATCTCTCGCATCTACTACCGCTACGAAGAAGGCGACGACTACGAAGAGGAGATCGCAGGTCGTCGCGTGGACGGAGTGGTCGACGCGCGACGCAACATCTCCATCGCGCGCGGCAACCTTCGCCGCATCGGCGCGCCGCAGGGCACGTTCCTCAAGGACGCGCGCGGCGGCTGGGTGCAAGCGGTCGGTCAGATCGCACCGGTGCTCCACGGCGGCATGGGCAAGGCCGCGCGGCCGGTCTCGGCGCCCGGCGTGAAAGGCAAGCTCGGCGTACATCACGGCACGCAGCGCGCGGACAAGGCGCTGCCCGAGATCGCGGCGCTCATCGACAAGGAGCAGTTCGAGCTGATCACGCAGCCGGGCAGCGGCATCGTCGTGATCCAGGGCGGCGCGGGAAGCGGCAAGACGACGGTCGCCCTGCATCGCATCGCGTACCTGAACTTCCAGGATGCGAAACGATTCAACCCGAAACACACGCTGTTCGTCGTTCCGTCGCAGGCGCTCGTGCGCTACGTCGCAGGCGTGTTGCCGTCGCTGGGGGTCACGGGCGTACCGGTCGTCACGTACACCGGCTGGGCGCGCACGACGCGCATGCGCTGCCTGCCCGACTCACCGACGAAGTACAACGACGATCCGCCAGAGCACGTCTCGCGCGTGAAGAAGCACCCGGCGCTGCTCGTGATGCTCGTCGAATACGTTGTGAAGCAAGCGGCGGAGATCGGCGACGAGATCACGGCGATCCATGCGCCCGCCCGCGACGAGTGGAACCGCCTGGGGCGTCGGCCGGATGGGATCGACCGCGCGCTCGTGTCGCGCCTGTCGGGCTTTGGCTCGTGGGTGAAGAAGGCGGAGCTCGAGCCGAACGTTCGCGTCGCGCTCGAGGGGTTGGTGAAGCGCTGGAAGAAGCGCGCCGACGACATCGTGCAGGACTGGGCCGAGCTGTTCACGGATCGCGCCGCGCTGTCCGCCGGGCTCGCGGGCAGCGACGTGACGCAGAAGAACATCACGCAGGTCACCGAGTGGGTGCGCCGGCAACTCGCGAAGCCGCAGAAGGCGCCCGTCGACGAGGACGGCAACCCGGTCCTCGACTCGGAAGGACAGGCGGTCGGTCCCGACGAAGATGACCCGGCGGGGCGCTTCGACGACGAGGACGATCCGATCCTGTTGCGACTCGTGCAACTCAAGCGCGGTGGTCTCTACACGCCCGAAGGGCAGGAGCTGCTCTACGAACACGTCGCGATCGACGAGGCGCAGGACCGCAGCGCGCTCGAGGTGAAGGTCCTCGTCGAAGCTGTCCGCGCTCCGGACAATGACCCCACGATGCGGTCGGTGACGATCGCGGGAGATACCGCGCAGCGGCTCGTGTTCGACAACAACTTCTCGGGCTGGGAAGAGCTGGTCGGTCACGTTTCCGGGCAGACCGGTCAACCCGCGATCGTGCGGCCGCTGAAGCTATCGTATCGCTCGACGGCCGACGTCATGTTGCTCGCGCGCGAGATCCTCGGGCCCGAGCTCGCACCCGACGAGCCGCTCGCCGCGCGACCGGGCGAGCCGGTCGAGTTGCACGAGTTTGGTGATCTCGGCGAGGCCGTCGCGTTCCTCAGCGATGCGCTGCGCAACCTGATGGCGCGCGAACCGACCGCGTCGTGCGCCGTGATCTCGCGCCACCCGGAGCAGGCCGACGCGTACTTCGAGGGGCTGCGTCGCGCCGAGGTGCCCGCGTTGCGGCGCGTGCGACGCGACGAGTTCAACTTCCAGCCCGGCGTCGACATCACGGACATCACGAGCGTGAAGGGCCTCGAGTTCGACTACGTCGTCATGGTCGACGTCAACGACGCCAGCTACCCGGTGCAAAACTGGGCGCGCCACCTCCTCCACATCGGCGTCACGCGCGCCGCGCACCAGCTGTGGCTGGTCTCGACGGGAGAACCGAGCAAGCTCGTCCCTACGGCGCTCCGCGACGGCGGACGCATGACGGTGGGTACCTGAGTGGGTCGTCTCGTAGAGCGGGTCGCCTCCTAGATTGAGCGAGGACATGCTGGAACCGAGGCCGATGTCCGTCACGTAGAACGTCAGTCGAACCCACGCTCGGGAGCCCGGGCACACATGACCCTGGGCATCCGTTATGACGGTTGCTTGTCCACCGGGCATCCGTTATATTGGACGCCATGCTGTCCTCGATACTTCGCGCGCTCGGCGGTGGTGCGCTGATCGGCCTCGCGGCCTCCATCGCGCTGATCGGCCACGGCCGTGTGGCGGGCATCAGCGGCACCCTCGGACGCGCGTTCGATACCGGTGATGGTCGCGGCTTTCGCGTGCCCTTCTTGCTCGCGCTGTTCGGCGTCGGTGCGTTGACGTTCGCGATCGCGCCGTCGGCGTTCGGCGCGCCACTCCGATCGACCGGCGTGCTCGCGATCGCGGGCCTCCTTGTCGGTGTTGGCACCGCGCTCGGAAACGGCTGCACCTCGGGCCACGGGGTCTGCGGCCTCTCGCGCCTCTCGCCGCGCTCGCTCGTCGCGGTGGTCACCTTCATGCTGGCCGGTGGGGTCACCGTCGCGATCGCGGGAGGTGCCGCGTGAAGGGAATCGTCTCTGCCATCGTCGCGGGCGCGCTGTTCGCGGTCGGTCTCGCGATCTCGGGAATGACCGACCCCGTGAAGGTCACTGCGTTCCTCGACGTGACAGGCGCGTGGGATCCATCGCTCGCATTCGTGATGGCCGCAGCGATCGCCGTGCACCTACCGCTCGTGCGGCTCGCGCGGCAGCGCCGAGCGCCGCTGTTCGACACGAAGTTCCACTGGCCAACGAACCACGGCATCGACGCGCGGCTGATCCTCGGCTCCGCCATCTTCGGCGTTGGCTGGGGACTGTCGGGCTACTGCCCGGGCCCGGCAGTCACGAGCCTCGTCGCAGGCCTCCCGCCGCTGCTCGCGTTCGTCGGCGCGATGCTCGTCGGCTTGCTCGCGACGCGCGCGATCGCGAAGCCGTCGTAGCCTATTCGGCGTGGATCAGGCGGATCGCACCATCGTAGCCGGCGGCGATGATGTCGCCTTTGGCGGTGGTGGCGACGGACGTGATGAAGTCGTCGCGTTCCAACAGGATCACGTCGCACTCGCCATCGTCGCGCCACCGCTTCACCGCGCCATCTTCACCCGCGGTGATGACGTGCGCGCCGTGCGTCGCGATCGAGGTCACCGTCGCGGCGTGCGCGCGATGGGAACGGACCACGTGACCGTCCGCGGCGAGCCAGTGCAACCAACCGCGTTCGTCGCCGGCGAGGATCGCGGCTTCGTTCACGGGCGGCTCGAGCGATGCGATCGCTCGAACGGGGTGTCCCAGCTCGGCGATCGACCGCACCTGACCGGTGGAATCGATGTGCTTCACGTGTCCATCGTGACCGCACGACACGAAGCCGTCGGTCGTCGGAGCGATGCCCCACGCCCAGCCGTCGTGTGCGAGGGTCGTCCATGCCGGCGCGTACGTCTCGTCGTCAAACGCGACGATGTCACCGCGTGACGTCGCGAACGCGACGAGCGCTCGACGGTCGCGCTCGTCGTACGGGTCGCGCGCGCCGGGCGGCTCCTTCCATGCAGCGGCGCTTGTCACCGCGCCGAGACCGCTCGCGATCTTGTGTACGGCGTCGCCGATCATCCACACCTCTCCCGCGCGAAGCCCGCACCACAAGTCACTTGTCATCATCGCCCCGTACACCAGACACGTGACCGAGCCGCGTCCGAGGTCCACGGCGTCCACCGTGACGTCTACTCCCAGGGCTGGGTTGCTTTTCAAGAACGACGATCGCACTTCCATCCGGATCGTCCCGTCACGACCGGCGCTCGCGATGGATGGACGAGCTGTCACGTGCCACGCATACCCCCGATGACGATCGATGATGCGAACGCTGTTGGGAAGGCTGTCCGGGCGCTCGAGCTCGACGCGCCCCCATCCTGTCCGCCTCTTCGAGCCTCCGGACCGCCGGTAGATCGCGTCCGTGCGCAGCACGTGTTTGATGCCCGCGGTGACGGGCTCTCCGTCGTGCCACGCGCGGTGGTCGAACACGATCGCCGTGCCCGCACGCGGGGCGATCGACGCGCACGTCGTCTCCCCGCGCGGGTCCGCGTAGAACCGTGTGTGACCACCGACGCGCGCGGGATCGTCGTCGAGGTAGAACTGGATCGTCAGAAACGATCGCCGCTTGTCATCGGGCACGTAGGGACCATCGCGATGGATGCAGAACGACTGGCCGCCCTCGTACCGACACGCGCGGAACCGCGGGTTGAGCCCGACGAGCTCCCAGCGCTCCACGTCGTCGTTCGCGGCCTCGCGCTCGCGCTTCGTGCGCGTGTCGTCGAGCGGTAGCCCGTTCGCGCCGAGCGTCCGCGGCAAGCGAGCTCGAAGCTCGCGGAACAGCGCCTTTGCGAGCGCGGGATCGTCGAAGACGAGGCGATCGTTGTCGCGATAGTTCGCGGGATACCGCTCGCCGGTGCGCTCGAAGCCGCGCGCGCCCACCTCGCGTAGGAGAGCCGCGCAGCGATCCGGGTCGAGCGCATCATCGAGTCGCCAGCCGACAAACGCCTCTGCGGGAAGAAAGCTTCGGGTGTCGACGGTCGTCATTGTCCCTCCGTTCGCGGAAACTCTCGTGGAAACAGCCGCGTGACTCCGAGCGTCGCGATCACACACACGCTCGCCGCGAGGACGAAGTGCCACCCATAGCCGAGCACGTCGGCCGAGACTCCGCCGAGCAGCCCCGCACTGCCCGTCGCGATCACCACGGTGCTCGCCATCACCGTGTAGTCCGTGCCGCTCGACACGGGCCGGCTCCAGTCCATCATCGACGTGAACAACGCGGCCGTCGCCATGCCCGACGCGAAGTGCTCGACGCCCGCCCACACGAACAGCTCGACGAGCGCGGGTGAACCGAACGCGAGGTACGCATAGCCCGACACCGCGAAGACCTGCCCGAACCCGAACACGATCAGCGCGCGCTTGCGACCGAGCCGCGTGACGAGGATGCCGCCGACGATCGCTCCGCCCATGCCCGCGAGAAAGCCGACGGTGCCGCGGATCAGCGCGATGTCACCGTCGCTGATCTTCGCGTCGTGCAGGAACGTCGGGAGCAAGCTCTGCGCGGAGGCCTCGCCGAACTTGTAGAGCGCGATCATCGCGAGCACCGGCCACACGCCCGGTAGCGCGAGGAAGTGTCGCGCGCCTCGAACGAGGTCGGCTGGGCTCGCGCCTGTCGTCGGGCTCGTCGTGTGCGCGACCGTCGGCGGCTCCCGCGACAGCAACACGGGCACGCTCGCGAGCGCGGTGAGCGCCGCCATCACACCGAACATGTTGTGGTGGCCGAGCGACGTGTAGACGCCGAACAGCACGCCGCCGCCGACGACCATGCCGACGCGATAACTCGCGACCTGCAGCCCGTTCGCGAACCCGCGCTCCTCGGGAGGCAACAGCTCGACGGCGAGCCCGTCGGTCGCGATGTCCTGCGTCGCGGCGACCAGGTTCAGCACGGCCATCGCCACCATGAGCACCGCCAGGTCGTCGGAGCCGGGCGCGAGCGCGATGGCGGTGAGGACGAGCGTGGCGGTGAGCTGCATCGCGAGGATCCACGTGCGCCGGCGGCCGATGCGCTTCGAGTAGTAGCGATCGACGACGGGCGCCCACACGAACTTGAGCGCCCACGGCAAGCTCAGCAGCGCGGCGGCGCCGATCGCGGTCAGCGAGTAGCCCGCCTTGCGCAACAAGATCGGCACGGCCTGCACGAAGAAGCCGAAGGGCAGACCCTGCGCGAAATACAGCGTGCCGAGGAGCACGAAGCGGCGAACCGTGTCGCGCTTCGACTCGCTCGCTGACATCCGGCGGAGCGTACCTCGCGCGCCGGGGACCGACAGCTACTCGGTCGTGCGATAGCAGCGCACGGCCGGGCAGCTCGTCGCGTGGTTACTGGAGCGTGTAACCGAGGGAGTACGCACCCTCGCCCGAGAGGCCGTAGCCGTCGACAATGATCCAGAGGAGGTTCGCGCCGGTCACGCTCGCATTGGTGATGCGGCTCTGCAGGCTGCAGTTGTCGTCGCCGCACGCGATGTCGCCGGTCGTTGCCGCGCCGACCTTCATGTAGAGAACGGTGTCCCAGCTCGTGCCGGTGCACGTGTTCGCGCTGAGCGTGTTCGTGCCCGGGCACGTCGTCGAGAAGTGCACGCTCTCCGGGCGCGGCGTGTTCGCCTCGCACGACGCCGTCGACAGGTGCGTCTTGCCAACCGTCGTCCCGGCGACCGTGCCGCTCCGGTTCGGGAGCTTCACGCCGGTACGACCGCCACGTCGGAACGTGAGTGTCGTCGCGCCGGTCGTCGACACGTTCGAGAACTGATCCACCACGAGGCAATACGTACCGGCCGCGAGGTTCATCGCGTCCTGCGAGCGCGTCTGGCCGCACGCGTCGTCGGTGCACGCGAGTACGGTGCCGATCGCGGTGCACGAGCCGGGGAACACGCGCACGACCGAGTCGAAGCTGGACGAGAACGTGTCGAAGTAGACGACCTCCGCGGCGGGTAGCGTGAACTGATAGAACACGTCGCGACCGCCTTGATCGCCGCAGTCGAGGCCCGCCGCGGACGCCCAGTTGTCGTCGCGCGCCGCGGCGAGATCGACGGTGAACGTGCCGCCCGCGGTGATGTCGATCGCGCCGGCGGCGGCGTCGTTCGCGGGACAGAGGGAATCGCTGCCGTTGCAATCCTCGTCGATGCCGTTGCCGCAGATCTCGGGCGCGGGCACGCCGGCCATCACGCTGCACTGCGTGCCCGAGCCGGTGCTCGTACATTGCAGCACGCCGTTGCGCTGGCACTGACCGAGGCCGACCTGACACGACTGGCCGAGCGGAAACGTGTCGTCGATGCCGTTGCGGCAATCGTCGTCGATGTTATTGCACAGCTCGGTGGTGCTGCTCGTCATGTCGCTACACCGCGTGGCCGTCTGACCGTTGCACACGATCGTGCCTTCGTTGCAAGCGTCAGTGTCGGTGCCGTCGCACGCAACGCCCGTGCCGAATCCTTCATCGAATGCACCATCGCAATCGTTGTCGAACGTGTCGCACAGCTCCGGCGAGTTGCCCGGACCGTCATTGCAGACGGCGGCGGTCAACCCGTCGCACACGCGCACGCCGTCGGCGCAGATATCCGCGTCGGGGCCGTCGCACGGCATGCCGATCATGAAGTCCTCGTCGACCTTCATGTCGCAATCGTTGTCGATGCCATCGCACGACTCGCTCGTCGGTGTGCCGGGTGCTTCGTCGCACTCGACGCCGCTGCCATCGCTCTTGCAGACAAACGTGCCCTGCGCGAGGCACGCGCCGGTGCCGACGATGCACGTGGAGCCCTTCATCGCGAAGTCCTCGTCCATCATGCCGTCGCAATCTTCATCGGCGTCGTTGCACGATTCCGCAGCGGGCTCGCACGCGTCGATCGACGGGCCGTCTTCGACAGCGCCATCGGATCCGATCACGCGGCCCTCGTTGGCAGAGGCGCACGCACCGACGGTGAACGCGAGCAAGACGACGACGCGCAGCACGCTAGCGTCGTTGCACGGACCGTTGTGCAAGAGCAAGCACAACCCCGAAGCCGACCCCAAAGCGTGCTAAGGAGGACCTATGGAGAAGCTGCCTGTTGTGGGCACTGTTGCACAGCCGCACGAATCGCTCGGCATGACCGACGAGGAGCTCGAGGCGGAGATCCGCCGCCTCAAGACCGAGCGTAACGCCGTGATCTTGGCCCACTACTACCAGGAGTCCGAGATCCAGGACCTCGCCGATTTCGTCGGGGACTCGCTCCAGTTGTCCCAGGCTGCCGCCAAGACCACCGCCGACGTCATCGTGTTCTGCGGTGTTCACTTCATGGCGGAGACGGCCAAGATCCTGAACCCCGACAAGATCGTGGTCATCCCGGATCTCGCCGCGGGCTGCTCGCTAGCCGACGGATGCCCGGCGTCGGTGTTCGCCAAGTGGCTCGAGAAGTACCCCGGTCACACGGTCGTCAGCTACATCAACTGCTCCGCCGACGTGAAGGCACTGTCCGACGTGATCTGCACCTCGTCGAACGCGGTGAAGATCGTGAAGGCGCTCGGCGACCAGAAGATCGTGTTCGCGCCCGATCGCTATCTCGGCGCGTTCGTCGCCAAGCAAGCGAACCGCCCTGACCTCGTCACGTGGGAAGGCTCGTGCATCGTCCACGAGTCGTTCAGCGAGCGCCGCCTGCTCGAGCTGATGGCGAAGCACCCCGAGGCGGAGGTGATCGCACACCCGGAGTGTCACGAGGGCATCCTGCGCCACGCGGCGCACGTCGCGTCGACGAGCGGCCTCATCCAGTACGCCGCGAAGTCGCCGAAGCAGCAGTTCATCGTCGCGACCGAAGCGGGAATCTTGCACAAGATGCAACAAGCAGCGCCCGGCAAGACGTTGATCCCCGCACCGCCCGAGGACGAGTCCTGCTCGTGCAACGAATGCCCGTTCATGCGGAAGAACACGCTCGAGAAGCTCTACCTCTGCATGCGCGATCTGCAGCCGCAGATCGATGTTCCCGAGGCGACGCGGGTGAAGGCGCTCGTGCCGATCCAGCGCATGCTCGAGATGAGCGTCTGATCCGCGCGGGGTATCGCTTGCGAACGGTTCGCGCGATCGCATGCGCTGCGATCGTTCTGGCGGCGTGCAACTCCAAGAGTGCGCCCTCGAACACGACGGGCTCGAACGCGACGGGGTCGAACACCGCGAGCGATGCGGGCGGTGTGCCGCTCGATACCCTGGTCGGGACTCCGTTCGCGATTGCCGCGACGACGACGCAGCTAGTCACCGCGATCACCGCGGACTGGAATGCGACGAGCGCCGAGCTCCGCTTGTGGAAGCGCGACGGCGTCGCATGGAAGCCGGTCGGCGATCCATGGCGCGGTGTCGTCGGCCGCGCGGGCACGGGTTGGGGCTCGGGTCTGCATGGACGCGCACCCGCGGGTCGGGAGGGACCGATCAAGCGAGAAGGCGACGGGAAGTCTCCGGCCGGCGTGTTCGATCTGACGAGTGCATTCGGCTACGCGAAAGCGCCGCCGTCGGGGTCGAAGATCGGCTACCAGCAGGTCGACACGAACTGGAAGTGCGTCGACGATCCGGACTCGCGCGAATACAACCGCGTGCTCGACGCGCGGACGACCACCGTCGACTGGAACAGCGCCGAGGAGATGCGCCGCGCCGACGACGCGTATACGTGGGTCGTCGAGGTCGCACACAACGCGTCGCGCACGCCGAAGGACGGCAGCTGCATCTTCCTGCACGTGTGGTCGGGCTCGGAGTCGTCCACCGTCGGGTGCACGGCGATGGAGGAGCCGCAGCTCGCGTCGCTGATCGCGAAGCTCGTCCCCGCCGATCGCCCCGCGTTCGTCCTGCTCCCGCGCGCCGAATACGACGCGCTCGCAGACGCGTGGAACCTGCCGCGCTGATCGGCGCATCGCCACGTTCGATCCCGACGAACAAGTGCGTAAGATTCGGCTGTGACCGCAGTCGCGCTCGAACCCGGCTCGCGCATCGGGCGGTACCGCGTGATCGCGTCGCTCGGTCGCGGGGGCATGGGTGGCGTGTTCGAGGTCGAAAGCGACGATGGCACGCGCTACGCGCTGAAGGCGCCGATCAGCGATGCGGGATCGAACGGCACCGTGACCAAGCGTTTCGCGCGTGAGGCGAACGCGCTGCGCATGCTCGATCATCCGAACCTCGTCGCGGCGGTCGACGCGTTCGCGGAGTCCGGGCTGTTGTTTCTTGTCATGGAGAAGGTCACGGGACCCACGCTCGCCGAGCGGTTGCACGCGGGGCCGCTCGCGCCACGACAGGCGCTCGTGTTCGCGCGACAGATGCTCGAGGGCGTCGGGCACGCGCACGCGCAGGGCCTGGTGCATCGGGACCTCAAGCCCGAGAACGCGATCCTCGTCGACATGGGCGGGTGGGAGCGCGTGAAGATCATCGACTTCGGCTTGGTGAAGCTCGTCGGTGACGTCGCCGCCGCGTTCGGTCAAGCCGCGCTCACGTCGACCGGCCTCGTATTCGGAACGCCCGCGTACATGGCACCCGAGCAGGCGCTCGGGCGGCCGGTCGACACGCGCGCGGACCTGTACGCGATGGGCGTGATCCTGTTCCACATGCTGACGCAAACGCTGCCGTTCGACGCGGTGGATCCAGCAGCGGTGCTGCGCAAACACGTGAAGCAGCCGGCGCCGCGGCTCGACGAGCGCATCGCCGCCGCGTGGATCACCCCGGAGCTGTCGGCGCTCGTCGACGGTGCGTTGGTCAAGGAGCCCGAGAACCGGTTTCCGCGCGCGGATGTGATGATCGCCGCGCTCGACGATGCGTTCGCCTCCCTCGATCGCGTGCTGTAATTGTCGTTCGCCACCGATGCGCTAATCGTCGCGAGGCGGCCGTCCGTCGTCGAGGTCCGCGCGATTTGCGAGTTGCGATCGCAGCGACTCGGTCTCCGGCGTCGCGCCGTACTTGCGCTCCCAATCGCCAAGCTTCTTGCGCGCCTCGCCGAACCGGCCGCGTTCGACACGTTCGATGACCTTGCGCCAGTCCCTCGCCGCCTTGCCGCTCTCCATCGGAGGTTCCGCGATCTCGATCGGCTCGTCGGGCGTCGTCGTCAGCATCCCCGCCGGATCGGGGCGGGCCATCGTCGCGCCGCTCGTCGAGCTCGATGATCCGCCGCGCGTCGCGCCGAGCAAGATGACGACGAACACGAAGATCACACCGCCGATCGCGAACGGCTTCCATCGCACGGGGGCGCGACCGGCCTCGGGCGGGATGGCCGCTGGCATCGCGATGCTCACTGCGGTCGCGGGCGTGCCTGCGTGTGTCGACGCCGCGCTCGCCGAGCTCCGTGCACTCGGGCTCGCCGGGCTCGTCGAGCTCGACCCCGCGCTCGACGCGTACGTTGACGCCGCTCGCGTCGGAATCTCGTTGGCCGCGTTCGAAGCCCGGGCGAGCGCGCTCGCGAGCTCCATCGCGTTCGGACGCTGCGCGGGCTCGATGTTCACCGCGCGATCGATGATCGTCGCGAGCTCCGCGGACACCGCCGGCGCGGTCGTCTGCACGGGCGGCAGCGGCGCGAGCAGCGCACCCGTCGTCTGCTCGAGCCGAGGCCACACGCCCGCGACCGCGTGATAGAGCACGGCGCCGAGGCCGAACACGTCGCCTTCGCGATCGCACTGGCCGCGGAGCAGCGCCTCGGGCGGCGCGTAGGCGGGCGAGCCGATGAACTGGCCCGTCATCGTGATCGACGAGTCGGGCACGTGCGCGACGCCGAAGTCGGCAAGCTTCCAACTCTGCTCGCCCGCGGCGAGGATGTTCGCGGGCTTCACGTCGCGGTGCACGATGCCGCGCTCGTGAGCAGCGGCGAGGGCGCGCGCGATCTGGATGCCGAGGACGCGCACCTCGGGCTCGGGCAACGCGCCGGACGCGAGGCGTTCCTTGAGCGACGGCCCGGCCACGCGCTCCATCACCAGATAGGGCGGATCGGCGTCGAGGCCGATGTCGAAGACCACGACGACGCTCGGGTGCGTGAGGGAGGCGATCGCACGCGCCTCCTGCCGGAAGCGCTCGTCGAGGATGCGCGCCGCGAGGGGGTTGCGCTGCGACTTGAGTACCTTGATCGCGACCTCGCGACCGAGCGCCTCGTCGGTGGCCGCGAAGACGTCACCCATCGCTCCGGTGCCGAGCGTTCCCGTCACACGGTAGCGGCCGAACCGTTCCGGGGGCACGCGGCGAGCGTATCAGCTCGTCCGATGGGGGAGCGGCCGACGTGTACACCGCCTCCGTCGACGAGGTGCCATCCAGCCCGTCGGTCAACCGCAACAGAACGCCTGGCACTTCCATCGGGATGCGGGTAGGGTGCCGACCATCCACATAGCGGGGGAGCTTCTCGTCGAGGTCGACGAAAGGCTGAGAGGTCCAGGCGGACGACCCCAACACCTGATCCGGGTAATGCCGGCGTAGGAAGGCGACAATGAGCACGACGAGCTCGAATGGGAACGGCAGCGACGGCAATGGCAAGCGCTCGCTTCCGCAATTGACGAACGATCCGGTCGCGAACCTGCCTGCGATCGACGGGTTCCCGGCTAGCGAGAAGGTCTACGTCGAGGACGGCGAGTTGCGCGTGCCCGTGCGCCGCATCCACCTCTCGGGTGGCGAGCCGAGCTTCGATGTCTACGACACGAGCGGCCCGCAGGGCGTCGATCCGCACCACGGGCTGCCGAAGCTGCGCAAGGCATGGATCGATGCGCGCCTTCGCGACGGCGACACCGGCAACCGCTCGCAGATGCACTACGCGCGTCGCGGGATCATCACGCCGGAGATGGGCTTCGTCGCGATCCGCGAGCGCGTGACGCCCGAGTTCGTGCGCGACGAGATCGCGCGCGGCCGCGCGATCCTGCCGGCCAACATCAACCACCCCGAGAGCGAGCCGATGATCATCGGCCGCAACTTCCTCGTGAAGATCAACGCGAACATCGGCAACTCGGCCGTGACATCGACGATCGGCGAGGAGGTCGACAAGCTTCGCTGGTCCGTGAAGTGGGGCGCAGACACCGTCATGGATCTGTCGACGGGCGACAACATCCACGAGACGCGCGAATGGATCATCCGCAACTCGCCGGTGCCGATCGGCACGGTGCCGATCTATCAGTGCCTCGAGAAGGTCAAGGGCGACCCCGACAAGCTGAACATCGATCTGTTCATCGAGACGCTGATCGAGCAGGCGGAGCAGGGCGTCGACTACTTCACGATCCACGCGGGCGTTCGCCTCGCGTACATCCCGTACACGGCAAACCGCGTCACTGGCATCGTGTCACGCGGCGGCTCGATCATGGCGAAGTGGTGCCTCGCGCATCACGAGGAGAACTTCCTCTACACGGAGTTCGAGCGCATCTGCGAGGTCATGAAGAAGTACGACGTCGCGTTCTCGCTCGGCGACGGCTTGCGCCCCGGCTCGACGGCGGACGCCAACGATCGCGCGCAGCTCGCGGAGCTCGAGACGCTCGGCGAGCTCACCGACATCGCGTGGAAGCACGACGTGCAGACGATGATCGAGGGTCCCGGCCACGTCGCGATGCACAAGATCCGCGAGAACATGGATCTGCAGCTGAAGCTCTGCAAAGAGGCGCCGTTCTACACGCTCGGGCCGCTCGTCACGGATATCGCACCCGGCTACGACCACATCACGTCGGCGATCGGCGCCGCCATGATCGGCTGGTTCGGCACCGCGATGCTCTGCTACGTGACGCCGAAGGAGCACCTCGGTCTGCCGAACCGCGACGACGTGAAGGACGGCGTCATCGCCTACAAGATCGCGGCGCACGCCGCTGATCTCGCGAAGGGCCACCCCGGTGCGCACGAGCGCGACGATGCGCTATCGAAGGCGCGCTTCGAGTTCCGCTGGCAGGACCAGTTCAACCTGTCGCTCGATCCGGACACCGCGAAGGACTTCCACGACGAGACGCTGCCCGCGCCGGGCGCGAAAGGCGCGCACTTCTGCTCGATGTGCGGCCCGAAGTTCTGCTCGATGAAGATCACCGGCGAGGTGCGCGAGATCGCCGCGAAGCAGGCGGCGGAGCAGGAGATCGCCGACGGGCTCGCCGCGAAGGCCGCCGAGTTCCGCGAGCACGGCCAGAAGTTGTACGCGAACGCCGACGGCGACCATCACTGATCGCGGAACCGTGGCGCCCGCCGTGGGGCCACCGTCCTCGTTTCACTCGGCCGCGTATTCGAGGATGCGCGTCTCCGCAGGTGTCATCTCGCTCGTCGGCAGGCTCGGGCGCCACAGCGCGCGGTTCGCGGCCCAGACGTAGTCCATCGGGCCCGAGTCGACGGTGCAGGTCTGGACGAGGTTTCCGTCCTCGTCGATGGCGGGCGGGTAGCACGTCTTGGTGTTGCCCTCGAGCCCGGACATCGCCGACGTCTGGTAGTCGTTGCCGCCCGTAACCCGCTGTCCCGTGACCTCGGCCATCTGGCGAAGGAACTCGTCGCCGCGCTCGTCACCGCCGACGCGACAGCCATGCAGCTCGATGCTGCCATCGGGACCGAACTGCGCGCCGAGAGCCGCGAGCTTCTCGCGCACCTCTGCATCCTGTAGCAACTCGAGCGTGAGCTTCTCGTTGCCGACGCCCTGCGAGCCGGGCGACGAGTGATCCATGATCGACAGCTGTCCGATGGGCGAACCGCCGGCGGCCTCGGTCGCACGCGCGATCATCTCGTCGAGGTTCCGAAACCCTGTCACGGGATTGTCGGCCATCGACACGCCCACACGACCGACCTTATCGCTGTCGTCGATCATGTCGATGTCGACCTGCGACGCCAGCTCCGCGATCATCCTCTCGTCTTCTTCGCGTCCGTATTGACCGAGCGGGTCGTACTCCTCGGACCACTCGTCCGTGTAGGGCTCCTCGTAGTCACCCGTCGTGCCCTCGTCTTCTTCCCCGAACAGCATCGACATGATCGGTGCGTACTCGGGAGCTTCCTCGCCGGCATACGACTCGTCGACGCACACCTGGGTCTCGGGCGCAGTCGCCGCCGAGACGAGGCTTTTCACAGGCGCAGCCAAGCTCTCGGCGACATTGGCGAACAGGTCGAACATGCACCTGATACGGCCTCGCCGTGAGGCCGGGCTTCTGATCCGGCGCCAAGCGCTTCATCGCGGGCGTCATTCGTACGTGCGACACCGGACCGTATGGCAGAGCACTCAAAGATCCGGTGAAGGCGTTCCCACGCCGAACACCGCGCGCGTGGCCGCGGGGACCACGCGATCCGCGATCATGCGATGCGTGAGCACCATCTCGATGTCGCGGAGGGCGCTACCCGCAGCGCTGCCCGAGCGTGCGCTCGCACCGCCGCCGAGGTGAAACGCGCCGCGCACGACGTCCGCGCAGCGCTGCGCGACAAACGTCGACGCGAGGCGCAGCTCGCCCCGCGTGCGCGCATCGATCGCGGCCGTCGTCGTCGTGTCGAGCTCCGAGGCACGGGCGTACGCATCCGAGGCCACTGTGCGCAGATACGCGCGCGCCGACGATAGCGTCGCGTGCAGCTCTCCGATCGTCGCGAAGGCGGCGGACGGCAGCTTCTCGTCGAGCTTCGCGGTGGCGTGCGCGAGTGCGGAGCGCGCGATGCCGAGCGCGCAGCCCGCGATGCCGAGCGAGAGCAGCCCGAACAGCGGAACGCGATAGAGCGGCGATGCGGACCACGGTGCACGATCGAACACGGAGGTGACGTAGTCGGCCGCGATCGCCGCACTCTCGATCACGAGATCGTGCGAGCCCGTGCCCGCCAGGCCGATCGTGTCCCAGTTGTCCGCGATCCGGACGGCGTCGCGATCGAGCAGGCACACGACGTGACGGCGTTCGGCGAGCGCGCCGACGAAGAACACGTCGGCGTGACGGCACCCCGACGCGTACGACCAGCGGCCGGCGAGCACGCCATCGGCGAGTTTCCCCATCGGCGCGAAGATGCCGGCGATGAACGGCTGCGGGGTGCGCGACCACACCGCCTCCGCGGTCGCACGCGAGAGGTACGGCGCGAGCAGCGTCGAGGTGGAGCAGGTCATCACGCACCACGCGGTGGCGGAGTCACCGGCGGCGAGCGCCTCGAGGATGTCGACGTAGTCCGCGGGCGCGGTCGCGTGACCGCCGAGCTCGGTCGGCGTCAGGACCGAGAGCAGCTCGGACTCGCGCAGCGCGGCGACCACCGGCCTTGCGAGCTGCTTCTCGCGATCGTGCGCGGTGCGATGGATGGCGAGATCGGTTGCGATCGCGCGGGCGCGGTCGAGGAGGGTACTCATCGTCGGAGTTTAGACCCAAACGCACTCGGGCCTACATCGCCACCCTGGCGACGTGATCGAAGAACAGGCGATAATTTTGGTGCGTGCGTGTGGTGGTGGCACTCGTCTGCGGAGTCGGACTATTCGGTGCGTGTTACGCACCGAGCTTCCCGACCGGCGCGCCGTGTGATGAGGCGCGTCCGTGTCCGAGCGCGCTCGTATGTGCGAAGGGCGGCACGTGCGAGGCGAGCGATCAAGCGGAGACGGACGCGAGCGTCGAGGACGTCGATGCGGCGCCGCCGCCGATCGACGCGTGCGTCCCCAGCACCGATGTTTGCGACGACGGGATCGATCAGGACTGCAGCGGCGCGGACGCGACGTGCGCGGCGAACGATGTCGCGGCGAACGCCGTCGACGTCACGAACGGCGGGACGTTCAGCGGCGACCTCGACCTCGCGAACGACAACTACGTGCAACGGGGTTGCAGCAACGTCGGTGGGCACGAGTTGTTCTACCGGGTCACGCTGACCGCACCGGAGGTCTATTACATCGACACGTTCGGCTCGAACTTCGACACGAGCGTGCGCGTGTTCGCCGGCAAGACGTGCGACTCGCTGGACGCGACCGCGAACCCGACGTCCTGCACCGACGACGCCTGCAGCACTGAACAGAGCCAGTCCGCGTTCGCGTTGCCGGCTGGGACGAGCTGCATCGTGGTGGATCAGAACCCGGGCGCCGCGGACGGGGACCTGACCCTGCACGTGACGCGGAGCCGTCGCACCGGGACACCGCTCGGCAACGGCATGCAGACCTTGACCGGCGACACCTGCATGGCGACGAATACCGGCAACCCGAACATCCCGTGCAACAGCGCGACCAACAACGCGAAAGATGTGTCCTGGTACTTCACATCCTGTCCCGGGCAGAATCGAAAGCTCGATTCCTCGACGTGCGTCGACGTGACAATGGTTCATTTCGACACCGTGCTCTATGTCGAGAAGTCCGGGACGCCGGCCAACCTCGTCTGCCAAGACGACAGCGCCGGGTGCCTGCCCCGGCCCGATCGTCCGGACCAAGCCGACGGGTCGGTCCTGACCGACGTCAACACCACGGGCCCGGGGCTGTTCTGGCTCATCCTCGACGCATACGAGATGGATCAGTGTGGTGGATATCGTCTAGATACGAATCTCGACTAGACAACTCCGCGAGATCAGGAAATATTCAGGGACGCATTTCGTGTCGGTTCAGGCAAAACGCTCGCTCAAGGTCGAGAAGCTCGCTCGTATTTACGACGACGAGATCGCGCCGGTCTGGGGAACGCGTTTCGGCAAGATGTTGCTGCGCAATCTCGCGGTTCCCGATCGCGGACAGGTGCTCGACATCTCGTGCGGCACTGGGTATCCGACGATCGAGATCCTGCGCCGCATGAACGAGGGCTCGCGTCTGATCGCGATCGACGCGTCGAGCGCGATGCTCGATGTCGCGCGCCGCAAGGTCGCCGACCTCGGTCCGCTCGGCAAGAAGGGCGTGTTCTTCCGCACCGAGAGTCCGGTGCCGAAGCTGTCGTTCGCGGACGACGTCTATGACCTCGTCGTGTGCAACCTCGGCCTGGACGAGATGCCGAGCCTCGAGGTCGCGCTGCGTGACTTCGCGCGCGTGACGAAGAAGGGCGGCGAGGTTCGCTGCACGCTGCCGCTCGCGGGCACGTTCCAGGAGTTTCACGACCTCTATCGCGAGGTGCTGATCAAGCACGACAAGCACGAGGCGCTCGAGCGCCTCGAGAAGCACTGTGCGCACTACCCGACGATGGATCACGTCGAGCGTTGTATGCGCAGCGCGAACCTCCAGGGCCAGCTCGAGATCGAGGAGTTCTCGCTCCTGTTCAAGAGCTCGCGCGAGTTCTTCTTCGCGCCGGTGATCGAATACGGACCTCTCACGGACTGGAAAGAGATCGCCGGTGGCGGCCAGGAGATGCAGGACATCTTCTGGTACATCAAGGAAGCGATCGACGCGTACTTCGACGGGCGGCCGTTCCAGGTCACCGTGAAGGCCGGTTGCATCATCGGCAAGAAGAGCGATCAGGCGATCGTGATGTCCGTGCCCGCGCAACTCGCGGAGCTCGACTTCGACGAGCTCGACGAGACCGGGCGCCCGCAGATCGACGACGAAGACATCGACACCGGTCTGCCGCTGCCGCCGAACCGCATCGCCGCGGGCTCGGTGCAGATGGCCGATCCGGACGACCTCGAGGTCGAGGAGATCGCTGAAGGTGACGCTGCCGACTTCGACCTCGATGTAGATTCGCCGGCGGAGCAAGAGCTCGAGGCGTTCATCGAGGGCCGGAAACGCCCGACGCATCTCGACGAGACGGACTGATCTCGGGAGTGGAAGCCGCGCGGTGAGGCGGCGGCATCGCGCGTCACGTTGGGCTAGGCTGGCCCGCGATGGGTGAATCGCGACAAGGCACGCTCGATTTCGGGGCTCCTCCTCCCAAGAAGCCCGAGGCCAAGACCCAACCCGAGAACGAGCAGCAGGCGTACCTCGATCTCGTCGATCAGCTGACCGAGCACGATCGGCGCTACTACGTCGACGCGAACCCGACGATCAGCGACCTCGAGTACGACAAGCTGTCGAAGAAGCTGCGCGACGTCGAGGCGGCGCACCCGGACTGGCTTGTCGACTGGTCGCCTTCCAAGCGCATCGGCCACGCGCCGGTCTCGGACTTCCCGAAGGTCACGCGCCCCGTCGCGATGCTCTCGCTCGACAACAGCTACGACGAGAACGATCTGCGCGCGTTCTACGATCGCGTGGTCAAGGGTATGGACGGCGACGTGCCGGTGCTGTCGATCGAGCCGAAGATCGACGGCTTTGGCATCGAGCTCACGTACAGGGCCGGGGTGTTGACGCTCGCGGCGACGCGCGGCGACGGGCGCATCGGCGAAGACGTGACGCCGAACGTGAAGATGGTGAAGGGCGTGCCGCTCCGCCTACGCGAGCCGGTCGACATCGTCGTGCGTGGCGAGATCTACATGCGCAAGGACGTGTTCGAGAAGATGAACAAGGCGCGCGCCGACGCGGGGGAGGAGCTGTTCAAGAACCCGCGCAACACCGCCGCCGGCTCGATCAAGCTGCAGGATCCGAAGGAGCTCGTGAAGCGCCCGATGCACGCGATCCTCTACGAGGTCGTCGACGGCGAGAAGGTCGCGTCCGGGCACCTCGCGTCGCTCGATCACATCAAGCGCCTCGGTATCCCGATCAGCGCGTACAACTCGAAGGCCGCGACGTGGGACGAGCTGATCGCGTGCGTCCACTCGTGGCAGGACAAGCGCGACTCGCTCGCGTACGAGCTCGACGGCCTCGTCGTCAAGATGGACGACTTCGCGGCGCGCGGCGCGCTCGGCTCCACCGCGAAGTTCCCGCGCTGGGCGATCGCGTACAAGTTCCCCGCGCGACAGGTCACGACGACGCTGCTCGACCTCGAGATCAACGTCGGCCGCACGGGGGCGGTCACACCGGTCGCGTTGCTCGATCCCGTCGACGTCTCGGGCACCACGGTGTCACGCGCGAGCGTGCACAACTGGGATCAGGTCGCGCGTCTCGGGCTCGGCAAGGGCGACCGCGTACAGATCCAGAAGGCCGGCGAGATCATCCCCGAGATCCTCCACGTCACCGAGAAGGGCCCGGGCCCCGCGTTCGCGCCGCCGACGAACTGCCCGTTCTGCGACAGCACGCTCGAGCGCGAGGAGGGCCGCGTGGCTCTCATGTGTACGAACCGCATCGGCTGCCCGGCGCAGCGTCTCGGCGCGATCGAGTTCTTCGCGTCGCGCCACCAGATGAACATCGACGGTCTCGGCGAGAAGGTCGTCGTCCAGCTCGTCGAAGCGGAGCTCGTCAACGACGTCGCGGATCTGTTCACCCTCACCGAGCTCCAGCTACTCGGGCTCGATCGCTTCGCGAAGACGTCCGCGCAGAACCTCGTCGCCGCGATCAAGACGGCCAAGGAGACGGCGACGTTTTCGCGCTTGCTCTCGGCGCTCGGCATCACGAACGTTGGCACCGTGCTCGCGAAGCCGATCGCGCAGAAGTACCTGACACTGTCCGCGCTGCGCGCCGCGTGCGCCGCGAAGGACAGCGCCACGTTCGTCGAGGAGCTGCACGCGATCGAAGGCATCGGCGAGGTCGTCGCGAAGCACGTCGACACGTTCCTCCGCGATCCGCATGTCACCGCCGTGCTGGACAAGCTTGCCGCCAACGGCGTCGATCCGGCCGAGCCCGTCGTCGAGGTCAAAGAGGGTCCGCTGACCGGCAAGACGCTCGTCGTCACGGGCACGCTGTCCAAGCAGCGCGCGGACGTCCAGAAGGACATCGAGGCCGCGGGCGGCAAGGTCGCCGGCTCGGTCAGCAAGAAGACGCACTACCTCGTCGCGGGCGAGAACACCGGCGCGACGAAGCTCGAGGGTGCGAAGAAGAACGGCGTCGCGATCATCGACGAGGACACGCTGTACAAGATGATCGCGGGCACCTGACGCTACGGCTTCGCGAGGAGCATCGAGATCTGCGATCGACCGCTAGCGCGGGTCGACGACGCGGCCGACGAACAGGATCGCGCCGGTCGCGTTGTCCTTGATGAAGAACACGAACGGGCGATCGACGACCATCGTGGCCGGCTCGGGGAGCGAGGTCGGTCCGATGATGACGGCGGTCGCGGCGGCAGCTTCGGTGCCCTTCTCGTCGATGCCGACGAAGCCCTTGTGGAGCACGTCGGTGATGACGAGGTCGCGCTTGCCGTCGATGCCGGAGAAGTCCGCGGCCGCGTCATCGAACGCGTCCGTCATGCCGAGCTCCTGGAGGATCGGCTTGAGTGCGAGCGGCGAGTCGAACTTGAACTTCGGCAGATAGAGCTTCACCGAGTGGTGTGTGGTCGCGTCGGCGATCTGGGTGAACGTCGCGCCCGTGAGATGCTGCTCGAACGCCGCGAGATCGTCGGGGACCACGACGGTCATCGATAGCTCGTTGCCGTCGTATGGGATCTCGACGGCTTTCCAGCCCGAGCCCTCACCGTAGTTCATGTCGGCGGTCTGGTGGAGCGTGGGCACCTGGACGGGCGCGCCGGCGACCTGGAACGAACGGTCCTGGGTGTCGCTCGCCTCGAACGGCTCCTGCCACGCAGCGCTGAAGTAGATCGCGTTCGTGAGCACCAACTTCGTCGACGGTTTGACCACGCCCTGCGGGAGCAGCTCCTTGATCTTGTCGTTCGTCTGGTCTTCGACCCAGCCGTTGATCGTCTGGCGCGAGCCTTCGGTGTCGTTCTGGAAGTCGAGGACGTGCAGGCCAGCGCCGTAGTTCAGCGCGAGCGTGTCGAGGAACGGATCGAGCACCTCGAAGCCATCCTGTCCCCAGATCGAATTTGCGGTGCGAAGCTTGAACGGGATCGTCTGGCTGGTTCCGTTCTGCGCGCGCGAGGCGAGCTCGAGGTCGAGCGCGTTGAGCGACGCGTGTAGCGTGGCTGGCTGCTGCGTGAAGTTGAACACGTCGGCGATCTGCGTCGCCGTGTTATTCGCGGCGCCCGCGTACGTCATCGCGAGCGCGGTCGAGATCGAGTGCGGCGACATGAACAGGTTGCCGTCCTCGCCGCTCGCGAGGCGGTAGAGGTCCGCAGCGAAGTCCGTGTTTCCGGCGACGAGGGTGTCGACGTCGGCGTCGGTCACGTCCGGTGTCGTGTCGCGCGCGAGATCACTCTTGATCATCGGCGGCTCGGTCGAGTCCGAGGAGGTGCAGGCCATCAGCGAGAACAACAGAAGGGAAGAAGAGAGACGATGCATGCCGTCCGCGGTCTTCAACCTACGTGCCGCACGAGAGCCCGCATGATCGCGCCCACTTAGCGCGTCGCGGGTCTCGGATTTCTGAGACCGAACCCTACTTCTTCGTCCACTTCTCGATCCACCCGAGCACCTCGTCGTGCCACAGCTTGCTGTTCTGCGGCTTCAAGACCCAGTGGTTCTCGTCGGGGAAGTGTAGGAAGCGCGACGGCACACCCTTGCGTTGCAGCGCCGTGAACGTCGACATGCCCTGCACGTCGACGACGCGGTAGTCGAGCGCGCCGTGGATCACGAGCGTGGGCGTCGTCCAGTTCTTCACGTGGTCGATCGGGTTGTGCTTCGCGTAGCCGGCCGGGTTGTCCCAGGGCGTGCCGCCGTGTTCCCACTCGGGGAACCACAGCTCCTCCGTGTCGAAGTACGCCATGCGCTCGTCGATGTTGCCATCGTGCGAGACGAGCGCCTTGAACCGCTTCGTCTGCCCCGCGATCCAGTTGATCATGTAGCCGCCGTACGACGCGCCGAGCGCGGCCATGCGGTCCTTATCGAGCCACGGATACTTCGCGAGCGCGGCGTCGAGGCCGAGCATGAGGTCCTCGTACGGTGCGCCGCCCCAGTCACCGCGGATCGCGTCGGTGAACGCCTGGCCGTAGCCCGTCGAGCCGTGGAAGTCGATGAACACCGCAGCGAAGCCGCGACCGACGTACGCCTGCGGGTTCCACCGGTAGTGGAAGTGATCGCCGAAGCTGCCCTGCGGTCCGCCGTGCACGAGAAACGCGACGGGCGCCTTGCCCTTGAGGCCCGCGGGCTTGATCACCCAGCCGTAGACGGTGTCGCCCTTTGCACCCTTGAACGAGAACTGCTCGGGCTCGCCCCAGCTGATCTTCTTCACACGAGCGTCATTGAAGCGGGTGATCGCGCGTTGCTCGCTGCCGTCGAGGCGCGCCGTGAACAGCTCGACCGGCTGCTTCAGGGAGTCGTGCGCGTAGACGATGCGATCACCCGCGAACGCGACCGAGGTGTTCGTGCCCTTCTGCACGAGGACCTTCGCAGCGCCGCTCGCCACGTCGATCGAGAAGATGGAGTGATGGCCGACGTTGTCGGTATCCGTGTAGATCGTGCGCCCGTCGGCGGACCACGCGATCGTGCCGGCGGAGCGATCCCACGCCTCGGTCACGACACGCGTCTTCCTCGTCGCGACGTCCATCACGCTGATGCGCTCGCGATCCGCCTCGTAGCCCGGGCGCTTCATCTGCTTGAGCGCGAGCCACCTGCCGTCCGGCGAAAACGTCGGCGAGAAGTCGTAGGCCTTGTTGTCGGCGGTCACGTTGACCGCCTTGCCGCGGCCATCCGCTGCGACGAGGAACACGTCGGTATTGGTCTCCCAGGCGTTCGCCTTGCCGCTGTTGCGGATCACGAACGCGATCGTCTTGCCGTCGGGAGAGATGTCGACCTCTTCCATGCCGCCGAACGGGTGCGTCGGCGAGTCCGTCGCCTGACCGGGCGTGAGGTCCTTCGCGTCGTCGGCCTTCCCGCCGAGCTCGGGTGGGGTCCACACGAACAGGTGGCTGTACTTGCCGTCCTCCCACTGATCCCAGTGACGGAATAGTAGCTGGTCGTACACCCGTGCCTTCACCTTCGACTTCGCCTGCACCTCGTCCTTCTTCACGGAGTCGGCCAGGGTCTTCGTCTCGGGCCACACATCGATCGCGACGACGAGGCGCTTTCCGTCGGGGAACAGATCGAAGCCGTTGACGTCCGTCGGTAGCTTCGTGACCTGCTCGGCCTCGCCGCCCGATGGTGCAATGCGCCACACCTGCGACGAACCGGAGCGCGTCGACATGAAGTAGATCCACGCGCCGTCTTTGGTCCACTTCGCCTCGGAGTCGTTCTCGGGATGCGAGGTGAGGCGTCGTGTCTGCGCTCCGTCGATGCTCGTGAGCCACAGATCCGTGCGGCCGCGATTCGCGTCGTAGTCGGTGTCGCGCACCGAATACACGACCCACTTGTTATCGGGCGATACGACCGGAGCGCCCACGCGCTGCATCGCGAGCATGTCTTCGACGGTGAGCCCCTTCGCGATCGCTGGCGACACGCCCAGCAGAGTGACGAAAACAGCAACGAGCACGGGATGCTTCATGCCGCGGGTTATACACGCGTCGACGAGCGCCTGCGATCGTCGACGACGACCTGCAGCCTGGCCAGCACCGTTCGGTGTGGACGGGAGTACGGCCCTCCGATATGACGGGAGGATGCGAACCACTCTGGCCCTCGTGATCGTCTGCGCAGCCTGTGGTGACAACCGCGCCCAGCCGCCCGACGCGTGCATCGCGTGGTGGTACGCGGACCTCGATGGCGATGGCTTTGGCGATCCCGACGACGTTCGCGGCGAGTGTGAGGCGCCGAACGGGTTTGTCGCCGACAAGACCGACTGTGACGATGACTCCGCCGCAACGCACCCCGGTGCCATGGACGTCTGCGGCAACGGCGTCGATGACGACTGCGGAGACGATGGCGATGCGCTCTGCTGCATCGAGCTCGACGGTTGGTGTGTGTCGGCGGGGCCGATCGAGCCCGGATCGACGAGCGCGATGATCAAGGCCGCGGTGACGTTCACCAAGATCTCGGGCAACGCGGATACCCGCGGCGGTGGCGCGTGTCTCGTCGCCGATCTTGTCGACCAAGGGATCGGCCCGGCGACGTGCACCAGCGATGCGGAATGCATCGCCGCCGCCCAGCTCGTGTTTCCGGGGCCGGGAGGATTTGGCTACTGCGCTGCTCCCGACGGATCGGGTGAAGCCAAGCGGTGCTGGACTCGGCCGGGGAACTTCTGCGTGCGAAGCTCGATGAACCCTCCCGGTACCGTAACGCTCAACGAAGTCATGTGGGACGCACAGAGCAACAACGAGCCCGTGCGATGGATGCTGCTCGCGTGCATGGCCGAGGAAGCGACGCCAACGGCATGCGGCGGCGGCACACCAGCCCAGTACGTGCGCTCGCTCGGTCCGGCGTCCTCGTTTCCCTGATTCGCTACCGTCTCGACCTCTGATCCGTCGGTAGGTCTGGGGCGTACTATGGACTCGTGGTGCGTCGCGACGACGTCGGAAACCGATCTGCGAAAGCGGGCTCGAACCTGACGTCTCGCTGTGAAGATCCAGCGGGTGAGAGTCCCGTCTCGGTAAGCGGAGACGCGCCGAGTAGCAGGCTCCCGGCGATGGAAGAGATTCCGTCGTCCGAAGCGGAGCGTCGAGAGCCCAGTCCGCGACGAAGGTCGCGCGATGGGAGGCAAGCACGCGGGCCGCAACTTGAAGTGAAGACTGCAGCCTCGACACATTTACGATCCGAGAGTGCTGGTTGTGAGCCAGCCGGCCGAGCCGCTCACGTCACGGCGAAGGCAACACCGACGACGCAAGTCGAAGGCCTCGGCGGGGTATGGGTCGCAGCACGCGTGCAAGGATCGTCACGGAACGCGAGAGATCCGTCTGCGCAGCCGCCGTCACGGACAGGTGGTTCGTATAAGCCAAAGGCGAAATCGAACGCCGCGCAGCGGAAGTCCGAGGGGCACATTGTACCGACGAAGGTCAGTAACGTGACTGGAGGGAAGGAGCCCTGGGGTCTGAGTCGAGTCGATCAACGAGGTACGCGCAAGGGCATGGACGCCAAGCGTCCCAACTCCCCCCGACGGCGTAGTCCGGAGGAAAACGTACGACGCCTCCAAGATCGACTGCGGGATGTGGCCAAGCAACAACCGGGTCGAAAGTTTCACGCGCTGTATGACCGCATCAACCGGAGTGACGTCCTGTTGGAGGCGTGGAACCTGGTGAGACGGAACAAGGGGGCCGCGGGCGTCGATACTCAGACGATCGCGGCAATCGAGCAACAAGGAGTGGAGAGCTTCCTCGAAGCAATCCAAACCGAGCTGCGCGAGAACGAGTACCAACCGCAGGCGGTCCTGCGTCGGTACATTCCGAAGGCTGATGGAACGCAACGACCGCTCGGGATTCCGACGGTGCGAGATCGCGTCGTACAAGCAGCAGCGAAGCTGATCCTCGAACCGATCTTCGAGGTCGGATTCAAGGACTGCTCGCATGGGTTTCGGCCCAAGCGCTCGACGACGCAGGCGCTAGAGAAGATCCGCGTGGAAGTAAATCGCGGATTCAACTACGTGCTCGATGCGGATATCCGCGACTTCTTCGGCAGCATCGATCACAAGACGATGCTGTCGCTGGTCGCCCGCAAGATCTCGGATCGGCGTGTGCTCAAGCTGGTCAAACAGTGGCTCGAGGCGAAGGTGATGGAAGATGGGATCGAAGAGACCAAGCTCAGCGGTACGCCGCAGGGTGGAGTCATCTCGCCGCTCCTGTCGAACATCTACCTCGACTTTCTCGACGGTGTATGGAGCAAACGGTGCGCCGACCTTGGCGTGCTCGTGCGCTACTGCGACGACTTCGTCGTGCTGTGCAAGACGGAGAAGGACTGTCGAGAGGCCGAGCGGCGTGTGAGGAAGATCCTCGGCGAGCTCAAGCTCGAGCTACATCCGGCCAAAACGAAGCGAGTCGATCTCGGTTGGGGTAAACAGGGAATCGACTTTCTCGGCTGCCATCTGCGAAGGCAATTCTCGGGGCCGGTCTGGGAGAAGTACGGCAAGCGCCGCTACTACCTCAACCGCTGGCCGTCGACGAAGAGCATGAAGCGGATCAGGCAGCGCGTGAAGCACATGACCTCACAGCAGGCGAGTCACGTGGATCCCCGCGATGTGATCGCGGAGCTCAATCCCGTGCTTCGCGGCTGGGGGCAGTACTTCCGCACCGGAAATGCGTCGGACAAATTCTGCGAGATCGACAAGTACGTCACGTGGCGACTCAAGCGAATGCGTATCCATCGCAAGGGTCGACACCTGAAACCTGGCGAAGCTCGGAAGTGGAACGCGTCCTACTTCTACAGCCTCGGACTGCATCACCTCCACGGAACCGTCGCCTACCCGGAAGCTGCGTAATGCCTCATCACGTCCAACAACGACCGCCCGTAAGCCGTGTGCCGGAAATCGGCATGCACGGTTTGAAAGGGGTCCTTGCCCCAACCCACCACTCGGTGGCGGAAGGCTAGGTTTCTACCAATGACGGCGAATCCGATCGGCATCGTTCGCTGGACGCTGTCCGCGTTTCACGCGAATCCAGATCTAGGTGATGGCGAGCTCGTCGAGATCCTCGAGGAGGCGGGCCTGCCGCACGCAGCACGTGCCGTGATGATGGTGCCGCTCGCGTACGGTCGGCGCATCCTCGACGGTCTCGTCTCGGTGACACCGACGTACTTCGATGGCGATCGCGAGCTCGTGCTCGCCGACGATCCGATCTTCGCGGCGGCCGATCGGTTGGCGCGCACTGCGACGCGCGAGGATCTCGATCGCGTCGGGCTACGCAGCTCCGAGGTCGACGCCGTCAACCAGGCGCTGCACCGCGGCTCGAAGCCCGAGGACCTCCAGCTGTCGCCACCGATAATGCGCATCGTCGAGCGCGAGGTACCGGCGCATCCCGAGGCGCAAGCGATGATCGACGAGCTCGTCCGCGTGCACGGATCGACGCTCGCGCTCGAGGCACGTGTGTTCCCGGGCCGAATCAGCAAGGGACGCGTCCAGCTCCAGCTCGACGTGGTCGCGAAGGTCGGAGACCGCGAGATCGTCGAATCGTTCGGCGGGTTCGCTGCGACGCTGCACGAGGCGCTCGGCGACACGATCAAGAAGTTCGCCAGCGGCACGCTGCACGTGCTGCTCGCGACGCTCGATCGGCGCGATCTCGGCGGCGAACAAGTCGAGTGGGAGGCATGGGGCGACTTCGACGCCTGCCTCGGCAACGTGCTCCGGATGTGGAGCCCGGGCGGGCCTGCGAACCTCCGCGAGTACCTCGACGCGGTCAAGGCCGCATTGCTCGCGTCGGGCCTCACACACGAGGTTCACTGGGTCCGCACGTACCTCGCGACCAACGGTAAGGAGCTGCTCGGCCTCGACATGCTCGTCGACAACCACGGCTGGCAACCCGGCGAGAAGCTGCTGCGCGAGTGGCCGTGGCCCGAGGCGGAGGCCTACTACGCGCTCCGTCAATTCCTTTTGCTCGTGCCGTCGAAGCGCGAGACGAACTGAGCTGATGTCGGCCTGATGTCGGTGATTCCCGAGGGGGTGCGTACAAACGACACACCATCCTCTGGAGGAATCGATGTCACGCATTGGCTTGGTTGGCTTTGTTCTCGTTCTCGCCGCAACGGCATGCGCCACCGATGGCGACGGTGACGGCATGGGCTCGGGCAGCGGCTCTGGCTCCGGCAGTGGCTCCGGCAGTGGCTCGGGCTCGGGCTCGGGCTCGGGTTCGGGCGGCGGCAACTACGTTCCGGACGAAGGAGTCTGGAGCTACGCCGACTACAACGTCATGTCCACCAACTGCCCGAACCTGATCGATGTTGGCCAGTCCGCCGGCAACTTCGGCATCACCGACGCGAACACTACGGGCTTTCACGTGATCCCGAACGATGGCACCGCCGAGTTCGACTGCACGCTCGCGAGCTCCGCCTTCAACTGCCCGAACCGCGCCGCGTTCGACGAGACGATCGGCAACGCGATGATCATCGGCACCGTCACCGCACAGGGGACGTTCTCGTCGGCGACGCGCGCCACCGGCACGCAGAACGGCCAGGTGACGTGCACCGGCGCGGGCTGCGTGGCCGTCGGCCTGTCGTCGTGCACCTTCGTCGCGAGCTTCACCATTCAGGCGCAATGAGGACGACTTCGATGACCGACGTCGCACGGACGACAACCTCGATGAAGAACGAGCTGGTCCTGCACGAGGACGAGCTCGCTCGCGCCCTCGACGAGCTCGTGGAGATCGTCGAGATGATCTGCGCACCGACGATCCCGCCGCAGCAGCCGCCACAGCGAACCCCATGATCGAGGGAACACGTCGGATCCGCAGCGTTTGGAATCACGGCGTCTCACCGTGTTCGACCTCGACGCGTGATGTGGGTCAGAGCAGGACGCCGCCGCTCGAGGCCGGGACGCCCGCGTCGACGGTGGGCTCCGGTGCTGCGGCACTTCCGGCCTGCGGCTCGACGGGAAGTGCGGTGCCGAGCGGCGCCTTCGGCGTGGTGTCAGTCGACGCCTGCGGCGCGAGGACGTCCGCGGCCGTCATCGCACGGGGGCCTGCACGAAGCTCCTCGGCGAGCTTGCGTGCGAGCGCGCCCCATTCGCCGGCGTCGGTGTTCGCGAGCGGCTGCTGCAACGTGACCGTGTCGAACTGCTTCGCGGCATCGGAGAGCGCGTCGGCCGCGGCCCGCAGCCGCGCGGAAGCGCGCCAGTAGCCGACGTCGCCGAGCAGCCGCTCGAGCTTGTCGCGCGAGGTGATGCGCTCGTTCTCCGACGCGAGGTGGCGCGAGACGAGCAGTGCTTGTTTGAGGCTGGCCTCCGCCTCGTCGACCTTCGCGACCGGATCCTCGGGACCGGCAGCGGTGATCGCCGTCGATGTTCCACCGCGGCCACCAACGAGCTTGGTCGCACGCTCCTCGAGCATCTTCACGAAGCGCGCGGCGAGCTCGGCCTTGTTCTCGGTCTCGAAGGGTGAGCACGGTGCCTCGGGAGGGATCTTGAACGGCTTCCATTCCGCGCCCTCGATCGCGCTCTCGCCCCATGGCGGGAACGAGCGGCCCTGCTGGATCACGACGCGATCGGCTTCGCAGGCGAGCACGAAGCGCTCGCTGTTCGAGCGGCCGACGAGGATCATCGCGGTCAGCGCGCCGCCGAAAACGACCGCGAGCGCCGCGACGAGCATCCACAGGCGGCTGCGCGGGCGGTCGTCATCGTCGTCGCCGCCGTCCGTCGATGCGCGCTTCTTCTTCGGCGGCTTGGTCTTCTTCGCCTTCTTGTCCTCGATCGGGAGCACGCCGGCGGCGTCGCGCAGCTCGTTCTCGATCGCCATCGCCAACAAAGGCTCGGGCGTCGCGACGGGTTCGGGACCGGGCGCAGGGGCGATCTGCGGTGCCTGGTTGTAGACCGGCTCGTCGGCGCGTGGGTCATCGGCAGCGCGCGGGTCATCGGCGGTGCGCGGCGAATCGTCGTACAGCGGCTCGTCCGGCCGCGCCTCGTACGCGGACGCATACGGCGCGACCCGCGCCTCGTACGCGGACGCATACGGCGCGACCGGCGCCTCGTACGCGGACGCATCGAGCGGCGCGACCGGCGCCCCGTGTTCGCCCGAGACCCTCGACGTGAACGCCGTCGGTGGAAGCGGCGCGGCGGGCGCGGGTGTCGGCGCTGCCATCGGCGTCGGCGTCACCGTCGGCGTCGGCGCGGTCGGTGTCGGCGCCGTCGACTCCGCTGGCGCGGGGGTCGGCGCAGACTCGCGCTTCGCGGTCTTGCCCGTGAGCGTCTCGGGCAGTGGCAGCGGCGCAAACGGGTCGGGCCTCGGGGGCTTCGTGCCATCGTCGGTCACGGCGCCACCTCGACCCGGTTGCGCCCCCGATCCTTCGCGCCGTACAGCGCGGTGTCGGCGCGATCGATGAGATCCGCCATCGGCTCGTCGATCCGCCACTGCGCGATGCCGACGGAGATCCGCAGGATCAGCGCGAGCCCGTCACCGATATCGAACGCGCGCTCGCAGACGCGCTGCCGCATGCGCTCGCCGACCTCCCACGCACGACCCGCGTCTGCTTTGGGCAGCACGACGAGGAACTCCTCGCCGCCGTAGCGCACGAGAAGGTCGCCCGTGCGGATCGCGCTGCGCAGGCGGCGCGCGACCTCGGCGAGCACGACGTCGCCAACGCCGTGGCCGTATTGATCGTTGACCGCCTTGAAGTGATCGACGTCGACCATCGCGACCGACAGCGTGCGATCGCGATCGAGCGCCGCCTCGATTTCCTGCGGCAGGCGCTGCATCAGGAACTCGCGATTGAACGCGCCCGTCAGCGGATCCGTGACCGCGACGCGATGGAGGCGCACGTTCTCGATGTCGAGTGCGATCGTCGTCGAGATGAAGCGCACGAGCTCGAGGTGCGTCGTGTCGAACGCGCCCGCTTTCTCGCTCGTCGCGGTGACAACGCCGACGCGCTCCCCGCGCGCGATCAGCGGTACGCAGATCATCGACGCGATCGGCGTCTGGTTGAGGGGCAGCGTGACGAAGCGCGAGTCCTTGGTGACGTCGTCGATCAGCGCCGGCTGGCCACGCTCTACGACCCAGCCCGCGACGCCTTCACCGACGGCGAACGACAAGGTGTGCATCCGCTCCGTGCGCAGGCCATACGCGGCCTTCGCGAGCAGGCGCTTGCGGTCCGCGTCGAGCAGCATCACCGAACACGACTTCGCATCGATGAGCTGGCAGACCAGCTCCGCGATGCGCGACAGAAGGATCCCCGGATCGAGATCGGAGCCGATCAGCTTGCCGATCTCGAACAGCGCAGCGGGTAGCTTCTGCAGCGCGTCGGTGGTGAGGCCCACTAGGCTCCTTGGACGTAACCGATGAAGGGCAGATTCCGGTACTGCTGCGCGACGTCGAGGCCATACCCGACGACGAACTTGTTGGGGATCGTGAACCCGAGGTAGTCGATCTTCACTACGCGCTCGCTGCGCTCGGGCTTGTGGAGCAGCGAAGCGAGCTTGATGCTCGCGGGTCGGCGGGTCGCGAGGTTCTCGAGCAGGTAGTGCACCGTGTGGCCCGTGTCGACGATGTCCTCGACGACGATGACGTGTTTGCCCTCGATGGGACGCGAGAGATCCTGCGTGATCTGCACGACACCCGACGACACCGTCGCGTCCCCGTACGAGCTGATGCCGATGAAGTCGATGAGGATCGGCACGGCGATATGACGCGCTAGGTCGGCCAGGAAGATCACCGAGCCCTTCAGCACACCGACGAGCACGACATCGGTGCTGGCGGCGAGCGGCGCGTACTCCGCGGTGATCTGCGCACCCAGCTCTGCGACACGCGCTGCGATGGCGTCTGCGCTGATCAGCTCTGCAAAAGGGTCGGTCGTGCGGTTCCAGGGAGGTGGCGACGCGGCCATGACTCCACTCTATCAGGTACAATGTTTCTGAATGGTCGCTGGTGTGCCCGATCTCGACTCGCTGCTGGGTGAGACGACGACGGAGATCGACGTCCCCCGCAAGAACCGAGTGTTCTGTAACCGGAACCTCCGCATGGACACGATCGAGGTGATCGGGTTCGACATGGACTACACGCTCGCGCTGTACCACCAAGACAAGCTCGAGCAGCTGTCGATCGAGCTAACGATGCGGAAGCTGATCGAGAAGCACGGGTATCCGGAAGACATTCGCAAGCTGACCTACGATCCGAAGTGGGCGATCCGCGGCGTGATGGTGGATCGCAAGCTCGGCAACGTGTTCAAGCTCGATCGCCACAGCCACGTCGGGCGCTGCTACCACGGCTTCCGCGAGCTCTCGCAGGACGAGCGCAAGGCGATCTACCGCAACGAGAAGCCGAACCTTTCGGACGATCGCTGGGAGTGGATCGACACGCTGTTCGGTCTGCCCGAGGCCGTCATGTTCACCACGATGGTGAACTGGGCCGACAAGCGCACCGGAACGGTGGACTACGACAAGCTGTTCGGCGACATCCGTACCGCGATCGACGAAGCGCATCGCGACGACACGCTGAAGTCCGTCATCAAGGCGGACCTGCCGAGCTACATCGTCAAGGATCCGCTGCTCGGCGAGACCCTGCACAAGTTCCGCAGCTCCGGCAAGAAGCTGTTCCTCCTGACCAACTCGCTCTACGACTACACGACAATTGTCATGGGTTACCTCCTCGACGGCGAGCGCAAGGCGTACCCGTCGTGGCGCAACTACTTCGACATCGTCATCGTCGGCGGTGCGAAGCCGGCGTTCTTCAACGAGCTGCGCCCGTTCCAGCTCGTCGATCAGACGTCGATGCAGATCGTCGAGGGCGCTCCCGAGATCAAGCATCTCTCGCGCGACAAGATCTACCAGGGCGGCAACGTCGTCGCGTTCGAGCAGATGACCGGCGTCAAGGGCGAGCAGGTCCTCTACATCGGCGACCACATCTACGGCGACATCTTGCGCCTGCGCAAGCAGCACATGTGGCGGACGGCGATGGTGCTGCAGGAGCTCGAGCGCGAGATTAGCGTCAGCGATCGGCTCGAAGCGCAGATCGAGGATCTCGAGCTCCTCGATCGCCGCCATCGCAACCTCGAGAGCGAGATCGACTACCAGTCGCTGCGCCTCAAGAAGATCCAGCGACTGCTCGACGACGAGGGCACCGTGACGACGCTGCGCTCGCGGCTCGAAGAGGAGCGCCGCGTGACACGTGCGAGCGTCGACTCGCTGCGCGATCGCGCGGGCCTGATGGACGCCGAGTGCGACTCGCTCGAGGCACGCATCGATCGGGCGTACAACTCGCACTGGGGCTCGTGCCTACGCGAGGGCAACGAGAACTCGCGGTTCGGCGAGCAGGTGAACGACTACGCGGACCTCTACACGTCACGCGTGTCGAACTTCGGGCCGTATTCGCCGCTGCGCTACTTCCGCGCGCCGCGACGCCCGATGCCGCACGAGGTCTAGGTCAGGCCTGGCGTCTCGGGCTTGGAGTCTGGCCTGGTGTCAGGGACGACGCGAGAAGTACAGGCGCCCCGTGCCGTCACGATCGGACCAGAAGATCAGTAGCTTGCCGTCGGGAGACAGCCACGGATCCTGATCGCTCTGCGCCGAGTTGATCGCGGTGATCGCGACCGGCGCGTCGAACGGCAGTGCCGGTGACGAGCGCGTCGCGCAATAGATGTCGTGCTGGACACTCGCGCGCAGCGAGTCGAAACAGAGGGTGAGCTTGTCGCCGGTCAAGAACGGGCTGCCGTCGTGAGTGTTCGAGTTGAGCTCCGTCGCTGCGACCGGGGTGCCCCACGGATCCGCCACCTGGGCGCGCGTCGAGATGTAGATGTCCGCGGTGCCCACCGGCGAGCTCCTCGCGAACGCGAGCATGCGGCCATCGGTCGACATCGAGGCGGCGGTTTCGTGATCTAACGTGTTGATGTCGTCGATCGGCACCGGAACGCTCCACGCCTGCGTCCCCGGATCCCACGTGCTGATGTAGACGTCGATGGTTCCGAAGTTGCGCGCGAACAACATCACCGTGCCGTCGGCCGACACCTCCGGTGTGGTCTCGGCCGCGAGTGTCGACAGCTCGGTGACCTCCGTGGCGAGACCGAACGCCACGAACACGCTCGCGCGCGATGCGTGATAGATGTCGCCACCCTGGTCGAACCAGATCTGCAGCAGGTCACCCGTCAGCGTCGGATCGTCGACGTTGCTGATCCCGAGCAACTCCGGCGTGCTCCAGCCGACGGGCGTCGTCATCGAGTCCGGCATCGCGTCGATCGGAGCGTCGGACGCGTCGGGAGCATCGTCCGCGGTCATCGCGTCGTCGCGCGCGCCGTCGGCAGCATCGATGATCGCGCCCCCCCGGTGACCGAGAAACCGCACGCCGAGATCGAGAACAGTACCGCTACCGAGATCGACCGGAGCACGCGTCACCTTACCGCGAATCGCGCGGGAGGTTCGTCGGCGATGTCACACCGAGCCACCCGGCGAGCACCGTGGCGATGCGAACCATCTGGATCGTCGTCGTAGAAGCACCCGTCGCCCGCGTGTGGGACGTGCGGCCGAACGGGAGCATGATCACCGGAACCTCGCGGTCGTAGAGGTTCCACGATCCGTGGGCGACGGCGGTCGGCTCGCCCGCGTCGTGCACGATCCAGCCGGACGCGGGCAGGTAGAACAGATCGCCCGCTCGCTCGGGATCGAGCATCATGCAGATGCCGAACGCGTCGCCGGTTCGGGTGATGCAGTTGCCGGCGAACGACTCCACGCGGTCGGCCATGGCGATGCCCGGCTGTGCGCGCAGCGCGAGCAGGATCTTGTGCACCGCCTTCGCGCGCTCCTCGGGCCGCTTTGCGAACAGCGCCGGTGTGAGGAACACGAACGGGTACTTCGCATTCGCCACCCACGTGCCGCTGCCGAGTGCCGTCGCCGCGGCGGCGTTCGCGATCGCCTGGAGACCTTCGGGGGTCAGGCGTCCCCCACCGACTCGCTCGGGGAGGGGGCTCGCGCCGTGATCGCTCGTGAGGAGCAGCGCCCAGCGGTCCTTGCCGACCTTCGCGTCGAGCTGCGCGAGGAAGTCGTCGAGCTGCGCGTCGAGGCGCAGCATCATGTCCCAGGCCTCCCACGACTCGTGCCCCCAGCCGTGCCCGACGTAGTCGTGGGCCGACAGGCTCGCGATCAGGAGGTCCGGTTTGTCGTCGGCGCCGAGCTGCTCGCCGTCGATCGCGGCGAGGGCGGTATCGAGCACGAGTTGGTTACCGAGCGGCGCCGCGTAGATCGCGCCGGCGGGATCGGTGTTCGTCGCGAGCGAGTGCGGGAACGTCGGGCCGAACCCTTTTTCGCCGACCTCGCCGGGGTGCGCGTCGGCGGTGCCCGACAGCCGCGCGAGTGTCGTCACGTCGAGCGGTGTCCACACGTCGTGCAGGCGCGGGGCGATCGGAGACGCCTTTCCGTGCGCGGACAGCCACGCGATCGGTTGATGCGAGACGAACGCGACCTGCTTCTTGTCGTACCAGATCGGTGTGCCGGCGTGCCCGAGCGTCAACATCGCCGAGCGATCCTTGAGGCTGACCGCGATCGCCTTCGCACCTGGATTCGCGACGACGGCATCGCCGAGCCCGGGGACGCGCAGGAGCTTGGTCGAGATGCCGTCGCCGTCCTCGATCGCCCGCACCATCTTGCTCGTCGCGCGATCGAACCACTCGTTTCCGACGATGCCGGAGTGATACGGCGGCTCGCCCGTGCCGAGGAGCGCGTGGCCCGGCGCGGTGAGCGTCGCCGGCGTCGGGTAGAGGCCGGTGTGCCATGCGCCCTCGCGGAGCAGACGATCGAAGCCCTTCGTGAGCGCGTGCGCCTTCTGCGCGAACGCCCACTGCGGCAGCTGGTCGATGATCAGCAGCACCACGAGCTTGCGCGGGCCCGTGTACGGCGCAGCGACGGTGGGATCCGCCGTGGCCGGCACCGTGGACTCCACGGGTCGCGGGACCGGACAGGCGGCGAGCGCGAGCAGCACGAGCGCGAGTCGGGTCACTACGCCGACACTAACGCGGCTCGGTCACGACTGCGTGACGCGAGCGCTCCAGCTTTACGCGAGCGTGGCACGGAGGAACCAATTGTTCTTCTCGAACTCGGTCAGGACCGTGCCGAGCAGGTCGAACGTGATCGTGTCGCCTTGGTCGTCGACGAGCTTGCGCGTCGCGCGGACGCCGTCGAGGTACGCGTCGATGCGGTCGGCGAGCGCTTTCACGTGATCGAGGTCCTTCGCCATGTCGGTCGGGTATTCGGGCAGGCGCGAGGACTTCGCGACCTGGCGGGCCGTGCCGACGGCGTGGCCGCCGAGTGTCACCGCGCGCTCCGCGATGTTGTCGTTATGGATCGCGAGCGCGGTCGCGAAGGTCTCGAACAGCGGGTGCAGCGTCGGGAACTGTGGGCCGCGGATGTTCCAGTGCGCGACCTTGATCTGGGAGTGGAGGTCTAGCCCGTCGACGAGGCGCTCGTTGAGCGAGCTGGCGATCGTCGAACGTGCTGCTTCGGGGAGGTTCGAGGGCGTCTTGTACATGAGCCACACCCTAGGCCCGCCCCATCGAGAGGGGAAGCCGGGCCACCGCGATGAGGCTGATAGCCTGGCCCTATCAGTTGAACAGATTGAAAAGTAGGTCCACGAGGGCGCCGCCGGTGGAGGAGCCCCCGCGGCGGTGGCCCTCGAAGGCGGACGTCGACGATCGCGACCCCATCATCTGCGAGAACTGCGCGTTCTGCTGCTCGCGCTTCGCATCCTCCTTCATCTTCGCGATCGCCTTCTTCTCTGCCTTCTCCAGTCCACCGTTCATCACGAACTCGATCACGCGTGGCAGCTCGCCCGGATCGAAGAACGCGCCGTGCGCGCGGCACACGTCGATGATCACCCCCGAACCTGCGCTGAACAGGCGGCGGTTCATGATCGTCGCGCAGATCGGGCACTTCACGTACATCTTCTGGCCCGCCGGGATCGACGACGCGGCCATCGCCGGCGTCGGCAGCGATCCCAGGATCGCCTCCGCGCGCGCCTGCTGCCGATCCGTGACCACGCGTTGCACGGCGACATGATCGAGGAAGATGCCGTGGCAGTGATCGCACTCGTCGATCACCAGGTCTCCCACCCGGCGACCGTGCATCGCGGTGATCGGACATCGTGGGCACAGCCGCTCCTTGCCAGCCTCGACTGCGGCGATACCGAGCTCCGTGCCGCACTCCGGGCAGTGCTTGTGCCCGTGGAAGACGCGCGACAGGCAGCGCGGACACGCCTTGAGCAAGAGCGCGCTGGCGCAGTGGTCGCACGACTTTGCGGTCGGCGCGACACCGGCACCGCAGTGCGGACATGTCAGCTTACCGGCCTGGCTCGATGACGCGTCGACGATCCGGGCGTCCAGCACGAGGACAGTGCCGCAGCGACACCGGAACTGCTGTCCAGCTTGGTGACCCGTGACGTCGTATCGACTGTCGCAGCCGGTGCACGCGAGGATCATCTCAGCATCATGAGGTCGCCCCAGACGCTGCGCAACGCCCGCTGTTTCCGAGATCGTGTCGGCTACTTCGTCGTGATCGCGAGGGTGCGGGTTTCGGCGACATAACGCCGCGCGATGGCGGTCGCGAGCGCCTGCTCGTACAGCGTTCGCTGCGTCGCGTTGATCTTCCCCTTCAGGCGCGCGGCATAGATGCCCTCGTAGAACGCGTCGGGGTGCACCTCGATCGTCACGCGAGCCTTGGCCGCGGCCTTCGTCGTCCACGCCCGCGCGATCGAGCGCTTCTCGCCCGGCGGGATGCGCGTGTCGTCGGTCTCGTGCCACTGCTTCCCGTCATAGCGGATGCTTCGCTTGATCGTGTACACGCTCGACGCGATCCGTGCGCCGCTCGCGTCGAGCAGCTCGATCGTCACGTGGACCGCGGGCGTGGGTGTTGTCGGCAGATAGTGGCCGGCGCCGACATTCACGATCTCCGCGTGGACCGTCGTGGTGTCCGTCGTGCGCGTGGCGTTCGCGAACAGCTCGAAGCCCTGCCGGAACGTCTCTCGATCGTGGATGCCCTTGAACGTGTGCTCGCGGTTCGGCATGTGGCAATGCTGGCACTGGACGCCGCGCTTCATGTACGGCCCTTCGAGCCACTCCTTGTACGTGTTGAGCAGCGGCTTGCCGTTGACGGCGGTGCGCGGCGGCAGCTGGTGACAGGTCATGCAGAAGTCACCACGCTCGTAGAGCTCCATCGTCTGCAGCGGGTAGCCCGGCAGTGGCAGAAGGCTCGGTGAGACGTTCGGCGGTCCGTGCCGCGTCCATTGCCGCACGTGACACCCCGCGCATTGGATGCCCTCGGCGCGCAGCGCGAGATCCGTCGCTTGCTCGGCGAGCGGCGCGTGGCAGCGCCGGCAGCTCGCCGCCTCGTCTTTCGACAGCGCGTGATCGATCTGTCCGAGCAAGCCGGGGCCTACGGCGAGCGCGTGGATCGAGCCGGTCCACTCGCCGACCTGCTTCGCGTGGCAGCGGCCGCATTGCTTTGCGGAGAGCGAAGCCTGCGCCGGCGCGAGCGTCGGCGGAGGTGGGCCCTGCGGCGGGACGGGCATGCCGAAGACAATCGCTTCGGGCCCCGTGCCCGGCCACGTGCCGGCCACGATGCGAGCCGCGCGATCGAGCTCGATCGCCTCGGTGTCGAGTGCGCTGCGATCGCGCGCGCCGCGATGATCATACGCGCCGCCGAGCGTGCCGATCGCGAGCACGTGATCCGCGAGTGCCCAGATCTGCGCGGGTGTCAGCGTTCCCGCGTAGCCTGGCATCGAGGTGCCGCTCAGGCCCGTCGCGATCGACATCGCGATCGCCTCGCGCCTCCCGGCCGGGGTATCGGACGCGCGCGGGCGCCGCACGGGAACGCGCGTGAGGTCATAGGGCGTATTCGGCGTTGTCGATGTGCTCGGTGTGCTCGGTGTGCTCGATGTGCTCGGTGTGCTCGACGTGTTCGGCGTTGTCGATGTGCTCGACGTGCTCGACGTGCTCGACGTGCTCGACGTGGTGCTCGAGCTCGTCGGGCGTTTGATCGCGGCGGGGCCGTCGCCTTTTCCGGCCTCACCGTGACAAGACGCGCAGCCGAACTGCTTCCATAGCGCGACGCCGTCTTCCGTGTTCGTTGTCGGGGGCGCGCCGATCGCGACCGACGTCGTCGCGGTGCGGAAGGCCAGCGGCGCGAAGGACTGCACGACATCGACGAGCTCGTCGATCTGCGACGGGGGCAGCTGGAACGCGTGCATGGACGTCGACGATGCGCCGAACTCGATCGTCGTGCGTAGGTCCGCCTCGGTCGGCGGTTCGCCAATCGGCGTCGAGCGCCATTTGTACTCGGCAGCGACGAACGAGCGCGGTCGACCCCACGTAAACGGCGCGGCGGGACCGAGGCCGTCACCGTCGGCGCCGTGACAAGCGACGCAGAGCCGATCGTAGAGCGCCCAGCCAGGCAACGCGCGTGGTGACGGCGCGGTGGTCGTGGGCCACGTCCACGCCGCGACGGCGATAACTCCGGCCGTCACGACGAGGATTCTCACTGCCGGAGGCTGCCGCATCACATTTCGTAACGCCAGAGGGACGAAGGAGGTGCTCCCAGCCCTTGTCGTCAAGGGTGGGCATGACATATCCACGTCACATGATCCGCACGAAAGTCCTGGGACTTGGGAGTTACGTCCCCGACCGCGTCGTCAAGAACGAAGAGATTGCGTTCCTTGACGACAAGCACGTTCGTCAGGAAACGCAGCAGAGCGAGACGAGCGACGAGTGGATCCAGCGCCGCACCGGTATTCAGGAGCGCCGCTACGTGACCGAAGGCACCGCGACCAGTGACCTCGCGCTCCAGGCGGCGAAGCGCGCGCTCGCGGACGCGAACATGGAGCCGCAGGACATCGATTGCATCATCCTCGGCACCCTGTCGCCCGACATTCACTTCCCGGGGACCGCGGTGTTCCTCCAGAAGAAGCTCGGGATCGAGCGTGCAACGTGTCCGTGCTTCGACATTCGCCAGCAGTGCTCGGGCTTCGTGTACGGCCTGCAGATGGCGGACGCGTTCATTCGCACCGGCATGTACAAGCGCATCCTGCTCGTCGGTGCCGAGGTGCACAGCCACTCGCTCGACTACTCGACGCGCGGGCGCGACGTGATGATCCTGTTCGGCGACGGTGCAGGCGCGATGATCCTCGGCCCCGGCGACAACGACGATCCGAAGAGCGGCGTCGTCTACACGAGCGCGCATGCGGACGGTTCCGGCGCGATGGACCTGTACCTCAAGATCTTCGAGATCTCGAAGGCACCGTACATCGACTACAACGCGCGCGACCGCGAAGAGAACATCATCAAGTATCCCCAGATGGACGGGAAGCGAGTGTTCCTGAACGCGGTGCGCGGCATGGTGATGTCGACGCAGACTGCGCTCGCGAAGACCGGCATGACGTGGGACGACATCCAGTGGTTCGTGCCGCACCAGGCAAACCTCCGCATCAACGAGAAGGTCGTCGAGGTCGCGAAGATCCCGCCCGAGAAGGTGCTCAACTCGATCCAGTTCTACGGGAACACCACCGCCGCGACGGTGCCGCTGACCATCGATCACTGGCGCCAAGAAGGTCGCGTGAAGAAGGGCGACCGGATCCTCTCGAGTGTGTTCGGCGCCGGTTACACGTGGGGCGCAGCGATCTTCACGCTCTGATCAGCGGTTCGGTGCTCGCACGGACATCTGGTGCTGCACGGACGCAGAGGGTGAACGAAACGTGCTCGGTTTTCTGAGCGTCGCGATCGCGATCTAGCGCGGTTGGCCGGGCGTAGTTCTTGTATTGTTTACCGGTCATGCGTCCTCTGCTGCTCGCCCTCGGTCTCGCGACATCCGGTTGCTCGCTGTACTTCGATGGTCCCGGCGACGAGCCGCCGGCGCCGCCGCCCGAGCCGCAGCCGACCTCGCCGCACTACCTGATCTCCGACGGCATCGCGGCCGACGCGCCGATCGTCGGAATGGACGTCGACGGTGAAGGCGGCGTGTGGGTCGCACATCGGCGCGAGCTCGGCGGCTACTACGACAACGACGTCGTTCGTGTCGTGCACCTCGACGCGACGGGCGCGAACATCGCCGAGTTCACATACGAGGACGACTACACCCGGGTCAGCGGCCTCGCGTTCTCGGGCGACGCGGTGTGGCTCAACTACAACGACCATCTCTCGAACGCGCATGTCCGCAAGATCGATCCGGCGACAGGCGAGATCCTGAAGCGGATCGGTACGGAGAGCGGCATCGAAGATCTCGACGTGTTCGACGGAGAGCTGCGCTTGTCGACCTCGTGGAACGAGATCATCGCGCTCGATCTCGAGACCGGTGTGCAGCGGTGGCGCAAGACGTTCGAGCATCCGGGCTTCTTGTGGAGCACGCAGCGAGGCATCGCGTCGGACCCGCAGGGCTTCGTCTGGACGACCTCGTGGAACAGCGAGAAGCTGTTCATGTTCGCACCGTCGTCCGGGACGATCGTCAACGAAGCCACGACCGACGCGACTCATCAGACCGTGGCGGGCGGGCAGGAGCTGTATCTCGCCGCAGATGGCGACCAGCTGGTGATCGCGATCGGCAGCCAGATCTTCTGGCTCGACCGCCAGCCCTGAGGCGCCGTCGGTAGGGTCAACGGTCGCGTTGACACGCCGCGTGACGAACGGATCCGCTGGCTAGCGCAGTTGCACGGAGGGATAAGGCCGCGTCACAACTCGCAGCCGATCGGGCACGAGCGCTGCAACCTCGCGGAACATGCGCTTCTCGCGAATCAGCCTCGCACTGCTCTCGGTCCTCGGCGCCTGCGCGGCGGAGGACGACAAGGCACCCGGACAGTGGTCGCCCGGCAAGGGCGACGGAGCGTTCGAGCTCGTCGAAGCCGGTCCGGCACCTGTCGGCGGCAAGGTCGAGATCGCGCTGGCGTCGCGCGTGCCCGCCTATCGCGTGGAGTCGTTCGGCGACATGAAGCTGTCGATCGATGTCAAAGGACGCGGCGAGATCGACGCGTACGTGATCGTCGAAGGCCCGCTCCCGAACGACGGCGATCGCACCGCGGTCGGCGCGGGCGAGGTGGTCGGCGAAGACGACGACTCGGGTTACGGCCGCAGCGCGAAGCTCGACGTGACGCTCGCGAAGCCGGGCGTATATCGCATCATCGCGGGCACGTTCGACTCGCTCGGCGTGGGCGATCCGGCGACCGGCGACATCGAGCTCGCCGTCGAGTGCGCTGCGAAGTGCACGCGCCCCGGCATCGATCAGAAGACGTTCGTGCGCGGACTGCAGCAGCAGTCGGGCGGTGCGTTCGCCGAGATAGCGAAGGCGGAGCTTGCCGCGCTCGTGCACGATCCGATCGCCGCGCAGGCGCTCGGCGCGCAGCTGGACGCGATCCTCGCGGATCCGAACCTGACGGGACTCGATCGCTTCCCGACGATCCCGCTCGCGCAGCTTCCGTTGATCCGTCCGGCGCTCGGACAGATTCCAGCGGACGCACCCGAGGCCGACAAGGTCGTGACCGGCGATCTGCCGATGTTGCTCGGCGGCTGCACGCCCGTGCGTGCAGCGCCCGCCGCGGTCGACGCGCGCCTCCCCGGCGTCGGCTACGGTCACTTCCCGAACCGCGAGCTCTCGCCGTGTCAGTTCGCGCACGCGGACAAGCTGGCCGAGGTGCTGACCTCGCTGGCCGCGAACAACGGCTCCACGGTGACGTTCAAGGGCAAGACGGTGAAGACGCCGCGCGAGCTGTTCGCCGCGCTGCTCGAAACGGGTCACTCGATCCGCACCCGCAACGAGCGCATGTACGCCAACTTCCTGTCGGCGACGGTCGGCGATAACGCGGACCTCATCTGGCCCGTGTGGCTCGACACCGGCATCCGCCTGTCCGACGGCAAGAGCTTCACGATCCCCGTCGGGCACAGCCACCACGCGTGGCAGATCACCGGACCGAACGTGAACACGCGCGTGATGTTCTATCTCGGCATCGACGGTGCCGGCTTCTTCGGCAACAAGGGCCAGCGCCCCGCGTGGTCGGGCATGGTCACGCAGACCGACGTGACGATCGCGACCGGCGGCGACACGGACTACCTACTCGACACGGTCGATGCAGCGGCCACGTACCTGCGCCGCACGAGGGTCGAACGCTCGACGGTCGCGCAGGGCATGCCGGCGGACGGCTACGGCTTCGTCGGCGTGTGCAACGACTCGAACGCGATCCTCGAGCACGTGACCAAGGGCACGGTCACGGCGTTCCCGCTGCTCCGTGCAAAGTCGCTCGACGCGGCTCCCGACCTCGGCGATGGCCTCGACATGACCGTAAAGTCACTGCCAAACGACGGCGATGGCATCGGCGATGGGCGCGACGCGTTGCGCCGGGCCGTGGCGATGCAGCCCTTCCCGGATGGCTCGCCGCTCATGTGGGATGCCGCACTCGGCGCACAGATCGCGACGGCGCGCCGTGACCTAGGGAATTGATTTTCTTCTCGTCGACGGCGATCCTGCTCGTGTGAGGAAAAGGAACCGGCTGCTCGCCGTCGGCATCGTCGGCGTAGCTGTGCTCGCGGCGTGTTTCGGCAACCTCGCGATCAACTACTCCGAGACAGAGCAGAAGACGATGACGTATCCGTCGTCCGCGTCGGCGGGCAACGTGATGGTCGGGCAGTCGGGGATGACGGGACCGATCCTGTTTTCGCCGGCGACCGAGATCGACAACGACACGATCACGTCGATTACCGAGAACTGCACGAACTGGGGCCTGAACCTCGACCCGCTTCCGGCAAACGTCTACTGCATCCTCGTGGGCCAGACCGGCGGGTCTGAATACGGCAGCGGGAGCTGCATCCCCGTGACGTATTCGTTCGACGCCACGTTCACCCCCACGAGCGCAGGTCCGAGCAGCTGTCCTGTCACCTTGGCCTACACCTCCAACGCGGGGCCGGGCAGCGGAGTGGGGACGCTGCTCGTCGTCTTGAACGGCACGGGCGTCGCGCCGACGTATTCGTTCATCACGGACCCGCCGAATGGTTCGACGCTCCAGTACTCGGATATCCCGATCAACACGACGAGCACGTCGCAGGAGATCACCGTCTCCAACAACGGCACGGGAACGATCACCGTCATGGGCACGAACTCCGATCCCGCTCGTTTCCCGGTCACGCCTGTTGGAACCGCGAATTTCGCGAGCCAGACGCTCGGAACGGGTCAGATCGCGAGATTCGAGGTCGCATGCAATCCGCTCGCAATGACCATGTACGCGGGGACGCTCGTGTTCACCGCGAATACCCCGTCGGGGGAGATCCAGCGCTCGATCAGCCTGCGCTGCAACGGCATCACGTCCGACCTCGCGATCACGCCAAGCCCAGCGGGCTTCGCGCGCGGCACCCTCGTCGGTGTGCCACCGGCGAACCTGACCATCAACATCGTGAACAACGGCGCATCGACGACGTTCACGAACGTTAGCCTCGAGACGGGTGGGGAAGTCTCGATCATCCAGGGACCCGCATCGCCGCTTCCCAACGGAGGACAGACCACGATCGTGCTCGGCTACACCGCAGCGACCGAACGACCGTTCGGGAAGATTGATAGCCTGATCCTCACGCAGTCGCAGGGCGCTCCGCGCACCATCACGATCAACGCCGAGGCCCTCGTCGGCGAGATCGGCGTGACACCGGCGGTCGTCGACTTCGGGCCGGTCTGCCCCGGCGGCGAGAAGACTGCGGACCTCATGGTCTATGCGACGTCGTCGGGGCCCGTGAATCTCACGAGCATCACGCAACCGAACGCACCGTTCTCGGTGAGCGGCACGGGCGGTCAGCTCCAGCCGAACCACGGCAACATCATTTCGCTCACGGCGCGCGTGCAGGCTACGGCGGCGGGCGAGCTCGACGATGCGTTCGTGCTGAACACGAACCTGCCCGGTGCGGCGGCGATGCATGCGGTCCAGCTCAGGGGCGTCGCACTTCCCGCCGGCATCACGCCGACGCCGGACGTCGTGCATTTCGGTCCGGGACGCGTCGGCACGCCGACGACGGCGAAGAAGGTCACGGTCTCGAACTGCGGCACGACGGACCTCGTGATCACCGGCGTGCGTCTCGAGGGTGAGAGCGCGCGCGAGTTCGCGATCGTCAGTCCCGAGAATCCGCTCCAGACGATCTCGATGATGGGCGAGCTCGAGTTTCTCGTGATCATGGACCCGGAGACACCGGGCACGAAGGTCGCGAAGCTCGTCATCGAGCACGCGGACGGGCGGATCGAGGCGGACCTCGACGGTAATGGCTTCGGCGGCACCGACGAGGGCGAGGAGAAGTCGACGTACTACACGTGCAGTGCGGGTAGCGTGGGTCTCGGTGGTCTCCCGATCGTGCTGGCGCTGCTGCTGCGCCGGCGTCGTCGAGCCAACGCATAGCTGTGCGCGGGATCGTCTCGAGTTGGGCGAGTGCCTGTGCGGGCGCGCTGGCCGCGGGTCTCGTGGAGAGCGTCGCGATGGGCGCGGGATCGAGCGGGATCTTTGGCGCTGGGGCGGGCGCGGGCTTCGTGGTGCTCGCGTTGCTCCCGGCGTTGTTCGTCGTGTCGATCGTCATGCGCGTCCTCGGGCGTGTGTGGGCGCCGGTGCTTCGCGGGCTCGTCGAGCCCCACGGCGGTGCACCGCTGCTCGCGGCGTGGCTCGTGTACATCGCGGTCGCGTTCGTGGCGCTCGCCGCCGGTTCGTTCGGAGCGACGATCCTGCTCGCGCAGGGGACGAAGTTTCGACCGATGGTCGTCGGTTACGCGCAGCCGGTGTTCGCGGTCGCGATCGTGTTTGTCCTCGTCGCCGCGTCGCGCCCCGCCGCGAGTGGGCTCGCGTGGCTGTTCGCGCGGCGCGGTGCGGCGTTCCGCCCACGGCGCATCGCGGCGGTAGTCGCACTCGTGATCGCGCTGCTCGCCGGTGGCGCGTGGTGGTTCGTGCGCCCGCGCATCGGGCCTCTCGATGTCGGGCCCGCGATCACCCCGGTGGTCGGAATCGCCGGGCTCGTCGCAGCGCACGTCGTGATCGCGCGCTGGGATCGCGTTCGCATCTGGACGGCCGCGATCGCGAGTGGGGTCGCCGCGGCTGTGATCGGATGCGCGTTGCTGGTGTGGCGAACGCAGCCCGCGCTGATGCTCGAGGTGTGGGGCTCGTTGCCCGTCGCGGGCTTCGTGATCGACAAGGCGTTCGACCTCGACGCGATCCGCGATCGCATCGCGCTCGAGACGTTTCGCCCGGCCGCGCGACCCGAGGCCACACATCCCGATGTCGTCGTGATCGTCGTCGACACCATGCGCGCGGATCGCACCGAGCTGTACGGTGGCCCGGCCGCGATGCCCTTCCTCGCGGAGCTCGGGAACCGCGGCGTCGTGTTCGAGCACGCGTTTTCGCCGAGCAACGTCACTCGACGATCGATCCCGTCGATGCTCACGGGGCTCTCGCCGCAGAACGTGCGCGGGCGCGTCGTCGGGTGGGCACTGCGCATCGATCCGCGTCACGTGGTGCTCGGCGAGCGTATGGCAGCCGCGGGCTACGACACCGCGGGCTTCGTGTGTTGCGGCGGCTTCTACGGTGACGAGTCGCGCACGGGGCTCTCGCGCGGTCTCGACTACCTGATCGTCGAGAAGAACGGCTCGCGTCTCGCGCAGCTCGCGCGGTCGTGGCTCGAGCAACGAGAGCGCACGAAGCCAGACCGGCCGCTGTTCCTCTACATGCACATCCTCGATCCGCACAACTGGGCCGGCAGTAGCGACCCGCCGATGGATCTCGCGCTGCGCCTGCGCATGTACGACCGCACGCTGACGCTGGCCGACAAGATGATCTCCGGTGTGCTCGGCGCCTTCCACGAGCGCGAGCCCGGGCGCGCACCGATCGTGGTCGTCACGGCGGACCATGCGGAGGCGCTAGGTGATCACGGCGAGCCCTTCCACTCGACGGATCTGTACAACTCGCAGATCCACGTGCCGTTCGTGATCGCGGGGCCGGGCATCGCGACGAAGCGGATCACGGAGACCGTGAGCCTCACGGACCTCGCACCCACGGTGCTCGAGCTGGCGGGCTACACGCCGCCGCCGATGGACGGCCGATCGCTGGCACCGCTCGCGACGGGGGTGCGCGAGTCGACCGAGCACGGCGTGGCATACGCGGCGATGATCAAGGATCGCTCCAACCCCGGTGGCGTGTCGGCGATCATACGCGGCTCGTGGAAGTTGATCGTCACCGGCAACCGTCGCGAGCTCTACGACATCAGACTCGATCCGAGAGAGCTCTCCGATCGCGCGGCATCCAGACCAGACCTCGTGCGCGAGCTCGCCGCGCTGCTCGCCGAGCACGAGCGGTGATAAGGTGTTCTCATGCGCGCAGCGCTCTTGGTAGGCGGTCTGATCGCGGTCCTCGCCGCGTGCGGCCCTAAGGTCAAGAACCAGTGCCCGGGCAACGTGACCGGCACGTGTGTCGCTGGGGAGCAGTGCACCTTCGACCAGAAGCGCGGGTGCCAGGTATGCCAGTGCGCTCCGCTCGATAACGCGGCCCAGGACGACCCGCTCGGTAACGATCGCAACCCGGACGACCGGAGCATGCCTCCGAAGCCGGTCCACTAGTTGCAGCATCGAATCGGCATGGAACGTCGACCCCACGTGGTCATCATCGGAGGCGGGTTCGGAGGGCTCGCGGCGGCACGTGGTCTCGCGAAGGCGCCGGTAAACGTCACGCTGCTCGACCGGCGCAACCACCACCTGTTCCAGCCGCTGCTCTATCAGGTCGCGACGGCGGCGCTGAACCCGAGTGACATCGCATATCCCATCCGCGCGGCGCTCGCAAAGCAGAAGAACACGCGCGTGCTGCTCGCCGAGGTCGCGTCGATCGACGTGCCGAGCCGCAAGGTGATCATCGAGAACGGCGAGCTGACGTTCGACTACCTCGTCGTCGCGACCGGCGCGACACATTCGTACTTCGGCAAGGACTGGGGCGACCTCGCGCCTGGCCTGAAGTCCATCGAGGACGCGCTCGAGATCCGGCGCCGCATCTTCTTCGCGTACGAAGCCGCGGAGCGCGAGTCGGAACCCGTCGCGCAGTCCGAGTGGCTGACGTTCGCGGTCGTCGGCGGTGGGCCCACGGGCGTCGAGCTCGCGGGCGCGCTCGGCGAGATCGGGCTGCACACGCTCGCGAACGACTTCCGCAGCATCGATCCCACACGCGTGAAGGTCCTCCTGTTCGAGGGTAACGAGCGCGTGCTCGGCACGTATCCGCCGAAGCTGTCCGCGGCCGCGAAGCGGTCGCTCGAGACGCGACATGTCGAGGTGCGCCTGCAAACGCTCGTCACCGCGATCGACGAGCGCGGCGTGACGGTGAAAAAGGGCAGTGCCGAGGAACGCATCGGTGCGCGCACGGTGCTGTGGGCCGCGGGCGTGCAGGCCTCGCCCCTCGCGAAGTCGCTCGGCGTGCCGCTCGATCGCGCGGGGCGCGTCGAGGTCGAGCCCGATCTCGCGATCCCCGGCCACGCGAACGTGTTCGTGGTCGGTGATCTCGCGCGCATGCTCAACAAGGACGGCACCCAGGTGCCCGGCGTCGCGCAGGGCGCTCTCCAGGGCGGTGCACACGTTGCGAAGCTGATCGCGGCCGACGTGAAGAAGCCGGGCGCGCCGCGCAAGCCGTTCGCGTACTTCGACAAGGGAAACATGGCGACGATCGGTCGCGCGTCGGCCGTCGTCGCGACGAAGCGCGTCGCGATCTACGGCCTGTTCGCGTGGCTCATGTGGTGGGCCGTCCACATCTTCTTCCTCGTCGGATTCAAGAACCGCACGCTCGTGATGTTCCACTGGGCGTGGAACTGGCTGACCTTCAGCCGCGGCGCGCGCCTGATCACGGGCGATATCGGCGCATTGCCGGCGGTGAAGACGCTCGGCCCCGATGGCACCGTGTCGTTGCCTGCGCCCGCGCAGGCGATCGCGCTAGACGCGGGTGATGGCCGTCCCACCTCGGAAGCCCGCGACGCTGGATGATCGAGGTCAACGAGCTGCTCGGCGTCGAGCAGAGCTCACGGCAGGTTCTCGACGTGCTTCAGATCGCGATCGGCGGGCACGTCGATCGTGATCTCCTTCGTCAGCTTTAGCTCGGGATTGTGAAAGTGGATCCGATGCGGGCCGGGTGACAGCGTGACGGTCGCCGGGGTCTCGTACTCGGTCGGGTCATCGTCGACGCGGAAGTTGGACCACGGGCGCGAGGTGATCGTCACGCGCCGCGCGGTGGCGCCGGCATCGCGGGGGGTGGTGGAGACGGACGCGTCGCGTCCGAGCGGGGGTGTATCGCGCACTGCCGCGTCGCGCGCGAGTGAGACCGAGGCATCGCGTGCGAGCGGGACCGAGGCATCGCTCGCAGTGGTGGACGCATCGAACGTGTTCGCGTCTCGCGCGGTCGCGATGGACGCGTCGGCGACTGCGATGGCCGCGTCGGTCGCGATAGCACCGTCGATCGCGCCCGCGTCCGTCATCATGGCGATGTCTCCATCGGCGGAATGCGCGATGGCTGCGTCGGTCATCGCGATCGCACCGTCCGTCAACGCGATCGCACCGTCGGTTGTCGCGATCGCGTTGTCGGTCGCCCGGTTCTCGCCACGAGTCTGGAAGAACAGAACGCCCATCGCGATGATCGCCGCGAGAGCGACCGCAAGCCAACGCCACGCGCCCGAGCGCGCAGGACGCTCCACCGAAGTGACCTCGACGCCACGCTGACCCGCCTCGGTCTTCGATGCCGCGGTCTTCGTCGCGACGGGCGTCGATGCGTCGACCTTCGTCGCGTCGGGCTTCGACGCGTCGGGCTTCGATGGGTCGGCCTTCGTGGACTCGTCGACAGACGGCGCCTTCGCGTCCGCCTCGTCGACGGCGGGGACCTCGACGCGCTTCGAGTTGCGCTTCGCGGCGGCGGCCATCGTGTCGTCGAATGGGCTGATCGATGCGACGTCCTCGGCGGCGGTCGCGAGCATCGAGCGCTGCGTGCCGGTGCCGGCGATGTCGAGCGCGCCGTCATCGAGGAACGAGACGAACTCGCTGCCCTCGTGCGCGGGGAGCTCGCCGCTCGTGCCCGCATCTTCGTCGCGGTGGGTGCCCCACACGCGATCGAGCCACGCGGCGAGCTGGCGCGCCGGCGCGTCGACCTTCTTCGCGGCGCGTTCGCCGACGAGGAACTCGTCGAGCTCGGCGAGGAGCGCGCGCGCGTCGGTGTGCCGATCGCTCGGCGTGGCGGCGGTCGCCTTGTCGACGATGGCGACGAGCGAGGGCGGCACGTCGTGTGCCGGCCACGGGAGGAGCTCGCCGGTGCGGGCGGCGCCGACGAACGATTCGCGATCGGCACCCGCGCGGGCGCGCTGACCGGTGAGCATCTCGCGAAGGACGAGGCCAACCGCGTAGACGTCGGTGCGCGCGTCGAGCGTCTCGCGGCGCGCTTGCTCGGGCGCCATGTACGCGGGCGTTCCGAGGAGCGCGGTGGTGGCGTCGCCTGCGAGCGCGGCGATGCCGAAGTCCGTGAGCTTCACCTCGCCGGACCACGACAAGAGGACGTTACGGGGGGTGACATCGCGATGAACGATGCCGAGCGCGGTGCCCTCGGGCGACTTACGGCGATGCGCGTAGTCGAGCGCCTGGCAGCACTCGGCGGCGACGAACGCGGACAGGAGCGGCGAGAGTGGGGCAGGGGTCGGGAGGGTGGCGGCGCGGGCGAGGCACGAATTGAGGTCCTTGCCCTCGACGCGCTCCATCGCGAGGAAGACCTGGTCGTCGATCCGCCCGAAGTCGAAGACCGGGACGATGTTCTGGTGCGCGAGGCTCATCGAGAGGCGGGCTTCGCGGACGAACAACTCGAGGAACTGCACGTCGGTGGCGCGCTCGGCACGGATGCGCTTGACCACGAGCCACTTCTCCACGCCCGCGGCGCGGCGACGGGCGAGGAAGACCTCGGCCATCCCGCCCTTCGCGAGGGGGCGAAGCAGCTCGTAGCGACCGAGCGCACGGCTCATCGACGGCAGTATACTCGCCGGCGGTGTTCGCGCGCGTCCTGGTCTTCACCGTCGGAGCGATGCTGGTGGCATTGCCGCTGGCGTATGCGAAGCCCGCGGCCGACGTCGTGATCGTGTGGGCGCCCGGGGCGAAGGTAAAGCCGCTGGAGGACGCGGCGCGGGATGCGGGCGTGGCGGTGATCGACCGCTCGCCGGCGGCGCGGGCGGCGCGCGATACGGGCGCGGCGATCGCACGCGGCATGGCGGAGTTCGATGCCCTGCGCACCGACGAGGCGGCGAAGCTGCTGGACGAGGCGAAGGCGGAGGTCGATCGCACGGGTGGTGCGGATCTCGTGCAGAGCGCGCTGTCGGATCTGTTCCTGTACCGCGCGCGCGTGGCCGCCGATCGCGGTGACACGGCCGGATCGTGGGACGCGCTGACGACAGCGGTGATCGTAGCGCCGGCGCGCGTGATCGATCCGGGGCGGTTCGCGCCGAGCGTGCGCGAGGAGATCGAACGCGCGAGGGCGGCGGTCGCGACGCGACCAAAGGCTGCGCTCGTCGTGAACGCGCTCGCCGGGTGCCGCGTGATGATCGACGGTGCGCCCGCGACGCAGGCTCCGTACGTGATCGGCCCGCACTGGGTGCACGTGGCGTGTCCGGATCGCGAGCCGTGGGGCACACGGGTGGAGCTCGTCGCCGCGGACATGGTGATCAAGGCGGGCAACCTCGAGCTCGCTGCGCCGTCGGACGACGAGCTACTCGTGCAGGCGCGCGCGGTCGCGGCGCGTGCGTTCGTCGGCATCCGCGTGCAGGGCGGTGTCGCGATGATGCGCCTCGTCGGTGCGGATGGTCGCGAGCTCGATCGCCGCGCGGTTCGCGTCGAGGGCGATCTCGCGCCGGCGGTACCAGCGCTGCGTTCGTTGCTGTCGGGGTCGAGCGACCTCGTCGAGCGGCGCTGGTATCGCTCGCCGTGGTTCTGGGCAGGAGTCGGTGCGGTGATCGGCGCGGGCATCGCGTTGCCGATCGCGCTGTCGAGCGACAACACGCAGCAGACGTTCCCGACCAGGGTCCCCGTGACACCGCCCGGGTGGAACCGATGACGCGCGCGCTCGCGTTCGCGTTGCTGGTGGCGTGTACCGACGAGGTCGCGCTCGAGCCGGTGATCGATCTGCCCGACGAGAGCGATCCCGACGCCGAGGCGTTCGCAGTGATCGACAAGCTCGAGCTGTCGGTGGCGCCGGAAGGCAGCGAGATCGACTCGGTGACGAAGACGTTCGCGCGCGGCGAGATCCTCGAGGTCCCGGGCTCGCCGTTCGGTTCGAACATCGTCGTTCACCTGACCGGGTACTCGGGCTCGACGCAGGTCGGCTACGGGCGGACGTGTGGCGTGACGGTCTCGCCCGGTGTCGACCCCGTGTCGCCGCACCTGTTCTTCTCGTCGAGCAGAAAGTTCGCCACGACGAGGATCATCACCGCGGATCGTGCGGGCGGTCAGGCGATCTCGCTCGACGGTGGCGCGATTCTCGTCGGTGGCGGCACGCAGCTGATCGAGCAGTTCGATCCCCGGACGGGTGCGCTCACCGAAGCGACCGACCTCGTCAGTGCGCGTGACGGCGCCGTGGGTGCGTTGCTGGGGGTGTCGCCACCGCGGATCGTCCTCGTCGGCGGATTGCAGGCCGACAACGTGACACCGTCGCGCGTCGTCGAGCTATTCGATCCGCTGCGCGGTCTCGACTCGTTCGTCGACGGCCGTATGGGACGCAAGGGAATGTCGGCGACGTCACTCGCGGACGGGCGCGTGATCGTCGTCGGCGGTTACGCTCCGTCGGGCACACCGGCCGGAACGATCACCGAGCTCGCACCGGCGGGCGAGGGCGCGGACATTCGCGACATCTCGATGCCCCTCGCGTATCCGCGAGGGAGCCACACCGCAACGCGCCTCGGCGACGATCTCGGTGCACCGGTGCTGATCGCCGGCGGGCTCGATGCGCAGAGCGGTGGCAACGCGATCGGCCCGGCCGAGCTCTACCGCCCGTTATCACGCACGCTCTCGCCGACGTTCGCTCCGGTGATGCAACATCCGCGCACGCATCACCACGCGGCTCGCATGCCCGACGGCAGCGTGCTGTTCATCGGCGGTGTCGACGCGTCGGGGGCTCCAGTTCGGGCTCTCGAGCGCTTCACGATCGACGAGGGCTTCGTCGACGTCGTCGATTCCGGATCGCGCGCGGTATCGCTCGACGACTCCGTCGGCGTGATCGACATGTCGGTCACGCAGCTGCCCGACGGCCGTTTGCTCGTCGCCGGTGGTCGCCCCGACGGCAATCCGAGCGGCGCGCCGACCGACGTCGCGTTCGTGTTGCGCCTCGATCCCGGCACGGGCACGCTCGACGTCACGCCGACGGACCGCCTCGCGACTGCACGTGCGAGGCATCAGGCTGCAATATTGTGCGACGGCACGGTGTTTATCAGCGGTGGCGCCGAGGAGCTTCACGCCGAGCGCTACAACCCACCACCGGCGGGGCGCAGATAGAGATGAAGGCTTCGATCACGAGCGTGTGGATCGTGTGTGCCGTGGCGTCGGCGAGCGCATTCGCCGAGGGCAAGCCACCGAAGATCACGAGCAAGGAGACCGGGCTCTATCCGAGCAAGGCGTGCAAGACGAAGATCGCGGGCGGTGAGGGGCAGGATCCGGTGCTGAAGTGCCCCGCGATGAAGGGCTTCGAGGTCGAGGTGAGCTTCGCCGCGACGACCACGCAGGTCTCGATCACGGGCAACGGCAAGACGACGTCGCTGTCGGGGCTCGTCGGCAACAAGCTGGAGTGGCGCCTCGCGGACGGAAAGCCATTCGCGATCCTCGTCGAGAACGCCATCGACGACACGGACGAGCAGGGCGACCCCATCGCGCGGAATCGCCGCGTCGAGGTCTACTCCGTCGGAGGAACCTCACCGATGGCGAACGTCCCACTCCCCACGTTGAAGCCTGCGACGCGGAAGATGGCGTGGGCGAAGGCACGCACCCTCGCGGACGCGATCGTCTCGCCCCTGACGAAATAACGTACCGAGCGTCGTCAGCGACGCGGCGTACGCCCACGTGCATGGCCCGCGAGGGTCTCGCCGGCGAAGGGCGCATCGCTCGCTTGTGACGTGGCATCCGTTTTGGGCTCGTGTCTGGTTCCCGGGTCCGATGCCGAGCGCGACGTGCTCGCGTAGAACGTGATGCCGAGGAGCAAGAAGTCGTGGGCGGCGGTCATGACAGCTCCAGTGCGCCGACGAGCCAGCCGCGTCGATGTTTGGCAGGATCGAGAATGACGATGTCACGGTATTCGCGCGCGTCGGTCGACCAGTGCCACTGCACGTCGGTGAGCCCGGGGCTACCGTCCCACGTGCCATCGGGTGCGAGCGCGATCCACTGACCGACGGCGAACAGGCCGATCGTCGCGACCGGCGCGAACGTCGCGAGGTCGTAGACGCAGAGGCGGCCGTCGCTGAACGCGGCGATCACGTGCGTGTCGTCGAGAAACGCGACGTGTTCGACGTGGCGCCCGCTCTCCTTCGCATCGGGGAGGATCGGGCCGCGGATGCCGTCCCACACGCGAGGCGTGCCCGTGGCGACAAGCTTCGCGACGAGGTCGCCCTCGGGAGTCCACAGCGAGATGCGCGGTGTGTCCGCGCCGGTCGCGATCAGTTTCTCGTCGGGCGAGATCGCGATCGCGCGGACGCTGCCGCAGCGGTCGAACGTGGTGCGCACGGCGCCGGTATGCGCGTCGAAGATCACGACGCGGCGATCGCGTCCACCGCTCGCGACGAACGCACCGCCGGGTGCCATCGCGACGACGTTCGCGTGGTGGCCCTCGCAGACCAGCTCGGCGACGACGCCACCCCTACTGTCGTACACGCGATCGCCGAGGACGACGCGTTGCCCGTTTGCCGAGGCCGCGACGCGCCATGCGTCGTCGGTGCTGGCGGGCGTGAGCACGCCGGTCGCGAGCCCGATACGCTGCGCGCGCGACGTGAGCACCTGCCCGCCGTCGATCGCGACGAAGTCACGACACGGCGCCATGGGCAACCACTCGAGTGCCCCGCGGCGCAGGCGCATCACGTGATCGAGGCCCACGCCAAACCGCCCCGCGACCACCTCGCCGCCGTCCGGCTCGAACCTCGCCATCACCTTTCCACCCGCGAGGGGCAGCACCTGCGGTTCGAGCCTGCGGAGGTTCCAGCGCCACACGGACGCAGACCCTGTCCACGGCGACACCCCGATCAGCACCTGCCCCTCGTTGCTCGCGAGACTCGAGACCTGTTCCGCAGCGAGCACCTTCTCGGCGCGCCACGGATGCGCGTGATCGCCGAGCTCCAAGTCGCGCTGTGGATCGAACGCGGCCCATCCGGTCGCTGCGGTGATCGCGTCGACGAGATCAACCGCGAGCCAGACGTCGACCGCGCGCGACGGAACGTTCGGCGCCACGAGGCGCGCACGCGTCGCGACGCCCGCACGCTCGTCGACCTCGACACGCCACGGGTGCGCGTTGGCCTGCAGCATGACTTCGCCGACGACCGCGTGGACGCGACCGGCCGGCACCTTGTTCCCGCTGAGCGTGATCTCGTAGCTCGCCATCGCGGGACTAGATCTACGCGCTCCTGCGGGCAGGGTCAGCTCGCGCCCCGGAGAGGGGACAACCCGTGGACATCATTCGCGAACCGCCGCCCTGCGCGATGTCGTACTCAGGTAGGAAGATCCGAGGCCCGTCCAACGAAGAGCGCGCGGATCTCGTCGGGGATGCGAACCGGCCGACCCGACGACAGCGAGATGAACGCCCACGTCGTGGCGGCGCGCGCGACGGTCTTGCCATCGCGGACGAGCTCGGTCTTGCGGATGCACGATGCTTGCTTCCAGTCGTCGACCCACGTCTCGGCGCTGATCATCTGGCCGGCGGTGACCTGCGCGACGTAGTCGATCTCGTGTCGGCGGACGACGAACACCGAGCCCAGCGTGCGATAGGCGGCGTGGTCCCAGCCAAGCGACCGCGAGTGGGCCATGGCCACGTCGAGAACCCAGCGCAGGTACACCAAGTTCGAGACGTGGCCGAGCTCGTCGATGTCCGCGTCGGCGGCGGTGATCGGCAAGGTGAAGCGGGATGGCGTCGTCACGCGGAGGCTCTATACAACGCGGTCGCGCCGCGGTGTACCGTCGCGGGATGATCGACGAGACGAGTGCACGGACACTCCGGGGGCGGCTGGAGCACGGGCAAGCCGTGCCGGCGGAGGTAGCGCAGAGCATGGCGATCGCGGCGCTGCAGGCGCCGACGCGGGCGTTGCGACTCGAAGCGTGTCGTCTGCTCGGCGATCTGGCGGGGCGTGGGCTCGGCGCCGACTGGGAGGTCGCGGAGCGGTGCGCGTTCTCGCTGCTCGAGGCCGCGCGTGTCGCGGACACGTCGGCCGATCGGCGTGGCGTGCTCGCGGCGATGGGGCGCGGCTTCCGCAACCTGTGGCTCCTACCGTTCGTGCATCGCCGGCTCTCGGACCGCGATCCGACGATCGCCGCCGCCGCGATCCAGGCCGCGGGTGGCCTCGGCTTCCCCGCGCTCGAGGAGTCCGTCGCCGCGTTTCTCGGCGAGGGCGTGTCGCCGTCGCTGCGCCGCGCGGCGATCCAGGCGCTCGGCCGCATGGGCGCGGTGAGCGCGGTCGAGCGGCTCGTGCCGATGATCCTCGGCGATCCGGGCGAGGCGGCGGCCGCGCTGTCGGCGCTCACCGAGATCCGCTCGGCGGGTGGGCGCGACTCGGCGCTGCTCGTCCTCGATCAGGATCTCGAGCCCGAGGTGCAGATCGCGGCGGTTCGTTACCTGTCGGAGCTCGGTGCGCTCGAGGTGCTCCCCACGCTGCGCCGGCTCGCACGCCACGACGACGCCGAGATCCGCATCGCGGCGAGCATGGCGTCGCGCGCGCTCAAGGCGGAGCGAACGAAGGACACGTCCGATCGGTTCCTGATCGCGTTGTCCGAGCCGGATCGCGCCGTGGTGGCGGTGCTCGCGCGCCGCTTGCGCACGCTACCGATCGCCGAGGTGCTCGAGCAAGCGCAGCTCCTACTCACCGACGAGGCCGCGGGCGTCGTGCAGGTCCTCGGCGAGCTGCGCGACGAGGAGGTCACGCGCTACCTGCTCGCGATCGCGGAGCGCCCGGATATCGAGGCCCATGTTCGCGCACGTGCCGTCGGCGCGATCGAAGCGGCGCAGTCGTGGGAGCGGGAGGCCCTGGCGAAGCTCGCGCATCGCGACGACGTCGACGAGGGTTCGCGCGCGGCCGCCGTGCAGGCGATGGGTGCATTCGCGACAAGCTCGGAGCTCATCGATCGCATTGGCGGCCTCGCGACATCACCGTCGGCGCAGATCCGCGGCGCGGTCCTGTGGGCGCTGCAGCTCGCGGCGCGCGTCGACAACGACAGCCCCGCGATCGCGAAGCTCGTCGCACCGATGCTCGACGACGAGAGCCCGATGGTGCGCCGCCGATCGATCTACGTCGTCGGCAACCTGAACCTCGCGGAGCTCTCGCCGCAGATCGTGAAGCGCTGCGTGCACTCCGAGCCCGCGGACATTCGCCTTGCGGCGTACATCGCGCTCGGCGAGCTGCACATGCCGGGCGTCGCCGGTGATCTCGTGGCGACCATCAAGCGTGAAGAGGATCCGCGCGTGCTCGGTGCCGCCGCCAACGCGCTGCACGCATCGGGTCCGGACCCGCAGGCGATCGCCGGTCTGTCGCCGCGCGCGTCGCAGCTGCTCTCATCGCCCGAGCCTCGCCTGCGCGAAGCGGGCGCGGAGATCGCTGGGCTGCTCGGCGGCGCAGTCGCTGCGTCGGCGATCGCACCGCTCGTCTCCGACGATGCGCCCCACGTGCGCGGCGCCGCGGTGTGGGCGCTCGGCAAGCTCGCCGATCCGTCGACGGAGAAGGCGCTCTTGTCCGCGTTCAAGGACGAGGATCCATCGGTGCACGAGCGCGCGGCCGCCGGCCTCTTGCGACTCGGGACGCCCGCGTCGCTCGCGCAGGCGATCAAGTTCGTCGCGGGTGACGGCGACGCCACGGCGCGCGGTGCGCTCGCGGCGGCGATCGAGATCACGCGCCCGCACGCGTCGGCGCTCACTGCGGTGATCGACGAGGCACTCGAGAAGGTCGATGCTGACGATCCGGCGTTCGAGCCTTTGCTGCGCATGAAGATCGCCACGGCCGCGCAGAGCGACGAGGCGGCTCCCGCCGTCGACGTCGACGGCGAGATCACGAAGCTGTTCCCGAGCTTCGCGTCGATGACGAAGCTGTCGGGCTTCGACACGATGATCCGCAGCCTGCGCACCGCCGAGTCGTTGTTCCTCTCGACGGGCCAGCAGAAGGACGCAGACCTCTCGCCGCCGATCACGCTGTGGATGAAGGTGCTCGAGAACTACGTACACGCGTGGCTCGGACCGCGCATGGCCGGGTTGCAGCGCGAGCCAGGCGCGCTGTTCGACTACGTCGATCGCGTGATCGGCGGCAGCTGGCAGGGCTTCTCGCGCTGGCTCGAGCCGAAGTGGCGCGACCCGGTCGACGTCGGTGGCGCGCGTGTCGAGATCCCGCTCCGCTCGATCCCGAACTGCGTCCGCGATCTCCAGGAGCACCGCCGCAAGCGACTCGACTCGCCGCTGTCGGTCACCGAGTGGGCGCGTTTGATGGTGGTGTTCGCGGTGGATCACCCGACGGGCTTCAAGAACATGTTCAAGCTCGGCGGGAAGGAGCAGAAGACGACATCGGAGCGCACGGTCTCGCTCGCGCATCGCCTCCATACGCTCGCTGCCGTCCGCAACCTCGTCACGCACCGCGCGAGCGCGGGCGCGCAGACGCTCGCCGCGTTCCGGCGCAGCTACTACGCGGCGTTCGAGGACCTCGTCACACTCGCGTAGCTCGAGCGTAGCTACTCGAAGGGGCCGACGAACGCGAGCTCGAATCGGTCGCGCAGCGCGTCGATCTCCGTTGGCCGCGTATCGTCGAGCGTGCGTACGGTGTTCGTCACGGGGAGTCCACTCCAGGCGACCTCCGCGAGGAGTGCGTCGAGCTTCACGATGATCGGCATGCCCCGCTGGTCGCCGAGATCGAGCCGGACCGCGTAGCCTTCCACCTCGAGGTCGATCTTCTGCTGGCTCGTGATGCGAAACGGCTCCGTCGTTCCGCTGATCACCACGCTCCCCGTGATCTCGAACGACGCGGTGTCCCCAGGCCCCTGGTCGATGTTGAGGCGCACCTTCGAGTAGATCGCGGGGGGCGCGTTCGGGAAGTAGATGGTAGGGGGGGCGTTCGAGCTGTCCCACAGGATGTCGAAGTCGTCCTGCCTCGCCTCTGGAACGGCGCCGCCGTCGGAGATGGCCTCGAGCCGTTCGATGCGGAAGCGTGCGCTCGCGACGCTGATCGTCGTCCCGGACAACCCGAGAGGCCCGGGTAGCGGAGGCGAGTCAGCCCAGTCGACGGTCAATCCCTGGAATGGCGCGCCGTCGGCGCTTGCGCCCGCATCGAGGGCACCCGCTGGGGCATCGGGGACGTTCGGCGAGCCGCCATCGGCGTTGCCGCCACAGGCGGTAGCACCGAGGACGAACAACACCGACATCAACCTCTGCATGGCACAGGTCTTGGTGCAACGCGGAGACCATCCACCCCTCGATGATAACGCTGTGAATTTCGACATTGCGAGGCTGCGCAGATGGTGATGAGTGTGCACGATTCGTACAAATTCATGGGTACCGACCTCCAAACTCTGGCGGGTGTCACCGAAATAGCTGTTCCAACAGGGCCGCGCGTGACCCTGGTCATCCATCTTGGAGGGGAGGATGGCTCACGCGTCATCGAGCTACCCGACGGAATCGATGTCACGTTCGGCCGCTCGCGCGGTGCGACCATCACGCTCGACCACGAGAAGGTGTCGCGCATGCACGCGCGTGTCCGGCGGCGCGGTGACGTTATCGACGTCGAAGATCTCGGCTCCCGCAACGGCACGCGCGTCAACGGCGACAAGGTCGAAGGCGTCGCGCGCATCGCCCATGCTGACGAGGTCTCGGTCGGTCCGATCATCGCCATCGTCAACATCACGAGCGGCCTGCGCCGCACCGCGCACATCGCCGACGCCGAGACCGGCGAGCAGCGGCTCGCGGCCGAGGTCGATCGTTCCGTTCGCTATCACCGCCCGGTGACGCTGGCGCTGCTTCGCATCCCGAGCGACGCCGTCGTCGAGCAGATCGCCGCCACGCTGCGCCCGATGGACCTCCTCGCCGAGGACGCGGGGGATGACTTCCTTCTCGTCCTGCCCGAGCTCACGCGCTCGGAGGGCACGGCCGCCGTGCAGCGCGCCGTCGACATGGCCCGCGCGCAGAACATCACCGTCGCGATCGCTATCGCGCAGTGC
>JBJXGN010000095.1:0-97122 GCA_046160585.1 Kofleriaceae bacterium
ACTTGCACCAGCGCGAGTTGAGCGACTGGCTGATCGCCGAGAGCACGCTCGCGATCGATGCGGTGCATGCGGCACTCGACGTCGTGATCGTCGGCGTGGCACCGCCGTTGATCGCGTTCATTTCGTCGTTCTGGAGCGGGATGAGGGTTTCACGGTTGAGGTTCAGCTTGCGGCTCGTCTTCTTCATGGTCGGTCTCCTGTAGGTGTCGGGTTGGCTGGCAGAAAACGCTGCGAGGTGGCTCGCGGCTACTTGGTGCGGTTGGGTGGCGGCGCCGTGATCGTTTGCGTTTCGAACGGCAGCGACGGACGGACCGTGGATGTCGGCGGCAGATGAGGGGTCAATGTCGAGATGAATCCGCCGTTGATCGTGTCGAGCTCGGTGCTCTGCAGCGGGATGAGGGTTTCGCGGCTGAGGTTCAGCTTGCGAGACTGCTTCTTCATGGCGTGCTCCTGAGTGCTGGCGTGAGGTTCGAGAACGGGATGTCGGAAGAGGTCCAGGTATCGACTACGTCCTTTGCGTCCGGCGAGGTGCCGCGTGGGCACCTGCGAGCGCTAGAACGTGCGTACTACCTGGGTTACCTGCTTCGTCATGGTCATCTCGTGTCTCGAACGCCGAGCTCTCTAGAGCGCTGCGTTCCGTGAGCAACGAAGGAGCACGTGGCGAGCCAACTTGCCGGCGACTGCAACTGCTGGAGAGGACTGGCGCCGTCGTTCGCTGCCCGCAGTCTCCATGCGTTCCGCGAGGAGCAGTTCGCTGCCTTCGGGTGACGACACGCGCCGGACGAGCTCGTCGCGCGGTACATGGCCGAAAATGCGCATCGCGCGAACAGCTCGCGGCCGGTCTCTCGACCGATCGACAGCAGTTCGCGACGAGTCTGTCGCGCGGTGCATGGGCCGAAACTGCGCATCGCGCGAACAGCTCGCGGCCGGTCTCTCGACCGATCGTCAGCTGTTCGCGCGATGTTCGTCCGGAACGTCCGGTACGTGATCGACGCGGTCGCGTACGTCTACTACGTCGTCGTTCGTGGTCATTCGCGCCTCCTTAGCGGCAGCCGGGACCGCGGCTCTGCAGGGACTGGCTGATCGCCGACAGGAGCGATGCGATGGACGCCGTGCATGGCGCGCTCGAGGTCGTGATCGTCGGCGTGGCTCCACCGTTGATCGCGGCCATGTCATCGGCCTGGAGCGGGATGAGGGTTTCGCGGTTGAGTGCGAGCTTGCGAGATTGCTTCTTCATGGTCGTTCTCCTCTGGAAAGTGGTCGATGTTGCGATGGGATGTGTCGCCTACAGCGGCGTGCCGGACTGCTGGCAAAAAAAGCGCGTGTGCGTGGGATTGCAGATCGACGGGCGCGACGGCGGCATCGATCCCGTGGACGTGAGCGTCGCGGTGAGCGTCGCGGGCGTCGCGCCACCGTGGATGCCGTCGAGCGAGTCGGCGGTCAGCGGGATGAGGGTTTCGCGGTTGAGGTTCAGCTTGCGCGAGAGTTTCTTCACGGCGGTCTCCTACGGTGCGGTGTGTGTTCGAAACAAAACGGGATGTCGGAAGAGGTCCAGGTGTCGTCGACGTTCAGCGTCCTGCGAGGTGCCGCGGGGCACCTGCGAGCGCTAGAACGTGCGTACTACCTGGGTTGCCTGCTTCGTCATGGTCATCTCGTCGTTCGAACGCCGCGGAGCGCTGCGTCCTCGCGAATCGGACAAAGCACGTGGCGCGCCAACGAGCCGGCGACTGCAACCGTCGGAAATCTGCTGGTGCACGCGATCGCCATCGCGCCGATCGCTGCTAGCCGCACGAGACAACTCGTCGCGCAAAGTAGACGCACGTGATCGATCGCGGTCGACCTCGACGCGGCTACGAAGCCTTCGCGGCGTGCTTCGCGCGTGCGATGAGCCCGTCGTAGTGACGGCGGAGCAGATCGTAGAGCACCAGCTCGTGCAGGCGCGCTGCCGATCGGATCATGCGGTTCACGTGCATGTGGATGAACGAGTGTGCGAGCTCGATCACCGGGGCGCGGAGCAGTCCTGCGGCCTGGAGCTCGCGCAACCGCGCAGCGTGCGGGGCCTGTGCGCGCGACCGGTCGGCGAACATCTGGAACGCCGGGCCGAACATGTGATCGGGATCGTCGTCGGGGGTCTCGAGCAGCGACGTGATCTCTGCTTTGTGCTTTCGGTACTTCTCGCCGAGCTGCTTCTGGAGGTTCGTATCCATGCCGACCTCCGCGCCAAAGCCGTCGCGCGCGCTCGTCATGATCGCGAGCTTCTCGGGGAGCGAGAGGCCGAGGTCGTCCATCAGTCGATCGATGCCACGCAGCGAGAGTCGCCAGGTCGCGTCGGCGCCGGCGTCGCCTTCGAGGCTCTCGAGGATCGAGAGGACGCAGTTGCTGTCGGCGCAGAAGATCTGCTCCGCAGTCTCGATCGCGTGTTCGCCTCCGTAGCGCTCGACCTCCCGTTCGTAGGTGTCGAGCATGATCTTCCACACGAGGCCGCGCTCGCTCGCGGGCGCGAGCGCCTCGTGAAGGTACGGCAAGAGCTGCCCCATCAGCTTCGCGGGATCCCCGAAGAAGCGCACTCGCACGTGCCACTCGGGATCGCCGTATCGGATGAAGAACCAGTGCGACGCGAGGCCGCGTTCGAGCGCGGACTTCACGGCCGGCGCGAGGTAGTCGCGGAACAGCGCGTCCGCCGTCGCGCGCCCCGTGTAGAGCTTCAGGTAGAGGCAGCTCGAGCCCGGCAAGAACCGGCGCTGCACCGGCGCCGGCTCGAACGCGGGTGACTTCGCGACGGGCCGGACCTCCTTGTTCAGCATGAGGATCAGCTCGTGCGAGAACGACCCCTCGCCGTTGGTCACGGCCATGCGGGACGGATCGGGGATCATCTCGTATACGTTCGCGCTGGGCCGCCCCTTCAAAAGATGGGCAGCGCTCTCGACCATCAGCTCGTTGTCGAGATCCACGGGGAGCTCGTTGTCGTGATCACCGACGACGATCCAGCGCGGCAGCTCGCGGCGCTCGCGGATCTGCTGGACGGCAGCCATCACCTTGGCGCGCACCGCACGCACCTGCTCGGGAGTCTTCGCGCCGGAGAGGCCTCCGAACGCGGTCTCGATCAGTGCGAGGTCTTTGCGTAGGAGGGTCCAGCGCGCGCGCTCGAGGATGACGCGGCCCCGGCGAACGCGTGGGAGATGCGGCAGCTCGCCCGCCACGCCCCACGTCCAGTACGCCTGCCCGAGGTTCTGCCCGGCGTGCGAGCAGAGGAAGCGATAGACGGCGAGGCTGCGCGCCGAGTAGTTGTGCGCGCTCGTGAGGCGCGGAATCACCTCGCGACCGAGCCGCCTAGACTTGAGGACGACGCGGTTCTCGACGATCGAGACCGTGAGATCGTCGACGTCGATCTGCTTGTCCGCCGCGGCGCCGCTCGCGCCGAGATACGGAATCTCGTACTCGCGCAGCACGGGTCGCAGCAGGATGTTGCCGATACGCCCCTCGGGCAGGTGCACGATCTCCGCGTAAACAGCGTCGGGCGACGCGGTCTCCTCGAAACGAAGGCACTCGTCGGTGAGCGCGCGCACGCTCTCGGAGCCGTGACAGAACCTGCCCAGCAGGGCGGCGCCACGGCCACAACCGACGACGCGGATCTGGTAGTCACCGGTGGCGAACGCTTCGCTGTTCACCGCGACGAGCTGGCACTGCATCGCGATCAGATCGGCGAGCGGCGTCGGGTCGGGGTTCGTCAGCTTCGCGACGTCCTCGTCGGATAGTGCGATCTCCGCCGCACCTTCCTTCAGCGCTCGGGCCACCAGCGCCATCAAATACACGTCGCGCGCTGCGAGGGTCGTGCGGCGCACGCCCGGGCGTCCCGGGAACGCGAGATCCGCGAGCAGCGGCGCGGCGCGTGGTGAATCGCCGGTCTCGCCGAATCCGATGCCTGACTCCTCGTCGAGCACCTCGAGCAACGGCACCTCGCGCGTCTCGTAGCGCGCGCTGAACCGGTTGCGGAACTCGCTCCATTCGCTGTCGACGCCACCGGGCGCGAGATCGTGGAGCAGCTGCGCCGCGCGCCGGAGCTCCTCGGCGAGGCCGTTGCTGATCGTGAACTCCGTCGCCGACTTGAACAGGTCGACCTGGAACAGTCGGCTCGGCTCGACCTTCGTAGGCAATCGCTGCGCGAGCATCTGCTCGATCGCCTTGTAGCGGTCGGGCGCATTCGACGGCGCGGCATCGATCTCGGCGATCGCGCGCTCCGCGTCGGCGAGCGGATCGGCGACGAGCCCGAGCCCGCTCGCGCGCAACGCGTCGATGATGCCGGCCGTCGGTTCGCGGCCGGTCACCGCGGGCGCGAGCTCGGGCACGAGGATCTGCGAGTCGATCACCTCGTCGAGGAACGCCGCGGCCTCGTCGCGTGTGATCTCCGGATCTGTGACGAGCAAATCGACGAGCTCCGCCGTTGTCGCTCCACTTCGCGCGCGGGCGAGTAGAGCCTCGAGGTACGGCGTGCGATCCACCGCCACGAGGTGATACATGCGCGCCGCGCCGACGAGCCGCGCCTCCGCATAGCGCAGACGCGCCGCTGCCAGGTACAGGCTCGAGTTCGGGCGATACCGCAGGTGCACACGGATGCCGCGATCCTTCGCGAGATCGGCGCACAGCTGGAACAAGAGGTCGTTGTCGAGGCGCGTGTGCCGCTTCGCGTCCGCACGGGGCGGGATCACGAGGTTCGTCGTCTCGCCGATCGATCCGATCGACACCGACGCGAACAAGCCGAATGGGGTCGAGCGCGACGCCATGCGCGACAGATAGCGAACGAGCGCTCGCTCGACTCCGATGCCGGCCTGCGACTCGGGCTGCTTCTGCCACGCGGGAATCTGCGCGTCGAGCTCGGGTGACGCCAGGTACACGGCCTCGCGCACGGTCGGATCCGCGATCAGGCGCTTTAGATCCGCACGCCGCTCCTCGGTCGTCGTCATCGCAGCCCAACGCGCGATCGTATCGAACGGCAACGTGGGCGTACGCAGCACGAAGCGAGCGAGCGGTCGGTACTTGTCGGCTTTGTCTTTGTCCATGATTAGCTCTCGGAGTACGCGAGGTCGGCGAGCAGGAGTCGGTCCCACGCTGGCTCGGTGTCGGTGCACGCCGCGATGAGTGCGAGACCGACACCGGCGGAACCGTCGAGGAACGCGCGGTCGTCTGCGATCGGCTGCTCGAGCGCGTGCGCGAACCAGATGCGCGCTGTGTCCGCGAACGCCGGGTTCCCGGTCGCGTGGAAGAAGCGATTCGCGATATGGCCGAGCCCAGCGGACCCGTGGCACAGCGTCGCGTCGATCACCTGCGAGCTCGCGAGGTCGCGCTGGAGTGCCGCGAGCGCCAGGGCGTACGGATCGACGCGCGGGATGGCGGCGTGGGCATCGTGGGCGTTGCGATCGGGGGCGTCGTGGGCATCGAGCGCTGCCCGTCGCGCGAGGCCGAGCGCGATTCCCGGATCGCCATAGCACCACGCGGTGCGCGCTGTCTCGAAGCGAAGCGCGGCGTACGCGTTCGCGGCGTTCGCGTTCGCGGCGTTCGAGGCGTTCGCGTTCGCGGCGTTCGCGTTCGCAGCGTTCGCGTTCGCAGCGTTCGCGTTCGCAGCGCTCGCGTTCGAGGCGTTCGCGGCGCTCGCGTTCGCAGCGTTCGCGGACGGCGGACCGGCGAGTTTGCTCGGGAACTCATCGTTGCGGCGCGTCGCCTCGAGCCACCGTCGTGCGCCGAGCGCGCATGCGCGCGCCGGATCGATGTATGCGCTCGCACGCGCGAGCAGCCCGATCATGCCGGGCACTCCATGGGCGATCCCGCAGTCGAAGAACCCGTCGGGGTAGTCGGCCGCGAAGTGCGGAGGGAGGATCGATAGCGGGGTGTGCCACGTCGCGCCGAGCGAGCTCGAACCCGTGTTCGTGCCGACCTCGCACCAGAGCGCCGTGCGCTCGAGGTGTGACACGACGCGTGCGAGCCCGTCGCGCGCCTTGTCACCCGCGCCGTGATCGATGCGCTCGAGGAAATAGACGCCGAACCCCGTCAGCCCCTCGATCAGATCGTGCGCGCCGCGCCATTCGTCGACCGCCAGCACGCGGAGGAGCGCCTCGTCGATCGCGCCGAGCGAGTCCTCGCTGTCGTCGGCGTCGAGCGTATGACACAGCACCCATCCACCGTTCGCGAGCCCGCCGAACAGCCCCAGGTGCGGCGCGCCGCGGCGAAGCGAGGCAACGAGATCGTCGAGAGCGGCACCGTACGCGTCGTTCGCGAACGCCTCGTCGAACACCGCCGTCGTGTACGCCCAATACAACACGCGATCGGCGGCAGTTGCCGTCGGGGCCTCGGCCTGCGCGATCGCGATCTCTCGCGCTCGCACCATCGCTCGCTCCGCGAGCTCGCCGGTCCATAACGGCCTCCACGACACGCCTGCGATCTTAACCGCGACGGTCGCGTCGGTCCCTCGGCCACGCCGAAGATCAACGAGGCCGCAGCCGCGCGACGTATTCGTGAGAGAAGTCCGCCGAAGTCCCGCATGTCGAGCGAGATTCTTGCGACATCGAATACCCGAGATCACCTCGCTGCCGCCCGGCGGGCTCGAGGAGGCTGCGCGGATCGTCGAGGAGACGACCGGGCTCGTCGCGCCCGCAGTCGCTGGTACACACGTGCTCGGGGAGGGGCGCATGGTCGAGCTTCTGTCGAAGGTGCTCGCGATCTACGTGCACACGCCCGATCGTTCGGCCGCGTACGCGTTGTTTCGCCGGCTCGCCGATCCGTCAAACGTGTTCGGCTGGATCTCGGCGCCGCGCGCCGCCGCGATGCCGCCGATCTCACGGAACACGTGCCGTGCGAGCAGTGGCAGGCCGGCGACCTCCTCTACGAACCCGACAGCGGCAAGCTGTGGACGTACCTGCTCGCGCCGGTGCAGCAGCCGCTTGTCGACGCGTGGTTCGAGACGATGGACGCGGCATTTACGCGCACGCCGTGACATCGCGTGGCGCTCGAATCGAAGGTTGACTTCACGTCGCGCATAACCTATAGGTTATAAAACCACGAGGTAATGCATGACGCTCGACCGTCTCGATGCCACGTTCTCCGCGCTCGCCGATCCGACGAGGCGCGCGATCCTCGCCAGGCTCGCACGCGGGGATGCATCGGTCCTCGAGCTCGCCGAGCCGTTCGCGATGAGCCAGCCCGCGATCTCCAAGCACATCAAGGTGCTCGAGAGGGCAGGCCTCGTCTCGCGAGGTCGCGACGCGCAGCGTAGACCCGTTCGCATCGAGGCCGAGCCGCTGCGCGAGGCGAACGAGTACCTCCTCCGGTATCGCGAGATCTGGGAGGCGCGCTTCGAACGCCTCGACGCGTTGCTCGCGGAGATGAAGGACACGGACCGCGACCAGGACAGAAAGCGCGGCAAGAAAGGCGGACGGTGATGCGCAACGCTGTGCAACCACTGCTCGTGATGTCACGAGTGTTCGATGCGCCGCGCGCCGACGTGTTCGCCGAGTGGTGCGATGCGGCGCGACTCGCTCGTTGGTGGGAGGTGCGGCGTGACGGGCGACGGCGAGTCGACCTCGATCGCTTCACCGTCGCGATCTGCGACGTGCGCAAGCCCGAACGCATCGTGTTCACGTGGGGCGGACCCCGTGCCGAGACCACGACCTTGATCACCATCACCCTTGTCGAGGACGGCGTTCGAACGCGCTGGAAGCTCGAGCAATCGATCACGCGTACGTGTTTCGCGGGCGCGCTCGACCGCCTGTGCGCAGTCCTTCACTCCGAGCACCGAGCAGCAACACCAAAGGCAACAGCATGAAGAAGACGATGAAGGTATCGACGCCGACCGAGACGAGCATCCTCCTCGAGCGCGACTTCGACGCGCCGCGCACGCTGGTGTGGCGCGCGTTGAGCGAGCCCGAGCTCGTGAAGAAGTGGTGGGGCTGCTCTGAGACGCCGATGACCCGCTGCGACATCGACTTTCGCGTCGGCGGCACGTGGCGCTTCGAGTTGCGCATGCCCGACGGATCGTCGATGGGGCAGAGCGGCGAGTACCTCGAGATCGAGAAGCCGGCGCGCATCGTGAACACGGAGAGCATGGACGGCCATGAAGGCTCGGTGCTCGTCACGTACACGCTCGTCGAGGCCGCGGGCAAGGCGTCGCTCACCTGTCTGACCGAATGCCACTCGGTGATGGTGCGCGACATCATCATGTCGTCGGGCATGGAGAGCGGCGCGGGTGCGGCGTACGACCGGCTCGAGGAGATCGCGCGCTCGTTTCTCTAGCGGCTCAGTGAGCGATCGGTGGGATCGAGCGACATGCGAACGCCTTCTCGAGGAGCAACGCGCGCTCGCGCTGGTTCCTCGTCATCGAGGCTGCACGCTCGAGCTCCGCGCACGCTTCGCCGAGACGACCGAGCTTGAACAGCAGATCTCCGCGCACGCTCGGCAGCAGGTGATAGTCAGCGAGCGCTGGCACGTCGCGCAGCGAATCGGCGATCTCGAGCCCGGCCGCGGGCCCGAATGCCATCGACACGGCGACGGCGCGGTTCAGCTCGACGATCGGTGACTGGGTGAGCTGCACGAGCGCACCGTACAGCGCCGCGATCCGGACCCAGTCGGTCTCGGTCGCGAGCTTTGCGCGTGCGTGACATGCGGCGATCGCCGCTTGCATCACGTACGCCCCCGGGGCCGTCGCGGCCTCCGCACGCGCGAGCGCCGCGAGCCCGCGGCGGATCAGCAGCTGGTCCCACCGCGCGCGATCTTGATCGAGCAACAAGATCGGCGAACCGTCCGGCGTGGTGCGGGCGCGCATGCGCGACGCCTGGATCTCCATCAGCGCGACGAGCCCGTGCACCTCGGCCTCGGACGGTGCGAGCTCCGCGAGGATCCGGCCGAGGCGCAACGCGTCCTCGCACAGGCCCGGTCGCGTCCAGTGATCGCCTGAAGTCGCGGAGTAGCCCTCGTTGAACACGAGGTAGATGACCTCGAGCACGGACGCGAGCCGCGGCGCGAGATCCTCGCCGTGCGGCACTTCGTACGGGACGTCCTCGTCGGCCAGCGTCTTCTTGGCGCGCACGATGCGTTGCGCGATCGTCGGCTCGGGCGTCAGGAACGCGCGCGCGATCTCTTCGGTCGTCAGGCCGCCGAGCAAGCGCAGTGTGAGCGCTACGCGCGCCTCACGGGACAGCACGGGATGGCAGCACGTGAAGATCAGGCGCAGCAGATCGTCGCCGACATCATCGTCCAGCTTCGCCTCGAGTGTCTCGACGGTGCGGTCGGGCTGCGCCGCGATCTCCGCTCCGATCTGCTCGTGCTTGCGATCCACCAGCGTTGTTCTCCGAACGCGATCCAGCGCTCGATTCTTGGCCACGTGCATGAGCCACGCGCCCGGGTTGTCCGGAATGCCGGTCTCGGGCCACTTCTCGAGGGCCGTGACCAGCGCGTCCTGTGCCAGCTCCTCGGCGACGCCGACATCGCGCGTGATGCGGGCTAGACCCGCGACGAGACGCGCGCTCTCGATCCGAAACACCGCGTCGATCGCGCGACGTACGTCCTGCGTGCTCCGCACCTCGCGGATCAGAGCACGGACGCGTCAACGGAGCTTGGTCTGCGATTGCAGTTCGTCATGCAGCGCGCGCGTGTCTGCGTCTGCGTGCTCGAAGTCCGCCATCTCGAACAGCGGGCGAATCTCGATCTCGCTGTCCACGAGCATCGGGTTCGGGCAGCGCTTCACCCATTGGATCGCTTCGTCGAGCGACTTGACCTGCCACAGCCAGTAGCCCGCGACGAGCTCCTTGGTCTCCGTGAACGGCCCGTCGATCACCGAGCGCTCGCGCCCGCTGAACCGCACGCGTGCGCCGTCCTTGGACGGGCGGAGGCCGGCGCCGTCGAGGAGGATGCCCGCCTTCACGAGCTCCTCGTTGTACTTCATCATCTCGGCGAGCATCTGGGGTTCGGGCTGCGTGCCCTTCTCGGAGTCGGGGGTGGCCTTGACGAAAACGGCGACTTTCATGGTGTCTCCTGATGTCCTGTTTCGGGGTTCATCGGGGCGACGATCGTGCCCGCTGCGGATCGACATGCCTGCGACGATTTCTTCGCGAATCTTGTAGGTGGGCTCTATGGCGCGGAGTTCGGCGGTCCGCGAGCGCGACGATAGTATGCTCGCGCTCGTGAGTCTCCCGCTGTTGGCCGCATCCGTGATGGTGCTGCTCGTCCTCGGCTACCGGTTCTACGGGCGGCTGATCGCGCGGCAGTACGCGCTCGGCTCGTCGACCGACACGCCCGCGCATCGCCATCGCGATGACATCGACTTCGTCCCGACCAAACCCGCGTACCTGTTCGGCCAGCACTTCAGCGCGATCGCGGCGGCGGGCCCGATCGTCGGACCGATCCTCGCGGCGCAGTACTTCGGCTGGCTACCTGCGATCCTGTGGATCGTCTTCGGCGTGATCTTCATCGGGGCTGTCCACGACTTCACGACGCTCGTCGCGTCTGTGCGGCACGACGCGAAGTCGATCGCCGAGGTCGCGAAGGCGAACCTCGGGCGCAACGCGTGGCGCGCGATGCTGATCTTCATCTGGCTCGCGCTCGTCTACGTGATCGTCGCGTTCGTCGATCTCACGGCGGGCGCGTTCACCACGAAGGCGCAGCCGGGTGTCGCGAGCGACTTCGATCAAGGCGGCGCGGTCGCGCTCGCGGGCGTGCTGTACCTCCTGCTCGCCCTCGTGATGGGCGTCGTCGACCGGCTCTGGAAGCCGAAGCTGTGGATCCAGACGCTGATCTTCGTGCCGTTGATCTTCGTCGCCGTCTGGGTCGGCACGGAGTACTCGACGGTGCTCGCCGCGGACTGGAAGCTGTGGGTCGCGCTGATCCTCGCGTACTGCTTCGTCGCCTCGCTGACGCCGATGTGGCTCCTGCTCCAGCCGCGCGGCTACCTCGGTGGCTTCGTCCTCTACACCGCGCTCGCGATCGGCACGCTCGGAATCTTCTTCGGAGGCTTCACGATCGAGCGTCCCGCGTTCACGGGCTTCGAGCACGCGAAGGGCGGCATGCTGTTCCCGTTCCTGTTCGTGACGATCGCGTGTGGCGCGTGCTCCGGCTTCCACGGCCTCGTGTGCTCCGGGACCACGTCGAAGCAGATCGATCGCGAGCGCGACTGTCATCCGATCGGCTACGGCGCGATGCTTCTCGAAGCGTTCGTTGCCTTGATCGCACTCGCGACCGTGATGATCGTCGCTCCGTCGGTGAAGGGCACGCCCGACGCGATCTACGCGAGCGGCATCGCGCGCTTCTTGAACGCGCTGACCGGCCTCGATCCGGTCGTCGCGACGACGTTCGGCGCGATGGTCCTCTCGACGTTTATCTTCGACACCCTCGACTCGGCGACGCGCCTCGGTCGCTACATCCTGCAGGAGCTGTTCGAGACGTCGTCGAAGGCCGCGGGCATGATCGCGACGGCGGCGACCGTGCTCGTCCCGTTCGGCTTCCTCATGTTCGCGGGCAAGGGAAGCTTCACGAAGTTCTGGTCGCTCTTCGGGACGTCGAACCAGCTGCTCGCCGCACTCTCCCTGCTGGCGATCACCGTGTGGCTGCACCGCCAGGGCAAGCCGATCTGGTACGTCGTGATTCCGATGGTGTTCGTGATGTCGGTAACCGTCGTCGCGCTCGCGCTCCAGGCGAAGGCGCTCTTTGACTTCGCCGCAGGCACGACCCCGTGGATCAACGGGCTCGTGTCGCTGGTCCTCCTCGGGCTCGCGGTCGCGCTCGTCGTGTTCGCGGTCCGGTCGTGGAAGACGACATCGTCCAGTACGCCGAACTGACCAATGTTCACGCGGACATGCGGTCGGGCCATGCGACTACCGCTCCGCGGTGGCCGTCCGGACGACCGTCATGCGCCAACACCACTACAACTTCGCTCACAAGGTCCTCCCGCTCGACGTCACAACTTCTCCCGTGCTGTGGAAGATCATCTCGGGTGACAAAGCGGCCTCGTATCTCGAGATGCGCTGGTCCGACGCGGCGCCCGGCGCCGAAGCGCAACCGTCGAAGGGTCTGATCTGGATCGAGCCCGTGCGTGCGTTCGGCGTCGAGATCCGCACCATTCGCATGCCGCCGCCCGACGACGTCGCGGAGACGTATTACGGCGCGATCGCGAAGTCGGACGACGGCGCAATCCGCTACTTCGTGTGCGAGAAGGGCAGCGCGAGCGTGTTCTGGTCCGAGTGGCGCGGAAACATGCGAATCCGCGGCGAGGCACTCGAGGAGGTCCCGTCGCGCGAGGTGCGCGAGATGTTCACGGAGATGCCGTCGCAGTCGGCCCCGTGGGAGGTCTCGTCCGCGTCGATCCCCGGCATGCCGTACCTCGCGTCGTTCCTGACGGCGGTGTTCAAGGAGATGGCCGACGAGGGGGCGAACGCGGCCGCGAAGAAGCAGCTCGCCGCGGGTGCGGATCTCCCGGCACCGACGACGTCGAGAGCGCCGCAGGCAAACACGTCGAAGGGCGGCGCGATCATCGCGGCGGTGCTGATCGGGGTCGTCGCGATCGTGGCGCTCACGCAGCTCCTCTAGTCACGGGGCGTCCTCGAGTCACTGCACGTCCTCGGGGCGCATCTTCATCTTCGCGTACGCGGCGAGAAACTGTCCGGCGCCGCGCGCGAGCGCGAGCTTGGACATCGGAACGCCGGCGAAGTCCTGGATCGCGACGCGGAACATCGACGTCAGGCGCGGCATGAGGAACTCGACCTTCGCGCGGCGTCGTCCATAGAACAGCTCGTACGCGAGGTGGCGGATGCGCAGCTGGAACCCGAGGTGGTGCTTCTCGACCGCGGTGCGCCAGTCGCCGAAGCGAAGGTTGTCGCGCTCGAACGCGCGCGCGAGGTACGGCCCCGCGACCGCTCCGTATTCGATCGCCTGGCCGATGCCTTCGCCGGTCGCGATGTCGATGCCCGCGGCTTCGCCGACGAGCAGCACGCGCGGACACGCGATCTCGGCGCCGGGTTGCCAGCCTCGCTCGGCGAACTGCTTGATGCGGTAGCGCTGGATGTCGAGCCCGCGCTCGGCGAGGTACGCGGCGCAGCGCTTGCGCGCGTCGTCGGCGCCGAGCGTGCGGATCACGTAGGCGCCGCGGCAGACGAGCGGCTGGCCGTCGACGATCGTCGGGAAGTCCCACGCGTAGCCCGCCAGATCGCGGCGTGCGAAGTCGAACACGACGGTGTCGCGCGGCAGATCGTCCGCCACACCCTCGGTGTCGAGCTCGACTACCTGTGCGCGGAGCTCGGGCCTCGCGAACCCCGCCTGGTTGCGCACGACACCGGAAACGCCATCGGCGCCCACGATCGCGCGTGCGCGATAGACGTCCCCACTCGCCGTCGTCACTCGTACGCGCGCGGCCTCGTGAGCGGCCGTCGCGAGGCGTGCCCGCTCGGCATCCTCGCGGTCGCCACCGCGCGCTCGCGGGGCATTTGCGCCGAGTGCGCGGTCGCTCTCGTCGACAAACTCGATGCGCGACACGCCACAGCCGTCGCGCAGCTCGATGCCGCGCGCGATGGCGACCTTGGCCAGCGCGTGGTCGAACTCGATGCGACGGACGACCACGCCGAGATCGTCGACCGTGGTCACGATCGTGTCGTGCGCGAGCCTCACGGCGAGCGACGTGAGCGGGACCTTCGGGCACTCGACCTCGACGCGGATCTTCGCGAGCAGCTTGAACGCCCGCGCGCCGATGCCACCCGCGCAGATCTTCTCGCGCGGGTACGTCTCGCGCTCGAGGATCACGATGCGCAGGTGCGGCGCGATCGCGTGGAGGTGCAGCGCGGTCGACAGCCCGGCCGGGCCGCCGCCGACGATGACCAGATCGACGTCACGCATCACGCTGGGGGGTGAGTATCACGATCGCGATCGCGGTACGTTCCCGGCATGCAGAGCGTGCGCGCAGCAGGAAATCGACGGATCGCGGCGTGGGCCGCTTGGATCGCCGCGTCGGCCGCGGCCTGTGGCGGGGCCCGGGTCGAGGTAACGCAGCGCGAGCTGGTCGATCTCGATGCGACGCGCGTGCAGACCTACGTCTTCGTGGCGAGCGGCCGGCAATCCGGGACGTTCGACATGACGACAGCCGTCGACGGCACGATCACGACGCGGCTGTACATCCTCGAGAACGGACGCGGTCCGCAGGTCGACGCGAAGCTACGGCTCGGCGACGACTGGACGCTCGCGGCGTTCGAGGCCAGCGGCAAGCACACGATGGGCACGAAGGTCGCCGAGCGGTACCAGCTCGCGAACGGTGTGGCTCGGTGGAAGAGCGAAGAGGAGCAGGGCGAGAAGCCCGTGACCGGGCCGACGTTTTTCCTCCCGATCGCCGACGGACCGGTGACCCCGTTCCTCGTTCCGGCAGCGCTGAAGGCGGGCGGAACGATCGCACTCCTTCCCGGCGGTCAGGCCAAGGTGGCGAAGGTGGCCGAGCTCGCGGTGCGCACCGACGACGAGACCCGCGTTCTCGACGGCTACCGCATCGACGGGATAAACCTCGAGGGGCGCTACTCGTGGTTCGAGCGCGCGACGGGCGCGTGGTTCGGCGAGCTCACGCAATGGTCCGCGTTCGTGCCACGCGGGTGGGAGGCGTCGATCGCGCCGATCACCGCGAAGCAGGCCGAGCTCGAGCGGGCGCGCAGCGCGGAGATCGCTCGGCTCAACGCGACGAAGCCGATCAGCGGCATCGCGTTCACGGACGCGCGCGTGCTCGACGTCGAAAAGGGCGCCTGGCTCGCGAACCAGACCGTGCTCGTCGTCGGGGACACGATCAAGGCGATCGGCAAGACCGGAAGCATCAAGATCCCCGAGGGCATCGACACGCTGCCGCTCGACGGCATGGGCATCATCCCGGGCCTCGTCGACATGCACTCGCACACCAGTCCGATCGATGGCGTCCTCGATATTGCGGCCGGTGTCACGCTGGTCCGCGATGTCGGTAACGTCCCCGACGAGCTCGACGATCTGAAGAAGCGCTTCGATTCGGGCGCGGCCGTCGGTCCTCACGTCGTGCGCTACGGCTTCATCGAAGGACGTGGTCCCAAGGCGGCGTCGTCGAAGGTCACGGCCGAGACGCCCGCCGAGGCGAAGGCCGCGGTCGCGGAGTTCAAGAAGCGCGGCTACGAGGGAATCAAGATCTATAACTCGATCAAGAAGGAGCTCGTGCCGCTCCTCGCATCGGAGGCGCACGCGCAGGGCATGAAGGTGATCGGTCACGTCCCGGTGCACATGCTCGCGCACGAGGCGGTGGCCGCCGGCTACGACGGCATCGAGCACATCAATATGCTGTTCCTGAACTTCTTCGCGACGCACGAGACGGACACGCGCGACACGACGCGATTCACGCTCGTCGGAGACAACGCGGCCGACTTCGACCTCGCGAGTGCGCCGGTCACCGACTTCGTCACGATGCTACGCGACAAGAAAATCGTCATCGATCCGACGTTGTCGGCGTTCGAGGATCTGTTCGTCGGCAAGCCGGGAAAGATCACCCGCGGGCTCGAGTCGACGGCCGCACGCTTCCCGATCCCGGTGCAGCGCGACGCGTGGCTGACGGGTGGTCTGCCGATGCCGGGCGACAAGCAGGCGCTGTACGCACGCTCGTGGGAGAAGCTGCTCGCGCTGGTGAAGCTCCTCGCCACGGCGAAGGTCCCGCTCGTGCTCGGAACGGATCACATCGGCGGCGTGATGTTCCACCACGAGATGGAACTGTTCGTGCGCGCGGGCATCGCGCCGAAAGACGTACTGCGCATGGCGACGCTCGATGCGGCGCGGGCGCTCGACCTCGACAAGACGATCGGGACGATCACCGTGGGCAAGCGCGCGGACCTCGTCGTCGTCGCGTCCGATCCACTCGCGAACATCGCGGACATTCGCAAGACGGTCTACACGATGCGCGCGGGCGTCCTGTACAAGACCGACGCGCTGTACGCGGCCGCGAACGTGGCGCCGTAGGCGTCGCACCGACGGTCGCTTCGACGTCGCGGTAAATCGGGATCGCCGTCGCATCCGTCCGTGGTGTGTCTCGCCCTGTCGCGCGACACGTGCGACGCGAGCGACATGCCTGATTCCCGACGAGAATTTGTGTACACCGCGCGCAGTGCTCGTGTCTCCTGAGGACATGCGCAACACACTTCTCGCACTTGTCATCGCCGTCTCTGCCTGCGCCAGCGGCCCCCGTCCCACGCACGCCACCAACGTCGCGGCGGTTCGCACCGAGATCAACGAGATGATCCGGTCGTCGTCCGCAGATCGCACCGTGACGAGCATGGGCAAGACGTCCTACGACCGCGCAACCGTCTTCACCACGAACAAGACGGGCGCCCGCCAGGAAGAGAACTGGGTGAAGGCGAACGGCACGTGGACGATGGAGAACGCATCCGCGATCAGCGCGAAGTGACCACTCCACCACGCGTGGGTGTCACGGGTCGGGTCGATGGTGCGCCGGGTCGAGCTCGCGTCGAGCTCACGCCGCGTCGGGCCTGAGCTCGGCCTTCAGCTCCTTGATCCGGCGCTGGATGCGCGCTTGTTGCAAGCGAGAGAGTGCGGTCATGACGACCATCGCCCCGAGCCCGAGGATCGCGATGCACACGCTGCGCGCGCGATTGAGCATCGTGACGAGTAACCCCTGGGCGCCGGTGGCCCCGAGCAACGAATACAGCGCGTAGTTACCCCCATCGGCGATTCCGAGACCGAGTGGGACGATCGACGCGATCCACTGGATCAACACGCCGACCGAGAGGACCGCGATCACGAGCGCCGGCGACAGCGACACGCCGACCGCGTAGATCAGCACGCACGTCGAGGTGTACGTGACGAGCTTCGAAGCGGCGACGAACGCGATGCCGCGTCGCGTGCCGCTGGTGCGGTGCCTGTGGAGCTCGCGGATGTGACGATCGACCTCCTTGAGGCGATCCTTCCAGTCGGCGGCGCGCTCCGCCGAGATGATCCGCGTGTTGCGGAGCGTGCCGACGAGCGTCGAGATGGCGCCGCGCTGGATCGCGATGCCGAGCATCACCATCAGCGGGACGAGCACCGCCATCCCGATGCCGACCGTGACCTTGATCCCCGGTGGAACGTCGACGAGGAGCAGCGTGATCGGGATGCCGATGATCATGACGATGACCGAGAAGTAGAGGACGGCCACGTTGAGCAGCACGAGCGACGACACGAGGCGAGCTTTCGGTGCGCGATCGAGGAGCATCGTGATCTTGGTCGGCTCGCCGAGCGCGCCGAACGGCGTCAGCACGTTGATCGCGCGGCCACTTGCCCACGCGCCGAGCACGCGTGGATAGCCGACCATGCGCGCCTCGGGTCGCATGAACGAGTGCCACGCGGCAGCGTCGAAGCACAGCGCGGTGAGATCGAGGGTCAGGATGATGCCGGCGTAGGTGCCGACGCCGAGGAGCACGGGGCGGAGCTCGTCCCAGCTGGTTGTCCGCAGCATGAAGTACAGGCCGATGCCGCCCGCGACGAACATCGCCAGGTTGAAGATCGTGCTCCAGGCGCTCTTCTTGCCCGTACCCTCGGGATCGCCTTCGGTGCCAGGCCGTTCGCGCGCAGCGTCGGGGCCTGCCATGGACGCAGCGTACGATGATCAGACCCAGGAGCGATAATCAAACATGACTCGCGAGCGGCTCGCAGCGTCGGTCGTCTTCACGCCGACGGACTTCCCGCACTACACGTACGTCCCGCGCGACAACCTCCATCACGAGCGACTGCTACGCGAATGGGCACGCACGTCCACGCAGATCGCATCGGTCTCGGGGCCGTCGAAGGCCGGAAAGACGGTGCTCGTCCAGCGGGTGATCGGCAAGGAGAACCTGATCACCGTCAGCGGCGCGTCCGTCCGCGCGGCGGATCAGCTGTGGGAGCGCGTGCTCGATTGGTGTGGCGAGCCGCACTCGACGCTCGCGAGCCGGACGGACACCGTCGCGAGTGCGGCTAGCAAGGAGCAGAACTTCCGCTTCGGCACGAGCGGTACGGGGACGGCGTCGCGCAGTCGGTCGCAGAGCACCGCGACGGGCGCTGATCTGCTGTCGGCGACGAGCCAGCGGCGCGGTCTTCCGCAGGTGGTGGATCAGCTCGCAAACACCAAGTTTACGCTCCTGCTCGACGACTTTCACTACATCCCGCTCGCGATCCAGAGCGACGTCGCGCAGCAGCTCAAGGATGCAGCGAGCCGCGGCGTGCGGATCTGCGTTGCATCGGTGCCGCATCGATCGGACAACGTCGTACGCGCGCTGCCCGAGCTGCGCGGCCGCGTGGTCGCCGTCGATCTCGACTACTGGAGCGTGAAGGACCTGCTCGAGATCCCGCGCATGGGGCTCGAGGCGCTGCGGTTCTCCGTCGACCAGCCATCGCTTGTCGCGTTCGCCAAGGAGGCAGCGGGCTCGCCGCAGCTCATGCAGTCGATCTGCAAGTGGATGTGCGAGTCGCTCGGGATCCACGAGTCGCTCTCGGAGCCCAAGGCGTTCGTACTCGATGCCGCGAAGCGCCGCGCGATCCTCGAGATGTCTTCGTTCGCGGCCGACTTTCGCACGCTCGTTCGTGCGTTGATCGCCGGCCCGCGCGCGCGGCCGGGCGAACGCCAGACCTACGCACACCACGACGGCAAGGAAGGTGACGTCTACTTGACGATCATGCGGGCCGTCGCCATGGATCCGCCGCGTCTCGCCGTGCACAAGGACGAGCTCGCGAAGCGGCTCGGCGATCTCTGCAGGGACAAGAGCCCCGACGGCGCGTCGATCGTGCGCGCGTGCGTGCAGCTCGGGCAGATCGCGCAGTCCACGTTCGCTGCGCACAGCGGGCCTTCGCTCGAGTGGGACGATCAGGACAACGTTCTCGTGCTGCCCGATCCGTACCTGCTGTTCTATCTGCGCTGCTCGGGGCTGCTCGAGCGTGAGGCGGACGCGGCGATCGCGCCGGACATCTCGTCGCCCTGATGGGCTCGATCAGAAGTTCGGTTTCTCCTTGTGATACTTTTCGATGAGGACCTGGAGGTACTCCGCGAGCGCGAGGACCTCGTCGTCCTCCGTAGTGCGCGAGATATAGACCTCGAAGATGTCGTGGCCTTCCTCGCCGCCGGGCTCGCGCAGGCGCAGTGACACGTAGCCTTCGTCCTCGTCCTTCTTGCCCTTCTTGCGCTCCGCGATCTCGATCGCGTCGATGAGCTTCCAGACTTTGCTGGACTCCTTGTTGCTCAGGGCCTTCGTCGGCAGCTCGTCGGAGTTGTCCTCGTGCGAGTAGCTCGCCCAGATCGAGTTCCCGCGGATGCGGATCTGCCAGTCGTCGCCGTCGGGCTTGTAGGAGACGAAGTCGAACATGCGACCGTTCGTCTCGCCCCGATCGACGTCGGTGTCCGCTCGATCGCTCTGCACGTATTCGCCACCCGTCTTGCAGGCCGCGACTCCGAGGACGAACACGAGCGCGATCCCGATGCATCTCATGCAGCGCACGTCGCGAGCATACCAGGCCGTATGATGCGGTGCCCATGAAGCGCTCGGCCCCGCACGCGTCCCAGCGCACTCCGCGCGACGCGCTGTCTGTGAGCGATGGCACGCACCGCACGGCGACGCTCGAGGCCACGTGGGCTCGCTTCGCGCCCGCGATGAAGCGGGCACAGATCACGCGCATCGCAGACATCACCGGTCTCGACACACTCGGCGTCCCGGTCTTCGCCGCGATCCGGCCGATGGGCCGCTCGCTGTCGACGCAGCAGGGCAAAGGCATCACCGCGGCGCACGCACGCGTGAGCGCACTCATGGAGTCGCTCGAGACCTGGACCGCCGAGAACCTCGCACTCCCCACGACAAGCGCATCGGTCGCCGCGCTCGGCGAGCGCGCCGTCGACGTGACCGCGTTACCACACCCACGTGGTGTACTCGACGACCCGCCGCGCACCGGCCGGCGGTCGACCTCGCGGCGGTCGGCGAAGCCCGCGGCCTGGCGATCCGAGACGTGGCGCTGGGTCGCGGGCCGCGAGCTCGTGACCGATCGCGAGGTGCTCGTGCCCGAACAATCCGTCACGCTCGACACCACGTTCACCACGCCGCCGATGTTCGACATCTCGTCCAACGGCCTCGCGTCCGGCAATGTCCTCGTCGAGGCGATCGCGCACGGTCTCGCGGAGGTCATCGAGCGCGACGCCGAAGCTGCGTGGCGCCGGGCCGGCTCCGACCGGCGACTCGTCCTCGACACGATCCCCGATCCGATCTGCCGAGCGCTGATCGATCGCATCACCTCGACGGGCGCTCGCATCTGGATCTGGGATCTCGAGGGCATCATCCCGGTCGTCGGCTGCGCGATCATGGAGGACCCGCGCGAGCCGGCCTGGCGCGCGCTCGGCTTCTATCAGGGTTTCGGGGCCCACGTGGACGCGCGGATCGCGATCGCGCGCGCGATCACCGAAGCGGCGCAGACGCGGCTGACGTACATCGCGGGTGCGCGCGATGACTTCTTTCCGTTCGACTACGAGCGGGCCACGGATCCGCACGTGCTCGCGGACCTGTGGGAGCGCATGGCCGCGCCGTGCGATACGCCCGCGTTGTTCGACGATCTGCCGACGCGTGTCACGCGGTCGATCGACGAGGATCTCGACGTGATGCTCGAAGCGGTCACGCGCGATGGGTCGAGTCAGGTCATCGTCGTCGATCTCACGCACCCAGACCTCGACGTGCCCGTCGTGAAGGTCCTCGTTCCGGGCCGCGCCACCGACATCGAGGCGATGGGCTGATGGCGCGCGCGAAGCCGCGGGCGCCACGGGCGAAGCCGCGGGCATCGAGCGCGAAGCCGCGGGCGTCACGGGCGAAGCCGCCGGCGCCCGTTGCGAAGCCGCGGACACGTGGTGTGGGTGCGATCGATGTTGTCTACGTGGGGCCGTCGTTGGCTCACGATCTTGCGCGCGACTCGCTTCCGGGCGCCGACGTGCGTGGGCCCGTCGCCGTATGCGACGTACTGAGGGTCGTCGGCGACCACGTCGCCGGGCGCGTCCGCGTCGGGCGCATCGCGATCATCGACGGGTACTTCGAACGCATGGCGGCGGTCTGGCACAAGGAAATCCTGCTCGCGCTCGAGGCGGGCATTGAAGTGTGGGGCGCGGCGAGCATGGGCGCGCTTCGTGCGGCCGAGCTCGCGGCGTTCGGCATGCGCGGGGTAGGGTCGATCTACGAGCGCTTCGCGAGCGGCGTGCTCGTCTGCGACGACGAGGTCGCCGTGGCGCATCTGCCCGCCGAGTACAACTACAAAGCAACGTCGGTCGCACTCGTCGACCTGCGCGAGGCGATCGCGCACGCGAAGATCCCCGCCGCGGATCGCACGGAGTTGATCGAGCTCGCGCGTGCGCGGTTTTATCGCGACCGCACGTTCGAGAGCTTGATCGCCGATGCAACGGCCGTCACACGGCGAAGTGCCGCCGCACATCGATTCGGCGACAAGACCATCGAACGGCTCGCGAGCGCGTCCTCGTTCGCGAACGCCAAGGCAACCGACGCGCGGCTCTTGCTCGTCACGATGGCGCGCACGGCGCCGAGCCCCCCAGCACCGATTGCGGTGCCGCGAACGTGGGCGCTCGCGCAGCTTCGCGACGTGATGTCGCGGAGGGGTTAGCGTCCTCTTCACGAAGCCGCCGATCCCGTCGTGGACATCACAATGCATATCCGCTCGCGCTGATCTCCTCGAACCGAAGCGTACGGAGCCGTGCCTCGTCGTCGGGAAGATCGGTCGGCAGATCGCCGGGCTTGCGCCCCGATACGAGCTGCTCGACCTCCCGCAGGTTCTTGCCGCGAGCCGCGTCGCACCACGCTCGTTCGGTGCTGCGAGTCGCGACGCGCGCGAGCTCCTTGATCGCGGAGAACGACAGCTCGCCGACGGACAGCGCATCCATCAGCTGGGGTAGGTCGGCCAGTGCGCGAGCGACACGCATGCGCTCCTGCGCCGTGCGGAGTCTCGCGCCACGGCTCACCTCGCTCGATCCTCTCGATGATATCGAGCACTCTCCACTGATCGGCACTCATCCGCATCGTTCTGTTAGGCAGAGAGGGGTGACGGATTCACGGAGCTGCTAACGGGACAGTTTCACTGATCTACAACAGCACTTTCTGCACGCCTCGACGAGCGAAGGCCGGCGCGGGTCACAGAAGCATGTTCGTGACGAGCGCCCACGTCGGCGCTCGGGGATTTCGGCTAGCGAGCGATGCCGGTCATCCGGAGAGCCGTCGTTCACGGTGCGCGGATGAGTCCCTTGGCCTTCGCGATCGCTTCGTCGCACATCGCCAGGCATCCTCGGCGGCGCGACGCGAGATCCTTCCAGCATCGGGTCGCCGTCAGGGATGTCCGGAAAGAGGCTGCGTAAAATCTCCTCGAATCCGCGGCTCCGCGTTGGCGTTCGATCGGGGTGACCAAGACTTCCGCCGCCACGTCGGCCCCGTCGCACGCGCCCTCCATCGGACGAGCTCGCGCGGAGGACGCGGGGCCTCGTCGCACGGCGAGGGGATACGCCTTGCTCGGTGCCGGAGCCATCGCGTTCGGCGGCATTGTCCTACTGTATCGAGGGCCGGGGCAGCCGTTCGTTCGCGGGCACGTGGGGGACGTCGCGGCCACGATGCTCGTGTTCGCGATCGTGTCGCTGGTCTGGATGCGAATCCGCGCATGGCGTGCGCGCGCTGGCGCGGACCTCGGAGGGCGCGCACTCGTGACGATGGCCATCGCGACAGCGATCGAGGTCGCACAGGTCTGGTTTCACGCCACGTCCACGGCTGGGCACCTGGTGCTCGGGTCCACGTTCGACTGGATCGACCTTGTCGCGTACGCGGTCGGGGTCGGGATCGCGGTCGTGTGGGAGCACCGAGGGGACCATCGGAGCGCGCGAAGCTGATACGTTCGCCAGCTCGATGGATGCCGGCCTTCGCGGGGACAAGCAGCCCCCGGTGTTCGGCGCTGGCCGGTTCGAGGTACGGGGAACCCTCGGCACCGGTGGCGCGGGCGTCGTCTATCGTGCGTTCGACAAGCAACTCGGGCGCGAGGTCGCGCTCAAGCACCTGAAGACGGCAAGTGGGCGCGATCTGTTCCGGTTCAAGCGCGAGTTTCGTTCGCTCGCGGACATCACGCATCCGGGGCTCGTCGCGTTGCACGAGTTGCATGCGGCGGATGGCGACTGGTGGTTCACGATGGAGCTCGTCGAGGGCGTGTCGTGGATCGACTGGGTGCGTCCGTCGCTGCGCGGAACGACGGGCCCGGCGCGATCGCGACAGGATGTCATTGGCGCCGTGGTCAGCGATGCGCGGCTGCGTGGCGCGCTGATCCAGCTCGTCGATGCGCTGATCGCGCTGCATCGCGCGGGGAAGCTGCATCGCGACCTGAAGCCGTCGAACGTGCTGGTGACCTCGCAGGGGCGGCTCACGCTGCTCGACTTCGGGTTGGTCGCGCAGATCACCGAAGGCGATCCGGAGAAGCTCGCGGTCGGGACTCCCGCATACATGTCCCCCGAGCAGGCGAGCGATCAGCCGCTCGGCGAAGCGAGCGATTGGTACTCGGTGGGCTGCATGTTGTACGAGGCGCTCGTGGGCCGGCGTCCGTTCGAGGGTGATGCCGAGCAGATCATGACGCGCAAACAGCGCGAGGGGCCTCCGCACCCGTCGACCTTCGTCGCGAAGGCGGCGCCGGCGATCGCGGCAGATCTGGCGCGACTGTGCATGGCGCTGCTGGTGCCGGTTCCGTCGGCGCGGCCGACGGGCATGCAGATCCTGACGCAGCTCGGCGCGGCGCCGTCGTCGACGACGCGAAGGTTCGCGAAGAGCATGCCTCCGGTGGCGTTTGTCGGGCGGAACGCCGAGATCGAGGAGCTCAAGCGCGCGCTGTTCGATACGCGCCGGCGCGGCGTCACGGTCGTGGTCAAGGGACGCAGTGGCATCGGCAAGAGCACGCTCGTCCGGCGCTTCCTGCGCGACCTCGGCGACGTCGTCTTTGTGGTGGAGGGTCGCTGCTTCGAGCGCGAGGCCGTCCCGTTCAAGATGCTCGACGGTGCGATCGATGCGTTGACCGGGGTGATCGTCGGGCGCTCGGCCGCGGAGATCGAGGCACTCGCTCCCAAGGAGCTCGGCTCGCTCGTGCGCTTGTTCCCGGTGATGCGCCGCGTGCCACAGTTCGCGGACGCACTCGAGGGCAGTCCCGTGCCTGCGGATCCGCAGGAGTTGCGCCGTCGCGGGTTCATCGCGCTGCGCGGGATCCTCGTACGACTCGCGCGGATCAAGCCGGTCGTCGTGTTCGTCGACGACGCGCACTGGGGCGACGCGGATAGCTGCACGTTCCTCGCGGAGCTGATTCATGGAGCGGATCCGGGCGTGCTGATCGTCATCGCGCAGCGCCCGGAGGACTACCTCGGCATGATCGCGCAGCTACGTCGACCGCCGGGCGGAACGCCGCGGCGCGGCGACATTCGCGACCTCGAGATCGCGCCGCTGCCCGACGAAGATGCACGCTCCCTCGTCGCGCAGGTGGCAGAGGATCCGGCGCGCGCTGCGATCGTCGTCCCGGCGGCGGCGGGCAACCCGCTCGTATTGACGGAGATGGCCCGCGCGCAGGCACTCCCCGAAAACGCGAAGATGGCGGACCTCGTTCGTGCCCGCGTCCAGCGACTGTCGTCGGAGGCGCAGGCGATGCTCGCGGTGTCGGCGATCGCGGCGCGCCCACTCCCCGTCGCGATCGCGGCGCAGGCGGCAGGTGTCGCCGGAGGCCACGACGAAGCGGCGGTGCTTTCGGCGGAGCGACTCGCGACGCTACGCCATGTCGACGGCGAAGCGATCCTCACGCCCGCACACGACTACGTGCGCAGCGCAGTGGTCGCGAGCCTCGGCACGGAGGCGAAGGCGAGCTACCACGAGGCGATCGCGTACGCATTCGAGGCCGTGCAGGAGACCGATCGGGGGGCGATGGCGCGCCTCGACTCGCAGGCGATCGTCGAGCACTGGCTCGCGGCGGGGCATCCGGCAAACGCCGCGCATCACGCGGTTGCGGCGGCACAGGCCGCCGAGGATGCGCTGACGTTCAAGCGAGCGGCCGAGCTGTACCAGATCGCGCTTACCTTCGGTCCGTGGGACATCGAGGGCCAGCGCGACCTATTGGCGCGCAAGGCGCACGCGCTCGCGTGTGCAGGGCAGCTCGACGAGGCGATCACCGAATACGGCCTCGCAGCGAAGATGGTGCCGGACACGGAGTCGATCGATCTCGAGCGGCTGCGGGTCGAGGCGCTGCTACGGCGCGGTCGGTTCGCGGAGGCGTTGCCGGCCGCGGAGGCGCTGCTCGGACAGATCGCTCTGCGCGTGCAGATCACGACGAAGACGTCGCGCACCAAGCTCGCCACGCAATGGATGCAGGCCAAGCTGCGCGGCCTCGAGTTCGAGGAGCGTTCGATCGCCGAGGCCGATCCGCAGGCGCTGCTCGCGGCCGACGTGCTGTATTCGATCGCGAGCGGGCTCGCGTTCACCGATCCTGCGCTCGGGCGCGTCGTGCAGTCCGAGCTGATCCGCAGCGCGCTCGACGCGGGCGAGCCGATCCGCGTCGCGCTCGCGCTCGCGCAGGAGATCATCTACACCTCCGCCGCCGGCAATCGCACGAGCAGCGCCGTCGAGACCGTCACGAACCGACTCTCGTCGGTCGCTGCGAAGGTCGGCGCGCCCCAGATCACGGGGATCGCCGACGTGGCGATGGGCATCGGCGACTTCGCGAACGGGCGCTGGCGCGTGGCACGCGAACGGCTGGAGTCGGGGCTCGCCGTGATGCGCGACCACGGGGCGGGCGTCCGCTGGGAGATCGACATCGGCGACACCTACTGGCTCGCGTCGCTGTTCTACCTCGGCGAGTGGCGCGAAATGTCGCGAAACGCGCAGGTGCTGCTACGAGACGCGCTCGAGCGGGGCGACGTGATCGCGCAACAGTGGCTTCGCTCGGGGCGAAGCAACACCGCGTGGATTCTCGCCGGTCGCGCCGACGACGCGCGTGCGCACCTGGACGCCGCGACCGCGATGCTCGGCGACGGCTTCCAGCTGCCGCACGTGCACGCGATCGTCGCTGCGGCGGAGCTCGATCTGTTCGCGGGCGATGCGGCGAGTGCGGGGCACCGGCTGCGCGATGCATGGGCGCAGATCGAGCGGCTCGGCGTATTGCGCATGCAGCAACCGCGGATCGAGCTCGCGATGTTACGCGCGCGAATCGCGCTCGTGCAGGGTGATCCGCGGAGCGCGCGAGAGCACGCGCAGGCGATGATCAAAGAGGACGTCGCGTGGGGCGACGGGCTCGGCCGTCTTCTCGTGGCGGCGTGTGCTGTCTCTGAAGGCGACACCCACGCTGCGCTCGACGCACTGGCATTGGCCGAACCACTGCTCGATGCAGAGGGCATGCTTGGCTTTCTTTGCATTGCGCGGGCGTATCGCGGTCGCCTCGAAGGCGGCGCGGCCGGCGTCGCCCTCGAAGTCGCCGCGCGTGATGCGCTCCTCGAGCTCGGTGCCCGTGATCCCGAAATCGTCGCCTATCACCTCGTGCCGTGGCTGGGATGACTGCGTACGAATTTTCGCGGTACGTTGCCGCTCCCGATCGGCGATCCGATCGTGTACCAACTGCGTACCTCAGGGTGACCGGCGCGATTCGGCCGGAAACGGAGTCCTAGTGGCAGACATTGCTCAACACATCGCCGTCTCGCACAAGATCCAGTTCGAGGATCTCGATTGGGATCTCGCGCGCAAGCACGGTTTGACCGACCAAGAGGTCCGCAGCCTCCATTACTTCGCGGACATCGAGAGCCAGACGGTTCACTACTTCCTCGAAGTCTCCAAGCTGCGCGTCGCTCGCGATCCCGAGCTGCTCACCTTCCTCACGATGTGGAACTACGAGGAGTACTTCCACAGCCACGCGCTCACGCGCCTCATGGAAGAGTGCGGCGTGAAGGTCCCGACGGCCGCCGATCGCGCGACGGCGATCCGCGCGAACGCGCGATTCAAGGCGAAGTTCGAAGACTTCGCGCAGGGCATGATCGCGCTGACGATGCCCAAGACGTTCATCGCGCTGTGGATGTTCTGGGGCGCGCTCCAGGAGTGCCTGACCACGCAGGCGTACGAGGAGCTCGCGCGCCAGACGAAGAACCCGGTGCTCGAGGAGCTCTGCCGTCGCATCGCGAAGCAGGAGCGGCGTCACTTCGCGTACTACTTCAACAACGCACGCGAGAGGCTCGACGGTCAGCCGTTCGCGCAGAAGTTCGTCCGCGCGATCGCGCGCGCGTTCTACGCGCCCGTCGGTGGCGGCGTGAAGACCGACGAGGATGCCGCGCGCTGCGTGGCCGCCCTGTTCCCGCAGGAGAAGATCTTCGAGGTGATGAGCTACATCGAGCGTCGCATGGCGCAACTCCCCGGCATGGCGGGCCTCGATTGCTGCACGATCTGGGCGGCCAAGGTCCAGCCGATGCTGCCGCCCGAGACGCGCGCGAAGTCGGTCCCGACGACGCTCGCAGCCTGATCGGATCAGAACGCGTAGCCGACGCGGAAGTAGCCGACGAACTCCATCGAATCCTCCTGGTAGCCGTACTCGTCGGCCGGCGCCACGTTCAGGTTGCGCATCGCGCCCGCTGCCGCGGCGACGTTGAGGCCCGAGTCGAACGTCCAGTGCCAGCCGAACAGCATCTGGGGGCCGAACGACGTCTCCATCGTCGATTCCATGGTGTCGTAGGAGTCGTAGTAGTAGTTGCGGTCGTACTTCACGCCCCGCGAGATGAGGCCCGGCTCGATGAACGGACCCGAATACGCGCGCTTGAAGTAGATCGGCAGGCTCGCTCCGACCTCGTAGCCCGACATCTCGTCGATGAAGCCGCTGAAGATGTTGCCGTCGAGGCGCACGACGACGTTGTTGTGGATCGCGTGGCTAACGGAGAGTCCATACACACCGAACATCCAGCCGATCGGGTTCGACGAGATGTTCGTCTTGCGAAAGCGATGCAGGTAGTCGCCGCGCTCGCCGACCTTCACGGGGACGCCGTTGATGTGGTTGACGTTGTTCCAGTCCTCGTTCTGCGGTGCGACGGCGAGCGGAACGCCGGCCGGCTGCGCGATGGGTTGCACGACCACCACCGGTTGCGACACCGGCTGCACCGTTCCCGGACCCGCCTCGGGCGGAGTTGCGTATTGCGCGAACGCAGGCATCGACGAGCAGGCAATCAACACGAACGCGAGACGGGCAGCGTGGTTCATGCCTCCTGATAAAGCAGCTGCGATGCCAGGGTTCGACCACGGTGCTAACTCCGCGCAGGGCTTCGCGTTGCCAGGGAGTGCCTGACCCGATCCTGGTGGCAAGATTTGGTGACCTACCAGGGTAGGGCGGCCAAATCCTGACGCCCATTGACGTGCGCACCGCCGCCGCCGATGGGAACGCCCTATCGCGAGTGAGCTCGTCACCGCAAGACGGTCGTGCGCATCGTGCCACGTGTGACGCCGAACGCCGCCATCGTGAGCGAGCTCGTCACCGCAAGACGGTCAACGTGCGCATCGTGCCGCGTGTGACGCCGAACTGCTCGTGTACCTCCGCGCGGCGCACGACCTCTGCGGGCGTGATCTCGCCTGCGACGAGCTTCCCGTACGCTTCGAACAGGCGCCGAGCTTCGGCTGCGCTCTCGCGCACCATCTCGACGCGCATCCGGCGCACGCCCTTCGCGACGAGCTCTGGCACCAGGCTCGCAGCGCTCTGCGCCTGCGCGTTGAACACCGTGTTGCGACAACCGACGTCGACGATCACCGGGTGCACGAGCCCGACGCGATCGCGCAGCGACACCGCGTGCTGCTCGCACGGCCGCCCGCACGTTCGATAGTCCGCGCCTCTCGACAACAGGTGCGCGTACACGCAGTGCTCGGTATGAAACGTCGGAATGTGATGGTGCACCGTTACGGCCACGCGTCCGCGGGGCACCACATCGAGCATCGCGAGCAGCTGATCGCGATCGAGATCGTGCGAGGCGGTGATCGTCGCGAGCCCGTGCCCGAGCACCCAGCTCGCGGTGATCGAGTTCGTCACGTTGAGCGAGAAGTCGCCGTGCAGCAAGGCGCGGGCATTGTTCGCGCCGGCATCGTTCGCGCCATCGTTCGCGCCATCGTTCGCGCCATCGTTCGTGCGGGCACTTTCGCGGTCGAGCGTGCGGAAGTAGGCGAGCGAGCCCCAGCTGCGAACGAGGATCCAGTCGGGCTCGAGCCGCGCGAGGTGCGCATCGATTCGCTCCTCACCGGGCTTCTGCACGCGCACGGTCGCGACACCGACGCGTGCGCCCGCGGCCTTCGCGCGCGCGACCGCCTTCGCGAGACCGACGAGCTCCATCCAGTCGAGCTCGACGTCCTCTGCGCCCGCGGCGAGCACCGCGTCGAGCTGCTCGTCGTTTCGTACGAGCGGAACGATCACCGGCCGGCCCTCGAGGGGTGCGATCGCGCGAGGGCGATCGTCGACGAGATCGTGCGCGGCGCCTTCGTTCGTGGCGGCGGGGGACCGAAGTGCGTCGAGGACGCTGCCGGGCGCGAGCACGCGATCGACGCGCGTGATCTGCGCCTCGAGATCCGAAACGATCGCGCGCCGAACCTCTTTGAGCTCGCTCACGGGGACGTGCAATCCGCTCGTGAGGCCGCTCGTGTCGATCGACACGAGGTGGAGGTCCGTGCCGCCGAACGCGCCGAGCTTGTCGGTCAGCACGTCGGCCGATAGGCCCGCGCCACGCGCGGCGGAAAGCAGCGATGCGGTACGCGCGGTCGAAGCTGCGCTCGACGATACGCCCGACGATACCCCCGACGATACCCCCGACGACGAAACGCCCGACGACGAAACGCCCGACGACGATGCGCCCGACGACGTTGCACCGATGGTGTGCAGACCGATCGCAGGTGAGGGTGTGGCGTGCTCGACCGCGCGAATCACACGAGCAGCGACCTCGAGCGGCTCGCCGACAGCGCCGCGGACCACGAGCGCGACGCCGATCCGACCGAGTGCTGCACGCCCTGCCTCCGCGGCCTTCTCGCCGGCGCGCGTCACTTTCGGATCTGACGAGACCCACACGAAGTCGCCCGCCCGCACCCGCGAGAGATCCGGCCCGGGTGTGCCGAAGCGCAGTCGATAACCGTCGGCGACCGCGTCGACCGAGAAGATCGGCCCGCCTTGCTCGGCTTCTTCGGGCCGGCCCGCATCGAAGACGACTCCCATGCCCGCACGCGGCGAGAGCGGAGCCGTCGGCCTGCCGGTGCTCGACGGTTCCGCGGAAACGCGCGGGGTGCCTTCCATGGCCATGCCGCCCGTATTCGGGCGCTGCGTGGCGTCGGGCACGACGAACACCGTGTCGCGGTCGACCTTGACGACGCGGCCGAGCGGCAATCCGCGGTGGCGTGGGAACCGACCTTCGACGAGCGACTGGTGATCGGCGCCCGACAGAAAGCCCGGCGAGATGCCCCGCGAGTAGGCGACATGAAGTGATGCGTCGTCGCCGGGGATCTCCACCGCTGTCGAGGGCGTGGGATGGCCGAGCGCGTGTGCGATCGCGCTGCGATAGTGCGCCACCGTCGTGGCGACGTAGTGGGGTCCTTTGAGGCGCCCCTCGATCTTGAGCGACGCGACGCCGATCTCGGTGAGGGCCGGGATCGCGGCGGTGCCGACGAGATCTTTGGGCGACAGCAGGTATTCGACCTCGCCGAGATCGCGGACCGCGCCGTCGACGACGAGCGAGTAGGGCAGGCGGCAGGCTTGCGCGCACTGCCCGCGGTTGGCCGACCGTCCGCCCCACGCTTCGGACGAGAGGCACTGACCGCTCCACGCGACGCAGAGCGCGCCGTGCACGAAGACCTCGAGCGGGATCGGGGAGGCGGCCGCGTAGGCGCGGATCTCGTCGACGGAGAGCTCGCGCGGAACGACGACCCGCGAGAGGCCGAGCGGCGCGAGCAGCGCGACCGCAAGGGGCGAGCTCGCGGTCATCTGCGTGGAGGCGTGGACCTCGAGGGCGGGGCAGGTCGCGCGGGCAATCAGCGCGACCGCGGGATCCTGCACGATGATCGCGTCGGTGCCGGCGGCCGCCACGCGGCGGATCAGTGTCTCGACGGTGGCCAGCTCCGGTTCGAAGACGAGCGTGTTGAGCGTGATGTAGAGGCGCGCGCCGGCGCGGTGCACCCAGGTGACGATCTCGGGGAGCGTGTCGGAGGCGAAGTTGACGGCGCGTGCGCGCGCGTTGAAGCCGTCATCGAGGCCGAGATAGATCGCGTCGGCGCCGGCGGCGAGGGCGGCGGCGAGGGCGTCGCGGTCGCCGGCAGGGGCCAGGACTTCGGGGCGGCGCATCCGTTGGGAACCTTCGCGGGCAACGTTCCATACCACCCCCCCATAGGGGAAGGAAGGGGGAAACCATACCTGCGTCGGGCACTTGGAGGCGTGAGTGGGCGCGATGGGCCTTGCACTCCGGAACCGCTCCTCCTTATAACGCCCCCTCCGAAGGAGCCCCCGAGATGACGTCCCTACTTCCATTGCTTAGCGAAGCCGTTGCCGGTGTCGCGACGCGCCCGCACAGCGAGGCGCAGCTCGCACTGCCGAACTTCAAGCAGGTCACCATGCTCGGCACGACCGGCTGGAACATCCTGGCCCTCGGCCTGGTGGTCAGCGCGATCGGCCTTTTGTTTGGCCTTCTGAAGTACCAGAAGCTGAAGAACATGCCTGCGCACAAGGCGATGATCGAGATCAGCGAGCTGATCTACTCGACCTGCAAGACGTACCTGAAGACGCAGGTGAAGTTCATCGCCACGCTGTGGGTGCTGATCGCAGCGGTCATCGTCGTGTACTTCGCGGTGCTCGAAAAGGTTCCCGCCCCCAAGGTGATCGCGATCGCCGCGTTTAGCGTCATCGGCATCCTGGGAAGCGTCGTCGTCGCCGCGTTCGGCATTCGCGTGAACAACTTCGCGAACTCGCGCGCCGCGTTCGCATCGCTTCGCGGCAAGCCGTACGGCGTCTACGCGATCCCGATCGAAGCCGGCATGTCGATCGGCACGGTGCTCATCTCGCTCGAGCTGTTCCTGATGCTCTGCATCATGTTGTTCCTCCCCGGTGACTACGCGGGGCCGTGTTTCATCGGCTTCGCGGTCGGCGAGTCGCTCGGCGCCGCGGCGCTCCGCATCGCGGGCGGCATCTTCACGAAGATCGCCGACATCGGCTCGGACCTCATGAAGATCGTCTTCAACATCAAGGAAGACGATGCACGCAACCCCGGCGTCATCGCTGACTGCGCCGGCGATAACGCGGGCGACTCGGTCGGGCCCACCGCCGACGGCTTCGAGACCTACGGCGTCACCGGCGTCGCGCTGATCACGTTCATCCTCGTCGCGCTGCCGAACATCCCGGGGCTCTCGGGCCTCAAGGTCGACGGTGTAACGCTCGCCGACCCCGGCGAGTGGACGCAGACGGTGCTCCTCGTCTGGCTGTTCGCGATGCGCATCATCATGATTTTCGCGTCGGTCGGTAGCTACCTCATCAACGAGGCGATCACCAAGGCGCGGTACGCGAACGCCAACAAGATGAACTTCGAGCACCCGCTCACCGTCCTCGTGTGGCTCACGTCGATCGTGTCGGTGATCCTCACGTTCGTCCTCTCGTACTTCCTCATCGGCACGGGCGAGTCGGCGCTGCCGTACGGTCTGTGGTGGAAGCTGTCGGCGATCATCTCGTGCGGCACGCTCGCCGGCGCGATCATCCCCGAGCTCGTGAAGATCTTCACGTCGGTCAACTCTGGCCACGTGCGCGAGACGGTCACCGCATCCAAAGAAGGCGGCGCGTCGCTCAACATCCTCGCCGGTCTCACGGCGGGCAACTTCTCCGGCTACTGGATGGGCCTCGTCATTACGGCGCTGATGGCCGTCGCCTACTACATCTCGAGCAAGGTCGGCATGTCGGAGATCCTCTTCGCCACCAACCGCCTCACCCCTGGCATGGAGATGACGCAGTTCGCGTGTGACGCCGCGTCGACGGTGTTCGCGTTCGGTCTCGTGGCGTTCGGCTTCCTCGGCATGGGCCCGGTCACCATCGCTGTCGACTCGTACGGCCCGGTGACGGACAACGCGCAGTCGGTCTACGAGCTCTCGGTCATCGAGGGTAAGCCCGGCATCGAAGAGGAGATCAAGAAGGACTTCGGCTTCACCCCGGACTTCACCAAGGCGAAGGAGTTCCTCGAGGAGAATGACGGCGCCGGCAACACGTTCAAGGCGACCGCGAAGCCGGTGCTCATCGGTACGGCCGTCGTCGGTGCGGCCACGATGATCTTCGCGTTGATCATGCTCGTCACCAACGGCCTCAAGCCCGAGGCCGTCGGCAAGCTGTCGATGATCCACCCGCCGTTCCTGCTCGGCCTGATTATCGGTGGCGCAGTGATCTACTGGTTCACCGGCGCGTCGACGCAGGCCGTGTCCACCGGCGCGTACCGCGCGGTCGAGTTCATCAAGGCGAACATCAAGCTCGACGGCGGCTCGGAGACGGCCTCTGTCGAGGACTCGAACAAGGTCGTCGAGATCTGCACGATCTACGCGCAGAAGGGCATGAAGAACATCTTCATGGTGATCTTCTTCACCACCCTGTCGTTCGCCTGTCTCGATCCGTACTTCTTCATCGGCTACCTGATCTCGATGGCGCTGTTCGGCCTCTACCAGGCGATCTTCATGGCCAACGCCGGCGGCTGCTGGGACAACGCGAAGAAGGTCGTCGAGACCGAGCTGCGGATGAAGAACACGCCGCTCCACGAGGCGAGCATCGTCGGTGACACGGTCGGCGATCCCTTCAAGGACACGTCGTCGGTCGCGCTCAACCCCGTCATCAAGTTCACCACGCTGTTCGGTGTGCTCGCGGTCGGCCTCGCACTCCAGCTCACCGCGAAGGCGGCGGGTGTCCCCGGCGTCTCCGCGCCGGAGCCGATGTACGACTACATTCGCTACGCGGTGGCGGGCATCTCGCTCGTGATCTCGATGGCGTTCGCGTACCGCTCGTTCTACGGCATGCGCATCACGGGGGCGGGCGCCGCGGCACTGACTCCCGCGCCGAAGGCTTCGCACAAGGAAGAGGCGAAGAAGGTAGAGGCCAAGGTCGAGAAGAAGGTCGACGAGGAGAAGAAGGCCAAGGCCGAGGACGACGCGGACAAGAAGGAAGACAAGAAGGCCGAGAAGGCCGAGAAGGCCGAGGAGGCCGACGAGAAGGCCGACGAGAAGGAAGACAAGAAGGCCGACGAGAAGGAAGACAAGAAGGCCGACTGAGCTTTCGAGTCTTGGTTCGCACACGGGCGCTCTTCGGAGCGCCCGTTGTCGTTTGGGCGTTCGTAGTGGTTAGAGCACCGTGACCGCGTAGCCGATCACGACGCCGGCGAGCGCGATCGCGGGCAGCCCCACGAAGAAGAACAGCGCCAGATTCACATGTGGGCTACGCGGGCCGCGCTTCTCGCGCCGCGGCTTCGCGGGTTCCGGCGGCACGACGATGATGATCGCGTCGAACGTGTCTGCAGCATCGAGCGTGTCGACCTGCGTCTCGCGCAGGTCGCACGTCATGGAAGGTCGCCCGTGGGTCGTCGTCGCATCGGTCATCGCATCGGTCATCTCATCGGTCATCGCATCGGTCATCGCATCGGTCATCGCATCGTCATCGGGCGAGCGTGTCCAGCATCGTCGCAGCCGCGGCGGTCAGGCCGATCAGGATCAGCGCCAGCGTCGCGTACGCACGGTAGCGAAACCCGGTTCCACAGGTCGCGTGCCTCATCGCGCCCTCCTCCCGGTGCCGTGGTTGTTGGCACCTCCTGCTGACTCAGATGCGACGCATCGCGATCCGGTTGCGTCGTCACGATGCTCTCGCGATCGAGGCGACAACGTCCGCCATCGCCACCGTGCCGATCGAGATCCCCACGGACACGAGCACGACGAGTACGACGAGGTGAAGGTTGCGGATTCGCCCGCGGACCGTGCCGGGGGCGAAACCGGAGCGCAGGACGGCGGGTGGAAGACGCGGGGTCATCGGTTGCCCTCCAGGATGTCGTCGTAGGTTCCGTGCGTACGATCAGGGCCGGCCGAGACCACGAGGAACGTGTTGCCGCTGTGGCAGTAGCTCTGGAACGGGAGCCCCCACGGATCGCTCGTATCGATGCGGTCCACGAAGACGTTCAGCTCCGCGAGCTGCGGCGGACACGGACCGTCCGGATGGGTGACCACCCACGCCGGGAAGCCTTCGATCGCGTACCTACGTGCGATCTCGCGAGCGGCGTTGATCTTCGCGCGGCGCTCCTCGGCGTCGACGAAGGCGCGCTCCTGCAGGTGTTCGGCAACGCGCAGCACCACGCCACCGAAAGCCGCGGACGCGAGGAGCGCACCGGCGACCACGCTGCGCCGTAGACGGCGAGGTGGGACGACGGACGATTCGAGGATCGGGACAGCGTCGTTCATGCGAAACCATCGAGCAACCGGCGGACCACCTCGGCGGCAGCCCGTTCGATGGCGCAAGCTCGCGACGCGGCAGCGGGCACCACGCGCCAACGGGGCGACGGCTCGTCGGGGAGCGACAGGCGGACACGGCACGGATCGCCGTCGCGTGACAATCCGGCACGTCGGCGCGCGTGCTAACACGCCGCCATGGCCGACACGATCCGAGCGCCTCGCGGCAGCGAGCTCACGTGCAAGGGGTGGCAGCAGGAGGCCGCCCTCCGGATGCTGATGAACAACCTCGATCCGGATGTCGCCGAGCGTCCTGCGGACCTCGTGGTGTACGGCGGCACCGGAAAGGCCGCGCGCAGCTGGGACGACTTCCACGCGATCGTTCGCGAGCTGCGCCGGCTCGAGAACGATCACACGTTGCTCGTGCAGAGCGGGCGCCCGGTCGGCGTGTTCCGCACGCACGAGGAGGCACCTCGCGTGTTGATCGCGAACTCGAACCTCGTCGGCAAGTGGGCCACGTGGGAGCACTTTCGGGAGCTCGAGAAGCGCGGCCTGATGATGTACGGCCAGATGACTGCGGGCTCGTGGATCTACATCGGCTCGCAGGGCATCGTGCAGGGCACGTTCGAGACGTTCGCCGCGGCCGCAAAGGTCCACTACGGACCGACCGCGGATCTCTCGGGGCGCTTCGTCCTGTCGGGCGGCCTCGGCGGCATGGGCGGTGCGCAGCCACTCGCGGCGAGCATGGCCGGCGCGGTGTTCCTCGGCGTGGAGATCGATCCGGCACGCGTGCAGCGCCGGCTCGAGACGCGGTACCTCGACGAGGTCGCGCCGGATCTCGACAGTGCCCTCGCGCTCGTCGAGAAGTACAAGCGCGAGAAGAAGGCGCGATCGATCGCGCTCGTCGGTAACGCGGCGGACGTCTACGCGGAGCTCGTGCGACGCGGCGTCACGCCGGACCTCGTGACGGATCAGACGAGCGCGCACGATCCGCTCGTCGGGTACATCCCGCAGGGGCTGTCGCTGCAAGACGCGGCGCATCTGCGCGAGCGCGATCCGGAGGGCTACGTCGAACGCGCGCGCGGGTCGATGCGCGTCCAGGTCGAGGCGATGGTCGCCATGCAGAAGGCCGGCGCGCACGTGTTCGACTACGGCAACAACATCCGCGCGCAGGCGGAGCTCGGCGGGATGGCGCACGACGACGCGTTCGCGTTCCCGGGCTTCGTCCCCGCGTACATCCGGCCGTTGTTCTGCGAGGGCAAAGGGCCGTTTCGCTGGGCCGCGCTGTCCGGTGATCCGGACGATATCCGCGTCACCGACGAGGCCGTGCTCGCCGAGATCCCCGACGATCCGATGCTGCATCGCTGGATGAAGCTCGCGCGCGAGCGCATCGCGTTTCAGGGGCTGCCCGCGCGCATCTGTTGGCTCGGATACGGGCAGCGCCACCGCGTCGGCTTGCGTTTCAACGAGCTCGTACGCACCGGCAAAGTGAAGGCGCCGATCGTGATCGGCCGCGATCACCTCGACTGCGGCTCGGTCGCGTCGCCGAACCGCGAGACCGAGGGCATGAAAGACGGCACGGACGCGGTCGCCGATTGGGCGATCTTGAACGCGCTCGTGAACACCGCGAGCGGTGCGACCTGGGTGTCGTTCCACCACGGCGGTGGCGTGGGGATCGGGTACTCGCTGCACGCGGGGATGGTGGTCGTCGCCGATGGCACGGAGCGCGCTGCGAGGTGCCTCGAGCGCGTGCTCACGAGTGACCCGGGCATGGGCGTGATCCGTCACGCAGATGCTGGGTACGAGGAAGCGATCCGCGCCGCCGACGAGCGAGGCGTGGTAATCCCGCGCCGACGCGCGGAGTAGGATCGGGCCTGATGTTCGACGGACTGAAGCTGTGGAGCCTCAAGCGCAAGCTTCGCGGATCGTTGTCCGAGGATCCGCTGCAGCTCAACTGGGAAGCGTGGCTGAAGGCCGCGCCGACGATTCGCGATCTCTACTCGTCGTGCAGCTCGCCCGGCTGGCTCGTTCACTGCGCGTATTGGGACGGCCAGCGTCAGGACAAGATGGTCGAGGCCGCGCTCGAGATGGCGCAGCTCGCGATCGATCATGGCCCCCCGAATGTCTTCTCGAAGGACTCCGTGCTCGATGTGCGACAGAAGTCGTTTCCGGACATCGCCGAACTGATCACGGCGCTCGAGAGGAAGTACCCGGCGATCATCGGCTTCGAGCGCGCGTATCCGGGGATGTCGAGCGTGCAGCTCGGGCAGCTCGATGCAGCGCGCGCGGTTGCGCATGCCGGCAAGAAGCACGACCAGAGCAAGCTCGATCTCGCGAAGGCCGGCAAAGCCGGCGCCGCGGCGGCCGGGTTCTCGCTCGCGTTACAGACGCTGTTTCATCGGCACTACGGGATGATCGAGCCGCTGATGCTGTCGACCGCGGGCGCCGCAGCGATGTTCTCGGTCGCGATGCCCGACAACAAGCTCGATCTCCTAGCCGCACTGCGCGATCGCTTCGGCTGGGCCATTCCGCCGTCGTGAGTCATCGTGTGGTCATCGTGTTCGAAGGCGCATCGCGTGTGAGAGTCGCGTGATCGCCGCGTCGCGTATCCTTGGTATGGTCGCGCGGTGACCGACGCCGACCTCGTGCTTCGAAACGCGCGCGTGATGACGTGCGTCGGCGAATCACTCGGCATGATCGACGACGGTGCGGTCGTGATCGAGCGAGGCGCGATCACGTGGGTCGGCGCATCGAGGGAGGCGCCGTCGGGCGGCCGACATCTCGATCTGAACGGCCGTCTTCTGACGCCGGGCCTCGTCGATTGCCACACCCACGCGATCTTCGCGGGCGATCGCGCGAGCGAGTTCGCGATGCGGGCGCGCGGCGCGACCTACCTCGAAATCGCGGCGCGCGGCGGCGGCATCGCGGCGACGCTCGGCCCGACCCGACGTGCCACCGACGCCGAGCTCGTGTCGCTACTCGATGTCCGACTCGCGGCGGCGAGGGCAGGGGGCACGACCACGATCGAAGTGAAGAGCGGCTACGACCTGACGATCGACGGCGAGCTGCGCCTGCTGCGCTGCATGCGAGAGTCCAGGGCCGGTCTTCGCATCGTTCCGACGTTGCTCGTTCACCTCGTGCCACCGGAGCGAACCGCCGATCGCGATGTGTACGTGCGCGAGGTCTGCGAGCAGCTCGTTCCGCGTGTCGCGAGCGACGCGCTCGCCACGAGCGTCGACATCTATTGCGACGAGGGCGCGTACACGCTCGATGAAATGCGCGCCGTATTAGGCGCCGCGAAGCGCGCCGGTCTCGCGACGCGTGCACATGTCGGGCAGTTCAAGGATCTCGGCGGCGCGGAGCTACTCGCCGAGCTAGGGGCGCTCTCGGGCGATCATCTGGAGCAGATCAGCGATGCGGGGATCGCGGCCCTGGCGGCGAGCGGCGTCGTCGCCGTCATGCTGCCCGGTGCGTGCGTTCAGCTGCGCTCGCCCGTGCCGCCGGTCGAGAAGTTTCGCGCGGCCGGCGTACCGTTGGCGATCGCGACGGATCTCAATCCGGGCTCGAGCTTTTGCGAGACGCTCGGCGTGCAGCTGTGGCTCGCGACCACGCATTTCGGCATGACCGTCGAGGAAGCGTGGCTCGGCGTGACTCGCCACGGCGCGCGCGCGTTGGGGCTCGACAACGACGCGGGCGTGATCCGCGTCGGCGTGCGCGCGGACCTCGTCGCGTGGAACACGAGCGAGCCGGGTGAGGTGCCGTATCGCTACGGCGCAAACCTCGTCGATCGAATCTGGGTGGCGGGTCGCGACGCCTAGAAGTCGCACGGATTCTCGCCGCACCAGTCAGCGGGGTACGCCACACCTTCGAAGAGGAAAGACTCCTCGACGCGCGAGTCGTCACGTTCGACCCAAAGCGCCGATTGAAGAGTGCCCTCGACGAAGTCGATGTCGGGTTGGAACGTGATGTTCGCGTCGATCCAGAATTCGCGCTGAAGGCGATATGCGAAGTCCTCGATAAAACCGCTCTCGTGGACATGAATCGATAGGTGGTCATCGCGGAGGACGCTGTCGGTGCTCTCCAGCCTGTACCCGCCTCCGGAAAACCAGCGCTCGTTATTCCCGTACTCGATCGAGTCGCTGTGGTGGATCATGTGAAGCTCGAACCTTACTGGCGACGAATCGAACTTTAGCGACCAGACCTTTTCCTCCCCGAGACAGCCGGTGAATGTTAAGGCGAGCGTGAACCAAACGATTCGTTTCATGTCGGGCGGCAGAGCAAGTGAGCGGCCTCGCCAAGCCAGCGATTCGTCACGCAGACCGATGGCGACTCGAGGCGGCACGTGGCGGGTGTCGCCACTCGACCCTCATGACGTGCGTGATCGCGCGTGATCGAGTGAGGGTTGACATGATCGCAAAGTGATATCACTCTGACATCAGAACTTCACGGGCGGTGCATGATGGCGATGAAAGAGCGTGATGCGGTCTCGATGTCGGGGTGGTTGGCGTTGCTCGTCGGTCTGGGTTTCTTGCTCGGGGCTGCGTACCCGATCATCGTGGTGGCCAAGATCCACCCCGAACAGCCGGCGCCCTATGTCGTCGGTGCGATCGGCATGTTCATCGGTGGTCTGGTCCTCCTCTCGGGTTGTCTCGTCATCGGCCCGAACGAAGCGCGCGTGCTCACGTTCTTCGGTCGCTACACGGGCAGCGTGAAGGTCTCGGGGCTGCGGTGGGTGAACCCGTTCACTTCGAAGACGGAGGTCTCGCTCCGCGTTCGCAACTTCGAGAGCGCGAAGCTCAAGGTGAACGACATCGACGGTAATCCGATCGAGATCGGTGCCATCGTCGTGTGGCGCGTCGTCGATACGGCGCAAGCGACGTTCGACGTCGAGAACTTTACGGGCTTCGTGCAGGTGCAGGCAGAGGCCGCGATCCGCAACCTCGCGATGCATTACCCGTACGACACGCACGAGGACGGCAAGGTCAGCCTCCGCGGGGACTCGGAGAAAATCGCCGAGCTACTCGCGAAAGAGGTCACCGAGAAGATCAAGGCCGCCGGCTGCGAGGTCGTCGATGCTCGCATCGCGCACCTCGCGTACTCGCCGGAGATCGCCCAGGCGATGCTCCAGCGCCAGCAGGCCGGCGCGATCATCGCGGCGCGCACGCGCATCGTCGAGGGTGCGGTGTCGATGGTCGAGATGGCGCTCGAGCAGCTGTCGAAGCGCGGCATCGTCGAGTTGGATACCGAGCGTAAAGCGGCGATGGTGTCGAACCTGCTCGTCGTGCTCTGTGGCGAGAGGTCGACGCAGCCCGTGGTCAACGCCGGCAGCTTGTATTGACCTCGTATGCCTGAGCGGAAACCGTTCCTTCTTCGCGTGGACCCACAGGTGCTCGAGGCACTGCAGAAGTGGGCCGCAGACGATCTGCGTTCGGTAAACGCACAGATCGAGTTCGTGCTGCGGGACGCACTTGTGCGTGCAGGTCGCACCTCGAAGAAGCCTTGAAGAAGGGATTTGTGCAGACGTGTCGGCGATCGCGCAAAGCCGCGTGCGAACGGGCTTCGTTTGTGGTGGCCATCGCTGGAAATCGGCTTCGAGATCCCGACCGCAGTTTTTTCGGTCCGGATGGTCGGTGAGACCGGTTACTGTCTTATTGATGGGTGAGAAGCGGCAACCGTCGCGTTCGACACAGAAGCTCAGCAGCGAAGAGCTTGCTCGAATGGCGCGCGAGTCGGCCGAGACGCCTACCGAGGACCTGACGCCCATCCCCCCCGAGAACGATTGGCTGGATGTGGAGATGGCGCTCGGATCGCAGGCAAACGTGGCGCCGTTGTACGCGCGGACGACCACGGTCAGCGATCCGATGACGATGGCGCTCCTCGCTGAAGTGGCACGCAGCTCGCGCACGATGGAGATCGAGCCGGGCACGGCCGAAGAAGCGCACGACACCCCCGTCAGCGACGAGCACGAAGAGATCACGAAGCCCGAGATCGTGCATCCGCACGTGAAGCGACGCGGCTAGTCCTCGGCTCGATCGCCCTGGACTCAAGGCCACTCGAACTTCGTGCGCGGCGGAACGACGAGCGTCACGCGAAAACCGAGACGCTCGTAGAGAACACGGACGCGGTTGCCGTCGAGGACGGAGAGGCGCAACGGAACGCCGCGCACACGTGCTGCATCCATCAGCTCGCGCATCACGTGCGTGCCGATCCCACGATCGCGATGTTCGACGTTCATCATGATGTCTTCGACGAAATCGTGATCGTCGTGATGCGAGACGGCGACACTGCCGACCATCACGCCGTCGTCGAGGATGATCTCGTACGGCGCTTCGGCCATGTCGTCCGCGAGGAAGCCGCGCTGCTGCGGCTCCAGCCACGGTCCGAAGTGTCGTTCGACATGCGTGCGATACGCGGACTCGCGCAACGCGTACACGTAGTCGATATCGTCGTCGGTGATCGGACGGCGCGTGATCATCAGGCACCGACGGCGGCCAGCAGTGATCCGTCGTCGATCATCGCGCGCACGAGACGGATATCGGGTGCGATCGGACGATCGACCATCATCGGTGACACCCGCGCGCGGATCACCGCGTGGACCCTCTCGAGCGGTTCGGTCGTCTTGAGCGGGCGGCGCAGATCGATTCCCTGCGCCGCGCACAAGAGCTCGATCGCGAGCACGGTGCGTACGTGATCGTGGATCAGCGACAGCTTGAGCGCACACGTAGCTCCCATCGACACGTGATCCTCGCGGCCCGCGCTCGACGGGATCGAGTCGACCGACGCGGGGTGCGCGAGCACCTTGTTCTCGCTGACGAGGGCCGCCGCGCTGACCTGCGCGATCATGAAGCCAGAGTTGAGACCGGAGTCGGGCGCGAGAAACGGCGGCAGCCCGCTCGAGAGGTGCGGGTTCACGAGCTGCTCGACGCGGCGTTCGCTGATGTTCGCGAGCTCGGCGACGGCCATGGCCGCGGCGTCGAGCGCGAGCGCGACGGGTTGCCCGTGGAAGTTTCCGCCGCTGATCATCTCGTCCCCATCCGGTCCGTCGACGAACACGAGCGGGTTGTCGGTCGAGGATCCGGCCTCTCGCTCGAGCACCTCGCGCGCGAACGCGAGGACATCGCGCGACGCGCCGTGCACCTGCGGCATGCAGCGCAGCGAGTACGGGTCTTGGACCTTGCCGCAGTCCTTGTGGGACTCGGCGATCTCGCTGCCGGGGGTGGAGGGGCCCGCGAGGAGCTCGCGCAAGAACGCGGCGACTGCGATCTGCCCTGGATGCGGGCGTGCGGCGACGACGCGCGGATCGAAGGCGCGCGCGGTGCCCTTCAGCGCCTCCAGCGACAGCGCGCCGGCGATATCGGCGACCTTGCACGTCGCGATCGCGTCGAGTACGGCGAGCCCGCCGACGGCCGTCATGTGCTGCGTGCCGTTGAGCAGGGTGAGGCCTTCTTTCGCTTCGAGGACGAGCGGCGCGAGGTTCGCGCGGCGCAGCGCCTCGGTGGCGGGCAGGGTCTCGCCAGCGTACTCGGCTTCGCCTTCGCCGATCATCCCGAGCGCTAGGTGCGCGAGCGGCGCGAGATCGCCGGAGGCGCCGACGGAGCCGCGCGCCGGGATGATCGGGTGCACGCCCGCATCGAGCATCTCGCACAGCCGCTCGCAGCACACGGGACGCGCACCGCTGCGCCCGGTCGCGAGGACCTGCGCGCGCAGGAGCATCATCGCGCGCACGGCTTCGCGAGGGAGAGGCGACCCGACGCCGGCGGCGTGCGAGCGGACGAGGTTCTGCTGGAGGCGCGCGACCTGGGACGCGGAGATGCGGACCTCCGCGAGCGCGCCGAAGCCGGTATTTACACCGTACACCGCGGGTGCGGCATCGCCACCCGCGACGACCTCGTCGACGACCCGGCGGGCACGCGCCATCGCTGCATGTGCCCGCGCGCCGATCATCACGGGGCGGTGCCCACGTGCGACCTCTGCGATCGCACTCAACGTCAGCGGGTCATCACCCAGGCGGAGGGGAGGCAGCGAGGATCGCATCGCGAATGATGTATGCGATCACGGACGTACGGGATAGCCCAACTGCTCGGAATGACGGCCCCCTGCGTTGACAGGATCGGGCCAGGTCTGATGATCTGTCGGGTGACTTGGGGGGACCACCCGATGACGATGCAGGCGCCACAAACGGCGTGCCCGAGCCGCCGATGCCGCGGGTCGGGGAGCCGCTCGTGCCGCACGATCACGAGTCCATCGCGAGCGATCGAGCGAAGAGCTTGGCCGCGCGCATCGACGCGATGAACCTTCCGGACGAGGACGACGACGCGGAACGCGACTCGGGATCGATCTCGATCGATGTCGACGATCCGTCCACGCGCTCGTCGGCACCGACCTCCACGATCCAGCAGCTCGCGAGTGCGCCGACGCCGACGCCGGGTGTCGAGACAAGTGCGGCCGCGATCGAGCTCGCGGACATCGACATGGTCGAGGACGACAAGTCGCAGAAGATCCCGAGTCCGCCGCCGCTGCGTGTCCCGCCGCCTCCACCGCGACCCATCGTCGCGATCCCACCGCGTCCACCGCCGGGCGCGGTGCGCGTGCCGCCGATCGGCGCGAAGCCGCCAATGCCGCCGACTCGCACGAGTCAGCCCCTCCCGACGTTGCGCACGAGTCAGCCCGTCGCGGGGCCTGCCGTCTCGATCCCGCCTTCGGCGCCCGCGATCAGCATGCCTCCACCGCCGCCGCGCGCCGCGGACGACGATGAGGACGAGGACGAGGACGACAAGTTCGGCGGCGAACCCGGGCGTGGGCGTCGTCCGACCGGCGCACCTCCGATCTTCGAGGGCGTGCAGCGGGCGGCACCGACGACGCCGCTCGCAGGTCCCGACGCGCTCGAGGGCGTGATCGGCGCGGGCAATGATGAACTAGCCGCGGGTGGCGTCGAGGTCAGCACGCAGATCGCGAACATCGTCGTCGACCAGCCCGTCGAGGCGTTGCTCGAGTCGCCGACGGTCGTCGATCGCGCGCTCGGAGAGCTCGGAGACGCGGGTGGCGAGAAGCGCGCGCAGGCGCTTTCGAAGGAGCTCGACGCGACGACCGACGCGACCGCTGCGGCATACCTCGCGTACGAGCTCGGCGAGTTATTCGAGCGCCGCCTCGCCGACGAGGCGCGCGCGGTGAAAGCATACGGCCGCGCGCTCACACTCGATCCGAGCCTGCGCCCGAACCTGTGGGCGATCCGGCGCATCTTCTATCGCCGCGGTCTGTGGCCGAACCTCGCGAAGCTGATCGGTGCCGAGGTCGACTACGCGCGAGATGACTACGAGCGCGCCGATCTGCTTCTCGAGCAAGCGCGCGTGTCGAGCCATCAGGTCGGCGATACCTCTGCCGCGCGCGAGGCGCTCGACGAGGCGACGCGCATCGCGCCAACGCATCAAGGCGCGCTGCTCGAGCTCGAGCGACTCGCCGCACGAGACAACGACACGCAGGCATTGCTCGACGTGTGGGAGCGGCTCGCCGAGGCCGTCGAGCACCTGCCGCGAAAGATCAGCTACTGGCTCGAGGTCGGGCGCACGGCGGGCGCGGGCGAATACACGCGCGCGCAGGAAGCGTTCGCGCAGGCCAGCGTACTCGCGAAGGACGCGCCGGCGCTCGCGGAGCGTGTCGCACGCGAACAGCTACGCGTCGCGGAGGAGAACGGACCACCCGAAGATGTCGCGTCGGCGATCGACGGACTCGCGACGGTGTTGCTCGCGACGTTCGGTCCGGCAGGTCCGGGCGCCGAGCCGGGCGTCGCGCCCACCGATGGCTCTTCGGATCGTGCGACCTCGTTGCGGCGCGAGCTCGTCGCGTTGCGCCGGCGACAGGCGCAGATCGCACGCGTCGATGCCCCCGAGAAGGCGTGGGACGTCCTGCAGCAAGCGCTCGCGCTGTCTCCCGGCGAGCCGCTCGTGCTCGCGGATCTGACGGAGCTCGCCGAGGAGCTGGGGCGCTACGAGGATCTCGCCGAGCTCGTGCAGAGCTGGCAGGCCGTCGAGGGCGATCCGGGCCGCGCGATGGTGTTGTCGATCCGCCGCGCCGACGCGCTCCTGCGCGGTGGCCAGCTCGATCAAGCGCGCGCTCTGCTCGCGTCCCTCGAGGCGAGTGCCCCGGGCTTCATCGTGCTCACCTCGGCGTCGGAGCGAGACGCACTCGGCCGCGCCGATCCGGCGGCGCTCGCGAAGACGTACACCGTGGCGGCGCAAGCCGCGCTCCTCGGTACGTGGCTGGGGCCCGGACAGAACCCCGAGCCGGATCCGCACGCCGCTGCCGCCTTGTTCGTGCAGGCGGCCGAGCTTCACGCGTACGAGGTCAGCGGGCAAGAAGGTATCGACGAGGCGCGTACGTTGCTCGGCAATGCGCTCGAGGCGGTACCGTCGTACGCGCCGGCGATCGAAGCGCTCACGGAGCTCGACGAGGCCACGGGCAACGTCGCCGACGCGCTCGTGCGCCTGAAGGCGGCCGCCGAGGCGGCCACCTCCGACGTGAAGCGAAGTTTCATCGAGCGCGGCATCCGGCTCGCGCGCACGCAGGGCGACCTCGAGGCGGTGCTCGACCTCGAGCGACAGCTCGTGACGCTCGCACCAGGCGAGCTCGGCGTGAAGTGGCGCATGGAGTCGACGCTCGCGCAGCTCGGCCGCGACGAAGAGCGCGCCCAACTGCTCGCGGAGCTCGCGAGCGCCGAGCCCGACGCCACGCGGCGAGGCACGGCGTTGCTCGCGGCCGCACGCCTGCGCGAACGCAGTGGCGGCGTCGAGGGCGCGACGGAGCTGTATCGCCAGGTGCTCGCGCTGTGGCCCGACGACACGTTCGCGCGCGAGTCGCTGATCGACCTCTTGCGTGCACAGGAGCGCTGGGCCGAGCTCGTCTCCGAGCGTCGCGCCGAAGCACGCGCGTTGCCCGACGGTCCCGTCGCACGCCGTGCGCTCCGCGAGGCTGCGTGGATCCTCGAGGTGCGGCTCGGCGACGTCGCGTCGGCGGCAGCCGTGTACGAGGAGTGGCTCACACGAATCCCCGAGGATCGCCCGGCGCTCGAGGGCGCCGCGCGCGCACGCGGGCAGTTCGGCGATCGCAACGGTGAGGTCGTCGCCAGGCGCACGATCGCCGAGCTCGATCCGACGCCCGAGTCGCAGTGGCTTCTCGCGCGCGCGCTCGAGCGAGCGGGGCAGTTCGACGAGGCCGCGGACGTGTTCCGCGCGCTGTCGATCCACGAGCAGCCGTCCGTCGCCGCGACAAGCGCCGCACTCGGTCTCGCGGATCTCGCGGCCGGTCGCGCGGATACCGTGATGCGCCTCGAAGCGACGAGCGCGCTCGCGGGTCGTACGACCGACCCCCGCCTCGGCGCTGCGCTCGCCGAGGACAGCGGATGGATGTACGCGCTCGTTCTCGAAGACTTCGACCGTGCGGGACAGTCGTTCGACGCTGCAATCGCGATGGAGCCTCATCGCAAAGGCGCGCTTCTCGGCGCCGCGCTCGTCGCAGCGCGCCGTCAGGACGCGGCCTCGCTGCAGCAGTCGTACGACGCGCTTGCGGACTCGGTGCAGATGCCCGAGGCCGCCGCGGCACTGCACATGCGGGCCGCGGCGATGGCCGCTGCGTCCGGCGATCTCGATGTTGCGAACCAACGCGTCGCGGCCGCACGCGCGAATGCGCCCGACGACGTCAGCGCGCTCGTCGTTCTCGCCGAGGCGAACGCCACGCCGCACGTCGACACGCCGACGAGTGCATCGCCCGAGGACGTCGCGAGCGCGATGGTCGATCCGCTCCTCGCGCGCGCCGAGGTGCTCGAGCTCCGCAGCGCGCTCGCCGACGATCCGGCTGCGCAGTCCGCGTGGGAGCTGGACCGTGCGGAGGCGCTGGAGCTCGCAGGGCGACTGCGTGAGGCCGGTGCTGTCGTCACGTCGGTGCTGAAGGCGCAGCCCGGCGATCTGCGCGCTCTCGAAGCGCTTCGCCGCATGGCCAAGCGCGTGGGTGACAAGGCCACGTGGGCCCACGCGAGCTACTTGCTCGCGCGCGCGATCGGTGATCCGCAGGCACGCGTCACGCTCCTTCGCGATGCCGTCGGGGTGTTCGACCAGCAACGCGATGTGCCAGGCGCCGCCGCGCTGACCCTCGCGGCGTACAAGCGCCTTCTCGCCGTCGAGCCCGGCGCCCCGGAGCTCGATCGTTTACTCGCGATCTTGCGCGAGCGCGCGGACGTCAACGGGCTCGTCGCGACGCTCTCGGATCGCCTGACGTTCCTCGAGGGCGCCGAGTCGCCGAATCCCGCCGCGGCGGTACCGCTGTTGCTCGAGCGCGCGACGGTGCTACACGGACTCGGTGACGCCGATGGTGCGATGGCGGATCTCGACGCGTTGCTCGATCGCTCCGCGAGCCATGTCGAAGCGCTCCGGTTCCGCGCGGACCTCGCGCTCCACGCGGGTGACGTCGAATACGCCGTGAATTTGTGGCGCCGCTGCATCGCGGCAGAGACACGTCCCGCGCGGCGCCGCGAGGTGGAGCTGCAGCTCGCGCAGGTGCTCGCCGAGAACGTCAATGACATTGCGGGCGCCATCGAGAATATCGAGCGCGTCTTGGAAGCGCAGCCCGACGACGCGCAGCTGCGCGAGCGGCTGCTCGGGCTGTGTCTGCGCGCGAATGACTTCGAGCGTGCGTCGCGCGAGCTGCGCATGCTCGCTCGCCTGCGCCCGACACCGCCGGAGAAGGCGCGCGAGGAGTTGCGCCTCGGACTCATGCTCCGCGATCGCTTGAACGACCGGCCGGGAGCGCGCCTGGCACTTGATCGCGCGCGAACGTTCGATCCGTTGAACCTCGATGTGGTGCGAGAGCTGTCCGAGCTCCTCGACAGTACGCCGCGCGCGCAAGTGCTCGCGGCGACCGCCGCGAACTTCCGCGCGTCGATCGCGCAGAGCCCCAGCTCCGCGCAGCTCTACGAGCGCCTCGCCCAGGTCACCGGCTGGCAGTCGGATGTCGACGCGCGTTGGCTCGCGCTCGTCGGACTCGAAGCACTCGGCACACCGTCCGTGGATCAGCGCCAGGTCCTCGCGCAGGGACGCCAGAAGCTCGGTGCGCCGTCGAGGGTGAAGCTCGACGACGCCGCGCGAGGTGCGCTGCGCATCCAGCTCGCACCCGCGCTGCGCGATCTGTGGCGCGCCATCGGTCCGTCGGTGCAGGTCGCGACCGGCATCGATCCCGGGAAGCTCGGCTTCGTCCGCGGCGACAAGATCGCGCTGAAGAAGCTCGGCGAGAAGTACGAGCCGCTCGCGGTCGCCCTCGCGTGTTTCGGCGTCGAGGACGTCGAGATCTACATCAGCGCGTCACGCGTGGGCGTCGCCCGCTCTCTGCCGGCCGAGACGCCGATCCTGTGCATCGGCGCGGATGTCGCGAGCGCTGCGATGTCGCAGCATCGCTTCGCGCTCGGACGCGCGGTCGCCGTGCTCGCCGAGAACCTCGCCGGCCTCGCGGATCTGCGAGATGGCGAGCTCGGCTGGACGATCGCGGCGGCGCTGCGCGCGAGTGATGTCGCCATTCCGACGACGATCGCGGAGAATATCGTAGGCGAGGAGTCGAGCATCGCGGAGCGCGCGAAGGTCCTCAAGAAGGAGATGGGTCGCAAGCAAAAGGCGGCGGTCGTGGAGCTCGTGAAGACGAAGGTGTCCGACATCGCCGCGTTCGACGATCTGCGTCGCGCCGCGATCGCGATCGGTCAGCGCGCGGGCCTCGTGTGGTCCGGCGATCTCGCGGTCGCGCACGCACAGCTCGATGTCGGCAAAGGCGGCAAGTCGCTCCTCGACAGCCCGTCCGCGCTCGATCTCACCGCGTGGGCGGTCTCGGAAGATCACGGGAAGCTGCGCGAGCGCCTGAACGTCACGATCAAAGGAGCGAGGTAGTGTCGACGGGGAAGCCACCCAAGGGCGGAAAGCCGTTCCTCGCCGATGATGATCTCCTCGCGGAGCTCGATGCGTGGGACGCCACGTTCGACGCGCTTCATGCGGAGGAGCCTCCGGCGCCGGAGGCCGCGAAGCCACCACCCGCGATGGAGTGGCCGGCGCCACCGGCGGCGGATCCGACGCTGATCACGCAGCTGCCGCCGCCCGCCGGCGCGACGCTCGCGGCCGACGACGCGGAGCTCGACGCGCAGATGACGCTCGACGCCGCACTCGACGACGAGCCCAACGAGCCGACGATGGATCGCTCGTACGCAACACCCGCGACGTTTGTCGACACGTTCGACGGCGAGCCCGACAGCGCCAACGAGACCGACTTCTCCGTCGTGGGCGTCAGCGGTCAGCCCGCCGCGCTCGGCTCGATGCGCGGACGATCAGAGACGCTGCCGCCGATCGACGACGACGACGATCCGGAGACGCGCATCGATCTTGACGCACCGGAGCGCGCCGCCACCCGGCCGCCCGAGCACGCGGAGCTCGAAGAAGAAGAGGTCTTCACCTCCGCTTCGCGCCCGAATCGCGCCCCGCCGTCGCCGGAGGAGAACGACTTCGAGGACGCGCTTGCGCCGCCGCCGGCACCCGAGGTCCGGCGCACGCCGGCGATCGTTCGTCGCACGCAGGCGAGCATCCCGGTGATCAACCTTCCGCGCGAAGAGAAGCTGACGCCGGCGCGCGGCGTCGACGTGTCGGCGTTCGCCGAGGAGACGCGCATCCAGGACATCGGCGAGATGGAGTCTCGCCGCCAAGCGTCGAAGACGTTGCCGCCTCCGATCGAGGACGATGAATACGAGCTCGAGATCGGCGGCGTAGACGACGACGCGGCGACACCCGCGGTCGTCGACGTCGATCCGGTGTCGCGTCCGACGCGCACGGCCCACGTCGTGCGGCGGGCCGAGGCGCCGGCACGTCCACCGCTGGTGGTGCCGGCCCCGATGGGGCCGAGCTCGTTCGACGAGGACGACGAAGTGTCGATGTCGCTCGATGCGGGCGACCCGGACGACTTCGCGCCGCCGCCGCCGATCGAGCCGGCCGACGAGGACGACTTTTCGGATGTCGCCGCCGCGGTCGGTGCCGCCGACGACCTGCTCGATGGTCCGCGCTCGTCGCCGATCCCGCCGCGCCCGCAACAGGCGTCGGGGATCACGCCGATTCCGCCGCAGGACCTCGGCCCGCAGGGCGCCGAGCTCGACGACGCACTATCCGGCCTCGACCTCGACGACAACGAGCGCGATCCGACGCCGCTTCCGATCCCGCAGGTCGACGACTTCGATCTGCCGATCAACCCCGCGATGACGCTGGCCGGAACCGCGGCGCCGCGACGCCCGAGTCGCCCGCCGGCGCTCGTCGATCTGTACCCGCGCGTGAAGACGCCGACGTCGGTGCCGCCGCTCGGTTCACCCGACTCACCCGCAGCTCGCGCGCCGTCGGCGCTGCCCGCGTTCGACGACGGCGGCAACGACGCGCAGACCGTGGTGGGCACGCGTGCGATCCGTCTCCAGACCTCGATCCCCGTCGAGGTCGAGGCGCCGGACCCCGAGCCCGAGATCGATCTCGAGGCACCGGTACGCGGATGGCCGGAGCAGGTCGCCCCGCTCGCGTCGAACGCGCTCGACGAAGCGGCGGCGCAGTCGCTGCTCGTGTACGAGCGCGAGCTCTCGACGCTCGACGACAGTGCTGCGACGGCGAACCTACGCATCGAGGCGGGCCGCCTGTGCGAGCGACTCACCGACGCCGATCGCGCTCGTGCTCATTACGATGCCGCGTTGCTCGCCGATCCGCGCGCAACCCCCGCGCTGCGCGGGCTTCGCCGCCTCGCACGCGCGAGCGGCGATCTTGTCGAGGCGGTGCGCCATCTCGATGCGGAGATCGCCGTCGCGGGTGCGCTCGAGCGCCGTCCGCTCGGCCACTACCGGATCGATCTGCTGATGGCGAGCAACGATCAGGATCTCGCGCGCGTCGCCGTCGGCGAGATCTTGGACAGCGCTCCGTCGGACGTTCGTGCGTTGCTCGCGCACCTCGAGCTCGCGTTCCTCGACGGTCGCGCCGACGAGTTCGGCTCCGCGCTCGAGCAGCTGGCTCGTGTGATCACCGACTCCGAGCTGTGCGCGGCCGTGCAGTCCGCGCGCGGCGCGCTCGCCGCGCATCACAACGACGCGGTCGCCGCTGCGACATACTTCGCCGCCGCCGCGGAGTCCGATCCGGCGTCGCTGTCGGCGAGGATCGGCGCCATCCGCCACGCGGCCGCGCAGGCCAATGGCGACGAGGCCGGTCGCGCACTCCTCGATCTCGCGCGCCGCATCGAGTCGGTCGATCCGATCACCGCTGCCGCGGCTGCGATCCGCGCCCAGCAGTGGATCAGCGGTGAGGTCGCGACGGCGGCTGCCGCGGTCGCCACGACTGCTGCCCCGGCCGATCCGCTGGTCGCTCGCCTCGCGGCCGAGACGTCACTCGGTACCGACGAGGCACCGGTCACGGCATCGGCGTTCGCGCACTGGTCGACGACCAATGCGTCCGGGGCAGAGCGGGCTTACGCCGCCGCGCGCGCGGCCGAGCTCGATCCGTCACGTGGTGCCGAGTTGTGGAGCGCCGCGCTCGAGCTCGATCCGGGCGACGACTACGCCGCCGCACAGTTGCGCACCGCCCACGTCGCGATCGATGCGACCGGTGAGTCGATCGCAGTCGATCTCGTCGTGGCGAGCGATCCGGAGCGCGAGCGCGCGCGCCTTCGCGCCGCGTACGGTCTGATCGCACAAGGACAGCTGGAAGCGGCGATCGAGATCCTCGAGCAGGGCAGGGTCGCACGGCCGGGGTCGCTCGCGCTGGCCGAGGCGCTTGGCGAGGCGCTCGCGGCCGCGGGTCGCTGGACGGATCGTGCGAAGCTGTACGCGGATCTCGCCGCCGATCCGGGCGAGCAGCTCGACCGCGAGGTCGCGCAGCTGCGCAGCGCGCTCGCGTGGGAGGAGGCGGTCGGTGCAGCAGCGGTCGTCGAGGCACCACCGGACGCGCCCAACGTCGAGTTGCAGGCGTCGACCGCCTCCGCGCTCGAAGTGTGGGGTCGCGTCCTCGAGGCCGGCAATGCCCCCGAGGCGCACGCTGCTGCGATCGTGCTCGCGAGCCGGCTCGGCGATCGCGACGTGATGAGCGAGGTGCTCGCCCGTGCGCAGTCCGCGGAGCGCTCTCCATGGGCCGCCGCCTCGCTCGGCCTGCGCCGCGCACGGCTACACGCCGACGACGCCGGTCGAGCGGAGAGCATCCTACGCGAGGTCGCGGTCGGACTCGACGATCCACGCAAGACCGTCGCGATCACCATCAACGCGATGCGCCAGAAGGAGCTCGCGGACGCGGGTCAGGCGCTCGAGGAGCGCGCGAACGCGCTCGATTCGAAGACGCACGCGAACGAGATCGCCGCGCTCCGCCTGCGTGCCGCGCAGATCGCGCTCGACGCGAACGACGCGCCCCGTGCGACCGCGCTGCTCGCCCGCGTCGAGGCCGCGCTACCGCAACTCGGCGTGATTCCCGATCTGCTCGCCGCCGCTCGCCGCCGCGCCGGTGATCGTCCGACGTCCGGACCCGTCCGCCGCTCGACCACGGACACGGCGCCGAAGGCGCCCGCGAGTGGCCCAGCCTCCGCCGACGCGTTCGCGCGCATCGTACGCGACGCCGACCTCGCAGCCGCGCAGGGAGACGGCGCGGCCGCGCTCGCGCTGTATCAGAACGCGCTCGATCTCCGCCCGGGCGACCCGCTCGCGACGGTGCCGCTGATCCGCGCTGCGACCCAGCTCCGCGATCCGGCGCCGATCAGCTCCCTGGCGCTCGCGCAGCTCCGCGCCGCAGAGGAGGCGCAGGACGGTGCGGCCAAGGCAAACGCCTACGAGCTGCTCGCGCACATCGATCAGGAGCTCAATAGCGATCCGGAGTCGGCGCAGGTCGCGCTCGAGTCCGCGCAACAAGCAGATCCGTCGCGCATCGATCTGATGCACCGCCTCGAGCGGCGCTACACCATCGAGGACACGCTGTCGTCGCTCATGCGCCTGCGCGAGAGCGAGGTCGCGCTGATCCCCGCCGAGCACACGAAGGATCGTGCCGCGTTGCTCGCCGATCTCGCGAGCCTCGCGACCCGCGACAAGCGTCCCGAGGTCGAGCTCGCGGATCTGCATCGCAAGGTGCTGGATGTGGATCCGGGACGCCGCCTCGCGCTCATGTACCTCGAAGCGATCGTCCGTCGGTCCGGCTTCTCCGAAGAGCTAGCGCAGCTCGAGGAGCGCATCGCGACGTATTTCGAAGGCGAGCCGAAGACACAGGCCGCGTTCTGGACGCGCGCCGGTGAGACGCTCGCCGAGCTGGGCAAGATCGACGAGGCCGTGCAGCGCTTCGGCAAGGCCGACGCCGCACTCCCCGGTCACGTGCCGGCGCTCGAGGGCTGGCGCCAGGCCGCGCTCAAGGGCCAGCTGTGGCTCGACGTGGCGGAGGCCACGCAGCGCCAGGCAGCGAACGCCCCCGACGAGAAGACGAAGGCGAAGCTCTTCCACTTCGCAGGAGTCGCGCTGATGGACAAGGCCCTCGAGGGCGAGCGCGCGATGGCCATGTTCAAGCTCGCGCTCGAAGCGGACTCGCGTCACCGCGACTCGTTCCTGCGGCAGCGCATCCTCCTCGAAGAGGACGCGAACCACGACGACCTCGCGCTGCTGCTCTCCAATCGCCTCGACGTCGAAGAGGCCGGCCCAGCGCGCATGGAGCTGCATCGCGCGCTCGCGGAGCTGTGCCGCAACTTCCTGTCCGACCGCGAACGCGCCAAGGAGCACTACCGCGCGATCCTCGAGAGCGAGCCCAACGACCTGCGCGCACATGCGGCCATCGCGGATATCGCGTGGGAGCAGGGGAACTGGCAAGAAGCGGCGGATGCGCTGATGGCGCGCGCGCGGCTCGAGCGCCATCCCGACATCCTGAAGACGCTGTGCTTCCGTCTCGGCCTCATCTACGCCGATCGCCTCGTCGACGTGCCCATGGCGCTCAAGGTGTTCCAGCGCGCGCTTACCTATCAGCCCGACGACGAGAACGTCCTCGTGCGCCTCGCCGATCTCGCGACCCTGGCCGGCGAGTGGAAGCTCGCGCTCGGTGCGTGCGAGCGGCTCGTGAAGAACGAGCAGGATCCGGATCGCCGCGCGCTCCATTTGCACCGCGTCGCGAAGATCTTCAAGGACGGGTTCAACGACAACAAGCGAGCGGAGCGTGCGCTCAACCTCGCACTCGACGGTGCGCCGACGAACGACGACGCGCTGACGCAGCTCGTGCAGTTCTACAAGTCGAACAACGACATGGTGAGCGTGCGCGTGCACCTGAACCGCGTCGCCGGCCAGATGCGCGCGCGTTCGCATCAGAACCCGCGCGATGGCGTCGCGTATCGCGTGATCTCCCGTGCGATGGCCGCACGTGCGAGCGCGGGAGTCGATGGATCGCTGCCCATCGCGCGCGCGGCCGCGGAGCTCGCGGATCTCCTCGGCGAGAGCGGCGAGCCCGAGCAGCGCATCCTCCGCACACCGCTGAAGCCCGACCTCGCGCCGCTGCTCCGGCCCGAAGCCGACGACGTGTTGTTCCCGCGCGGCGTGCCGCTCGAGCTGCGCCAGATCTTCCAGCTGCTCGGCGATCGCATCGCGAAGCACGTCGGGGTGAACCTTGGCGCGTTCGGCGTCACCCGCGGCGATCGCTTGCGGGCGAAGGACAATGCGATGGCGGCAGTGGCGCAGACGGTCGCGACCGGCCTCGGGTTCGGCGAGATCGACGTCTACATCTCGCAGCGTCAACCGTATGCGATGGTCGCCGAGCCGACGTCGCCCGTGTCGCTCGTCCTCGGTGCGGCGATCGCACAGGCGGGCGGCGATGCGATCCGCTTCGCCGCGGGCGCCGCGCTCAAGCTCGCGCAAGCCTCCGTCGCGATTCCCGCGCGCCTCTCCCCCGACGATCTCGGCGTTCTCGTCGTCGCGCTGCTGCGTGTGCTCGCGCCGGACTTCCCGATCCCGCACGGGGTCGATGTAGACGCGGTCGCCGCGCAGAACCAGAAGCTCAAGCGGCTCATCCCGAACAACATGATGACCGAGCTGCGGCCGTACGCGCTCGGCGTCGACGCAGCGCGCTTCGATCACAAGGTCCTGGCCCGTGACCTCCGCGTCGCCGGACTGCGAGCCGGACTCGTGTCGTCGGGATCACTCCTCGCGGGAATGCGTGTCCTCGTCGGGGCCACTGGGGGTGATTTGCCGAGCTTCCTGGCAGATCCAGTCGCCCAGGGACTTATCGTGTTTGCACTGAGCGAAGACCACGCCGTCGTCGCCAGGTAGGCGTCCTTGTTCGGGTCTGGTCGACGGGGGTTCAGGGCAGATCCTTCCCTATCGACGCGCCGCGGTAGGCCCGGGGCTTGCTCCTTCCCCCGATATCCGACAGCCATCGGATACAACCTGGAGCATCGTCATGCGCTTTCGCCATCTCACCGGCAGCCGAGGTCTACTGACCCTGACAACCATGACTTGCATGGCTACCACAGTAGCCTGCTCCAGCGGGACCGCTCCCGAGCTGTCCGGGCTCGAGGATCAGATCGCTCAGGTCGGTACCGAGCTGAAGATCGACCTCGCGGGTACTGACGTGGACGGCGACCAGCTCAGCTACAGCTACCGCATCGCGGACCTCGAGGATGACAGCGCGCAGATCACGCAGTCGCCCAGCGGCGCCGGCGTGTTCCGCTGGACGCCGCTCGCGTCCGACGTCGGCGAGCACGCGGTGGACTTCACCGTGTCCGATGGTGACTTCAACACGACGGTCACCATCAACATCGACGTTCGCTCCGCCATCGGCTCGGCGACCGCGCCGGTCTTCCGGCAGCCGCTCGGCACTGGAACGCAGATGGATCTGGTGACCATGAAGTGCCTGGACCTCGACGTCATCGTCGAGGACCAGGACAGCGCGATGGTCACGCTCCAACTCGAGGAACCGTTCCCCGAGGGCATGGCGCTCGACCAAGAGGACGGACTCACCGCGAAGGTTCGCTGGTGCCCGACGCGCGAGCAGGAGAGCGAGAACCGCTACACGATCGTCATCTCCGCCGACGACGGGGACAACCCGAAGATCATCAAGAACTACCTCATCGTCCTCCGTGGCGGTGCGACGCAGAACTGCCCCGGCGCGGCCCCGGTCATCACGCACACGCCCTCGAACGAGATGACGATTGTCGACCTCACGGTCGATGCCACTGTCTCCGACGACAAGGGCCTCAAGGAGGCACCGCTGTTCTACTACTCGACGACGAACCCGGGCGCCACGCCGAACCTCGGCCCGGGCGGAATGACGCAGACCACGATGGTCAAGATCCAAGGCAACGTCTACGCAGCCGACGTTCCGAACCCGGTCGCGAACATGCCCGCCGGTCAGTCGCGCACGCTGTATTACGTGATCGTCGCCGACGACGACGACGACGAGACCGGCAACTGCGATCACACGACGCAGTCGGTGGTCTACTCGATGGTCGTCACGTCGACCGGCTCCGCGAACCTCGGCATCTGCGCGCCGTGCACCTCCGACACGCAGTGCGGCGCCGGCGACCTCTGCGCGTACGTCGGCTCGATGGGCGACAGCTACTGCCTCCAGGCATGCGGCACGGGCTGCCCCACGGGTTACGCGTGCTCGGCCGGCGAGATCTACTCGGTCGACGGTGCCGAAGCGCTGCAGTGCGTGCCGAGCAACGGCTCGTGCGTCGCGCCCACCGCCGCGTGTGTGGACGACGCGAACGAGGACGACGACACGCAGAGCCAGGCGTCCGCGAACGCGGCGGTCGACGGCCCGTTCGACGGGACGGTCTCGAACTACGGCGAATACGCGACGCTGTGCCCGAAGGTCCCGCAGCCGCAGTACGGCTCGAAGGCGGATGACGACTGGCGCCAGCTGAGGATCACGGCCGACACCCTGATCGACATGTACCTCGTCGGCAACGGCGAGAGCGACATCGACCTGCAGATCTACAATTCGAGCGGCGCGCTTGTGTCGAAGTCCACGACGCTCGGCTACGAGGAGCAGATCGTCAAGTGCCTCAAGCCCGCCACCTACTACGTGAAGGTCAACGGCTTCGACAACGCACGCACCGAATACACGCTCGACTGGATCAGCACGCCGCAGACGTGCAACACGACCTGCACCGACGACTCGCGCGAGGATGACAACACGTATACGCAGGCGCGTACGACGACGGCGAACTACACGTCGACCGGCAACAAGATCTGTCCCGACAACGAGGACTGGTACAAGGTCACCGCGACGGCGAACAAGAAGATCGTCATGAACCTGACGTTCACGCAGTCGAACCCGCAGCAGGATCTGGACTTCGGGCTCGTCGACGAGAACGGGTTTACCGATCTCTGGCCGTGCTCGTACGACAACCCGACGATGTGCACGTCCGCCCGCGGTCAGGGTGGTGTCTCGAACGAGCGCGCGGAGTACACGATGCCGGCGACGTGCCCGAGCGGTGGATGCACCAGGTACGTCCTCGTCCGTGGCTACAACCATTCGTCCAACGACTACGACATCTCTATCCAGGTGCAGTGATGCGGGCCGCCAGTCTCCTTCTCGTCGCCACGTTCGGTGTCGGCGGGTGTAGCGCTGCGATCGGTGCTGACCCGGGTCTCGAAGGCCTGGCCGTCACGAAGGTCGCACCGGATACCATCATCCCGGGGACCAAGCTCGTCGTGAACGGCGCGTCGTTCGTCGACACGCAGTGGGGCAGCGCGACGCTGCGCCTGCAGGGCGTCGCGGGCGGCAAAAACGTCGACGTCAGCTGGGACGCCACGTTCGTCGACTTCTCGACGATGACCATCGCGATCGATGGCTCGAACATCGACGAGATCGGCGGTGAGGTCCAATTCGACGGCACCGCGACCATCGAGGTGCTCGCGACCTCCGACGATCAGACCTATGCGAGCGATCCGGTCGACGTGTCACTCGCGTTCACCGAGACGCTGTCGCCGACCGTGACGAGCGTCGACAACAACGGCGTGATCTTCGTCAACGAGAAGATCGCAGTGATGGGCGAGGGCTTCCTGCTCGGCGGCGACGAGGGCACGACGGTCGCGAGGATCGCGGGCTGCTTCACGCTCGACACCGGCGGTCCGTGCACGCCGATCGGGGCGCAGGAGATTCCGCTCGTGCCCAACGATCCCGTGAAGCGCAACGCGGCGACGTTCGCGTTTTCGCCCAGGGTCGCCGGCATCAGGCCCGGAGCATTCACCGGCACGGTCACCATCGTGAACCAGCAGATAGCGAAGACGCCGCAGATGGCTCCCGCGTCGAATGTCACCTACAACATGGTTTCGCCGCAGATCTTCACGGTGTGCGTCGGTGATCCGTGCAGCGCGCAGAACGTCTCCGCCAGCCTGGGCCAGTTCGTCTTCGTCCAAGGCGGCGGCTTCATCGGCGGCGACGCGGCGCAGAGCACCGAGCTCGAGCTCCGGGGCACGTTCCACCGTACCGGCTCTTCGCCGGCGCCCGTGCAGATGACGCTGATCCCCGACTTCGTCGAGGGTTCGCTCGTCCGCTACGTGCTCAACACCGACGACGCGCTCGGCAACGCGCTCGACCTCCGGCAGGACACCGGTCAGTTCACGGGCACGATCACGCCGATCATCCAGTTCAACAACGATCGCGTCGGTGGAACGTCGAAGTCGCTCACGTTCGACATCGGCCACGTGAAGCAGGTCGTGTACCTCGACTTCCGCCCGTCGTACGTCGAGGGCCTTCGCGACTTCGGCATGCGCGCCGTCGACAACAAGCTGCGTGCGCGCATCATCGAGGTCTGCAAGCAGGTGTTCCTCGGCATCAATATCGAGTTCCGCATGGCGCCGCCGACGGACTTCGCGGAGTACGCGCACGTCGAGATCACCGGCGTCGATCCGAACAACATGGGTCTGTTCGGCTACGACAACTCGCCCGGCAAGGACAACGGCAACGAGCGCCTCTACGATCGCCTCGGCGGCGTGAACGCGCTCACGCAGCAGGACGGCTATCCGGGCTTCGGCGGCGTGTTCCTGCGCTCGCTGATGGGATTCTCGAAGCACCCCGGAACGTTCACGAAGTCGGTCGCCGGTGCCGACGTGGTGTTCGACAAGATCTTCGATCCGTTCCGCCCCGACGTCGACGGCTCGCCGATCCGTGCTGCCGATCTCGCGGGCGGCGTCGAAGCGCTCACGTCCGGCGACGACTGTCCGGCGTCGGGTCGCGCCGAGCGCGTCGCCTGCGCGATCTGGGTGCTCGGCAACCTCGTCGGCGGAACGCTGTCCCACGAGATCGGTCACTCGCTCGGCCTCGCGAATCCGTTCGAGGAGGGCTTCCACAACGCGGGCGACGGTACGAACCGTTTGATGGACTCTGGTGGCGATCGGTCCTTCTTCGAGCGCGCCGAGCTCGAGGGACAAGGACCGGGCGTGTTCTGCGACGACGAATACGCGTACCTGCGAATGGTGCTGCCGTCGCAAGATCCCCCGAACGACATCGAGCGCCCCGGCTGCTTCTAGCTTACGCTCGGCTCCGCATGGGCCGTTCGAAGGGGAAGAAGCAGAGCCGCTCGACGCCGGCCACCAGCGCCGCGCCGAAGAGCGCAACGATCAAGGCCACGCCACCATCGAAAGATCCACGGCCATGGATCTACGGTGGCCTCGACATTCTGTTCGCCGTCAGCCAGGCGATCCTGATCTGGAAGGTCATCCCGAACCGGCTGCCGTCGGCGGCGTTCCATCTGTGGACACTGCCGATCGCGATGTTCGCGATGGGCATCGGCACGATGATGCGCAATCGCGTCGGCTGGAAGATCGCGGTCATCGCGGGCTCGGTCGCGATCCTGTCGACGATCTTGCTCATCGCACGCATCCTCGTCTCGGCGGCGTTCCTCTCCGGGGTGTACGGCGCGTTCGGTAAGGCCGCGGCGATGACCGCGCTGACCGCGGTCGCGTTGATCGTCGAGCTGGTCGCGATCCTTCCGATCGTGCAGGTGAAGTATCTGCTCACGCGCGCGGGGCGCACCGTCTTCGGCAAGCCGATCTCATGAAGACGCGCACGGTAGCCCTCGTCCTCGTGTGGACGTTGCCGAGCGCGTTCTTCCTCGCGATCGCGACGTGCGTGTACACGCGGTACCGCATCGAGCCCGCGGATCGTCTGGACGGCCCCGAGCGTCTCGCAGTGACGATGCCGCTGCGCGCCGCGGTGGAGCAGAAGCCCGCCGAGCCGTGCAAGGTACGCCTCGATGCGGGACCGACCAACGTCATCGCGACGACCTGGCTCGACGGCCGTGCCGTCGCGCGCGTCGAGGGGGAGGGCAACGGCGTGGGCGGCGCGGTCGATGACGCCGCGACGAAGTTGCGCACGTGGCCGACCATCTCCTCGCTCGCGGGCGGCGCGCGCGGGCGCATACGTATCCAGGTCGACATCATCACGGGGACCGCGCCGCTTGGAGGGATCGACAGGTACGGCGTGCCTGGCGTCGGCGAGATGCTCGCGATAAACCCTGGCATCGAGGGCATCGGCGGCGCCGACGACGGCAAACACGCGCTGCTGTTGCCGCACGAGCTCGTCACGATGAAGGTGCTCACGGCGAAGCGACCGTCGAGTCACGTGCCGGACCTCGCGATGGGCATCGACCTGAAGCGCATTGCGGCGCTGCTCGGACAGCGTGCGGGCCTGCCGATCGCGCTCGATCCCGACAAGCTGTACCGCTTCCGCACGGACGCGTTCGTCGAGCCGCCCGCGATGATGCGCGGGATGTTCCCGCTGCAGCTTTATCGCGGCAACACGATAGGACCACCGCTGTCGGCGCAGTCGCTTCGCGACGCCGCGCTGTCGGGTGGTCGCTTCCTCGTGGCGCACCTCGCGCCGAACGGTCGCTACATCTACGAGCACGATCTCGCCACGGGCCGGCAGACGGATCCGGTGCGCTCGTCAGCGTATTCGATGCCGCGCCACGCGGGCACGACGTATTTCCTCGCGGAGCTGTATCGGATCACGAAGGAAGACTGGCTGCGCGAGCCGATCGAGCGCGCGTTCAAGCACCTCGCGGATCTGCTCGCGCAGGGAAAGTGCGCGACGAAGCTGGACGACGGCACCGAGATCGACTGCGTTCTCGACAAGACCGAGAAGGTCGCGCAGCTCGGCTCCACCGCGCTCGCCGTCGTCGCGCTCGCGGAGTACCAGCGGGCCACGGGCGACGAGCGCTACCTTCCGCTCGCGAAGAAGTTCACGGCGTTTCTGCTCTACATGCAACGCGAGGACGGCTCGTTCCGCCACCTCTACGATCCGTTCGCGAAGAAGCGCGACGACAAGACCGAGCTCCTCTACTACTCGGGCGAGTCGGCGCTCGCGCTCGCGCGCATGCACCTCCTCACGCGGGATCCGAAGTACGCGACCGCGACGGCGAAGGCGCTCGTGTGGCTCGTCGACTGGTACGACTTCTTCATGGGCGGGTTCTTCTACGGCGAGGAGCACTGGACCTGCATCGCTGCCGAGGCCGCTGCCCAGTCGGGCGCGTCGGCAGATCCGAAGCACATGGACTTTTGTCACGGCTATGGAAGGTTTCTGCGCACACAGCAGCCGCTCTCGGGCGAGTACCCGGACCAGGAGGACTTCGTAGGGGCGTACAACTTCACTTCGTTCGTGGCGCCCTACAACACGCCAGCGGGATCCCGGACCGAAGCAATGATCTCGGCATACCTGCTCGGGAGGCACCACGGGACGCCCGACACCGACGTTCGCTCCCAGATCGCTCTCGCGATGCAGTACTCCCTGGGGCAGCAGGTGCGGTGGGACAACGACTTCGCCGTCGTCGGACCGGGCATGGGCGGCGTTCCGGCGACCCCGATCGATCGCAATGTGCGAATCGACTTCGTCCAACACGTCTGCTCGGCCATGATCCGGGCCTCCGAGTGGATCGAAGATGGGAAGCCCTGAAGGTCCATCGCAGGGATGAGGAACTGAACCAGGAATCGAGACAGCGCAGGGAGGGGTACCCCTGCTATGATGCTGCGGGGTGGCCGAGGACAAGCGTACCAAGTTCGGGACCGGACCGGCGCCTGCGCAACAGCCACCGCGGCCTGCGCAGTCGCCAAGTCAGGCCACCGCGATCCTGCAGCCAACGGGCACCGAGCCGCCGTACCAGGGGCAGCAGCAGCACCACCAGCAGCACCAGCAGCACCAGCAGTACCAGCAGTACCAGCAACCGTACGCCACGCCGGTGCCGACCCAGACACCGCCGCCCAACGCGTCGATGTCGACGTCCTACGTGCAGGGCGATGATCCACTCGTCGGTCAGACACTCGCGGGGCGTTACCTCATTTCCAAGAAGCTCGGCGAAGGCGGCATGGGTGCCGTCTATCTCGCGACCCACACGTCGCTCGAGAAGCAAGTCGCACTCAAGGTGCTGCACGGCGAGTTCGCGCGGAAGCCCGACCTGGTCGAGCGCTTCATGCAGGAAGCGAAGGCGGCCTCGCGCATCCGTCACGAGAACGTGATCGACATCAGCGACTTCGGCACGACGAACGAAGGCATGGTGTTCTTCGCGATGGAGCTCCTGAGGGGGCACGATCTCCACGAGGAGGTCGCACGCGCGCGACTCAACGGGCAGCTGCTGCCGTGGATTCGCAGCAAGCGCATCTTTCTGCAGATCTGTGCGGCGCTGTCGGCGGCGCACGCGCACGGCATCATCCACCGCGACCTCAAGCCCGAGAACATCTACCTCATCGACTTCCTCGGCGACACGGACTTCGTGAAGCTGCTCGACTTCGGCATCGCGAAGCAGACCGAGGTCGAAGACGGCGGGCGCAAGTTGACGAAGACGGGCATGTTGTTCGGCACGCCCGAATACATGTCGCCGGAGCAGGCGCGCGGCGAGCAGGTCGACGCGCGCGTGGACGTCTACGCGATGGGCTGCATCCTGTTCCAGCTCGTCACGGGTCGCGTGCCGTTCGAGGCCGACAACTTCATGGGCGTGCTCACGCTGCACTTGACCGAGCCGCCACCGATGATCCCGCCGGAGATCTTCGATCTCATCGGTGCGCCGCGCGAGCTCGCGGGCGTCATCGATCGCGCTCTGGCAAAAGACAAGACGGTGCGCTGGTCGACCATCGACGATCTCGCCAACGCCGTGCGCCGTGTATGCGGCGATCCGATTCCGACCGCGGGCGCGATCAAGGCGCAGCCGGGCAACCTCGCGAATCCGAGCCAGTCCACGGTCATGAACGTGCAGGCGCCGGCGACGACCACGCAGCGCCAGCGCACGCAGTGGACCGGTAACGTGAAGGTGCCGACCGACGCGGAGATCGAGCCGAGCGGGGGGCGCTCGAAGCTACCGCTGATCCTCGGCGTGCTCGTCGTACTCGGCGCCGGCGGCGCCGCCGCGTTCTTCGCGACCCGCAACGATCCGGTGCAGCAAGGATCGAACGACGTGCCGAGCGGTTCTGCGCCCGGTAGCCAGGTCGCGGGCATCGGGCCCGGCAGCGTGACCGTGCAGGTCGACGCCGCCGCACCGCCACCCGAGCTGCCGCCGCTTCCGGATCGCGTGAAGATCAAGCTCGGCTCGAACCCGACGGGCGCCGACGTGAAGGATCTCGCGAAGAACCGTCCGCTCGGCAAGACGCCGGTCACTCTCGACGTGAAGGGCTCGCACGAGGCGATCTCGCTCTCGATCACGAAGAAGGGCTACGCGGATCTCATCATCGATCTCACGCCCGACAAGAGCTTCGACTACACCGTTCCGCTCGAGAAGGGCGAGTCCGGAACCACGCCGACGCGCAAGGTCGTGGGGACCGGCTCCGGCACCAAGCCGCCCGACGGACCTACGATAACGCCGAACACCGGCTCCGGCACGCAGATCAAGCCGCCGGATACCAAGCCGCCGGATATCAAGCCACCGGATATCAAGCCTCCCGACACGAAGCCGCCCGAGGAGGACTGTCCGCCGGAGGAGATGCCGTGCCTCAAGAAGTTTCCGTAGCTGCATCGCAGGCGCGTACGGGTCGCGCGAAGCTCGGCGCGATCGAGCTCGCGTACGACGTGTTTGGTGATCGCGGGCGGCCGCTCGTCCTGATCATGGGCATCGGTGCGCAGCGCATCTTCTGGCCCGAGGAGCTCTGCCTTCGCTTCGTCGACGCAGGCTTCCACGTCGCACGCTTCGATCATCGCGACATCGGCCAGTCGACGCACCTGAAGGACCTGCCGACGCCACGTGCGAACAACGTCCTCGTCCAGCGCATGCTCGGCCGCGTGCCCGAGGTGCCATATCGGTTGTCGGACATGGCGTCCGACGTCGTCGGCCTCCTCGATACGCTCGGCTTCTCGACAGCGCACGTCGTCGGTGCGTCGCTCGGCGGGATGGTCGCGCAGCACCTCGCGATCGAGCACCCGTCGCGCATCCGCTCGATGACGTCGATCATGTCGACGCCCGGTGGCCGCCGCTACCTGCCGCAGCCGCGCGCGCTCCGCGCGCTGTTCATGCAGCGTCCGAGGAACGCGACGGAAGCGGGCGAGCGGATCGCCGAGACGTTCCGGGTGCTCGGATCGACGATGTTCCCGTCCGACGACGATCGCATGCGCGCGGCGGGCGCGCTCGCGTTCGAGCGCGGCATGAACCCTCGCGGCTTCTTGCGTCACTTCGCGGCGGTGCTCGGCACACCCGATCGCCGGGCCAAGTTGCGCGACACGCGCGTGCCGACGCTCGTGATCCACGGCAGCGTCGATCCGATGTTCCCCCTGCGCGCGGGCCGCGACCTCGCGCGCATGATGCCGGACGCGACGTGGTTGCCGATCGCGGGGATGGGGCATCACTTGCCGGATCCGTTATGGCCGACGATCGTCGCCGCGATCACGCGCCACGCAGAGCGCGCCGAGTCGCGTGCTAGGGTCTGAGCAGTTCGCGTCGGTGGCGGAATCGGTATACGCGGGGGTCTTAAAAACCCCTGCCGAAAGGCATACGGGTTCGACCCCCGTCCGACGCACACACGACTGTCCGCAGACCGGACAGTCAGCGCAGGTGAATGACGTGCGCGAGTAGCTCGCCCGCGAGGTAGTGCGAGCCCTTTGCGGGCCAGCGCTTGCCGTGACGGATGAACGAGTTGACGATGCGCAGCTCCGCATCGCGCTTCTTCTTCGGGCGCGATGCATCGACGAAGCCACGGCGGATCACCCCGCCGCCGAGGTAGAGCATCTCGGTCACGCCGCGATCGTCGCGCGCGATCACGATCGCGATCAGGTCGGCGGCTTCGTCGGACTGCGCCGTGTCGAACACGAGCAGGTCACCCGGGCGCGGCTCGTCGGCCGCGTCGGCGAGGCGGTGCGAAGCGCCGGCCCACGAGAGCAGATCTTCGCCGGTCGTGCCCGCGAAGCCTTCGAGTGAGAGACCCAGACCATACGCCCACTCGATCGCGACGAGGAGCGACGTGCGCTTGTCGCGGATGCCGGTGAGCGCGCGCAGGTCGAGCGGCGAGCGCGGAATCGGTGCGGGCGCGGTCGTACGATGCGGCGCCGGCAGAGTCGCGCGGGCATCGGATTGCGCGGTCGGCAACTCGGCGATCGCGGCGGCAGAGGCGGCCGAGGCCTCGCGGATGCGCGGGGCGGTGGTCACGCGGATCGGTGCGGCGTGGCGGTTCGCGATCACGGGCGTCTCGTCGGGCCGGGGCGCAGGGGGTGCCCGAAACGTCGGGGGCGGCGTTTGCGCCATGCCCAGCATCGGCGACGCGAAGCGGTAGGGGCGATCGCGGGTGACGCACGCGGTCGCCAGGGCAGCGAGGGCGAAGGCGAGCGCGCAGAGTCGCATCTCGCAAGGGTAGGGCGCCCGTTCGGGGCGTCGCGAGTTTTTGCCCCGCCTGACCGGGAGGCTAGCTGCGAGATTGTCCGTGGAGGCGCAGGTTGACCGTGCTAGAAGGCATCCCTTGTCCCGTTACGACCTGTTCCGAAAGCGCATCGCGCCCATCGCGTTCATCCTCGCGATGGGTCTGTTGATCCGCGATACGTGCCAGCAGGAGCAGCGGATCCACGCGACGATCGTCATCACCGCAGGCGACGCGGAGCCGCGGGTGAAGTCGATCGAGGCGAAAGTGATCGTCCAGGGCGAGACGCTCGGGGAGCTGCGTCGCGAGGCGCAGCCGGGGCTATTGATCGGCACTGCGAAGTTCGAGGTGGCGCTGCCCGAAGAAGACGGCCAGGTAATGATCGATGTCGACCTCGGGACCGAGAAGCGGCACGTGCTGCGGCGGATCCACGCGACGGAAGGCGCGACGATCCGACTCGACCTCTCGAGCGATCTGCGTTGACGCTTCGGCGCTCGCTCAGCGGCGCAAGCGCACGACCGTCTCGACCTGCCCGGTGCCGGGCATGAGATCGAACGGCTCGATCACGTCCGGCATGTAGCCGTGCTCTGCGAGCGCGACGAGATCGCGGCCGAGTGTCTCGGGGCCGCAGCTGACGTAGATGACGGTGGGCGCGCCGATCGCGACCACGAGCTCGCGCGCGGCGTCGGTGAGACCTTTGCGCGGCGGGTTGACGACGACGACGTGCGCACCCTGCAGCTTGTCGGCGAGCGCGCCGGGGCTCTGCGCGTCGGCGGCGATCGCGGTGAGCTCGTACGACGTCTGATCCTTGGCACGGCGCAGCTGCGCGATCGCTTCTTCGTCGATCTCGACGGCGTACACGTGCGCGAAGCGTCGCGCGAGGTGAAGCGCGATGCCCCCGACGCCGGAGAACAGATCGACCGCGACGCGTGGCGACGCCGAGTCGCCGCTCGGATCGCCGGCGAGCTCGGCGACGCGTTCGTACATCGCGCCCGCCTGCTCGCGGTTTACCTGGAGGAACTCGCCCGCACCGACGTGTACGGAGACCCCCGCGAGCTGCTCGACGAGGTAGCCGTGCCCGATCAGCACCTGCGCGCTCGAGCCGGCCGGAATGATCGCACCGTCGCGGCGATCGTTCTCGATGACAACGAGGCCCGCGAGCGTCGGGTGCTGCGACATGGCGTTCGCGAGCTTCTCGAGCTTCGCGCGTGGCGTGCGCGGCGCGACGACGAGCGCGACGAGCACGTTGCCCGACGCCTCACGTACGATCACGTAGCGCAGCTCGCCGGTCCGCGTCTGCTCGTCGTACGGCACGAGCCCCACGCTCTCCGCGCTGCCGCGGGCCCACGCGGCGACTTCGTCGATGATCGGCGCGACCACCTGGCAGCCGAGCGTGTCGACGACGTCGTGCGTGCGCGGTGCGTACGCGCCGAACACGACGTGCGTGCCGTCGGGTCCGGACCTGCCGACCACGTATTTGCCCTTGTTGCGATAGCCGAGCACCCTCGGCGACGGGCGCACCGGCCCGACCGTGATGCCGCGCTGGTCGATCGCGAGAATGTCGGCGAGCGCGAGCTCGACGCGCCGATGCTTCGCCTCGAGCTGTGCTGGATACGCGACGTGCTGCCACGTGCAGCCGCCGCAGCGCCCGAACGCGGGGCAGGCAGGCTCCGTCCGCTCGCGCGCGGCCTCGCCGAGGCGCCGTAGCACGTGTCCCCACGCCTCGGGCTTGTGCGGGCTTCGATGATCGATCGCGACCTCGGCACTCTCGCCGGGCAAGAGGTCCGCGACATGGACGCGTACGCCCGCCACCGTGCCCACGCCGAGGCCTGCCTCGTCGAGCTCGGTCGCGGTCAGCTCCGTGCGGTTGCTCTTCATCGCGTTCCAGGGCATTACCACGAGATGTCGGATCGCGGACCTCTCGTCATCGCTGCTCTCTCGGGCGGGGTCGACAGCGCGGTCGCGGCGGCGTTGCTCGTCGAACAGGGGCACCGCGTCGTCGGAATGACGATGCGCCTTTACGACGCGCGCGGGACCGCCGCCTCGTCCGGCGGGCGGTGCTGTGGTCCGCGCGATGTCGAGGATGCGCGCGCCGTCAGCGCGCACCTCGGGATCCCGTTCTACGTCGTCGACCTCGCAGCCGAGTTCGGGGCATCCGTCGTCGATGACTTCGTCGAGGCGTACCTCGCGGGCGACACGCCGAACCCGTGCGTGAAGTGCAACCAGCACATCAAGTTCACGCCGCTCCTCGAGCGTGCACGCGCGATCGGCGCGGACGTCCTCGTTACCGGACACTACGCCCAGATCGAGGAGCATGCCGACGGCTGGGGGTTGTCGCGCGGCGTCGACGCGAGCAAGGATCAGTCGTATTTCCTGTTCTCCATGCCGCCCGCCGAGCTCGCGAGCGTTCGCTTCCCGCTGGGTGGGATGACCAAGGACGAGGTGCGTGCGCACGCGCTCCGGCTCGGGCTGCCCAACGCGCAGAAGCCAGAGTCGCAGGAGATCTGCTTTGTTCCCGACGGTGACTACGCCGGCTTCGTCAGCGCCCAGGCGCTCAAGCGCGGGCGCGCGTTGCCGATGGCCGGCGAGATCAAGGACGCGAGCGGCGCCGTGATCGGCAAACACGACGGCACGCATCACTTCACGATCGGCCAGCGCCGTGGCCTCGGGAACCTGGCGATCAAGGAGAAGCTGTACGTGACCGCCGTCGATCCGGCGCGCGGTGAAGTGCACGTCGGCACCAAGGAAGCCGCCAAGCGCACGCAGATCGCGATCCGCGACCTGCGCTGGCTAACGGCACCGCGCTCGTCGATCGAGGCGGCGATCCAGATCCGCCATCGCGGCACGCCGATCCGGGCGATGGTTCACGTCGACGGTGATCGCGCGACGGCGACGCTGGCGGAGCCGACGGTCGCCGCGAGCGGGCAGGCGGCCGTGATCTACGACGGCGATCGCGTCGTCGCGGGTGGCTGGCTCGAGTGAGCGCCGGGCGCATTCGCGCCTGATCGTCGCGCGATCGTCGCGCGATCGTCGCGCGATCGTCGCTCGATCGTCGCTCGATCCCTCACCACGGGCGTGTCGGCGACATCGCGTGCATGCGGAAGAACGAGAAGCTGTTCAGCATGTGGTTGACGATCATCGCGCGCGTGATCTTCTCGACGGGCATCTCCGTGAGAGCGGCGTAGCGATGGTGGAAGCCGTGGAGATCGCCGTCGAACTGCATCTGATAGAGGACCACCGGCGATGCGACGAGCTCGCCCGCACTCGTCGTCCGGAACGTCGGCGCCGAGACATACCGACCGCCGAGGGGCGCGGGCCGCCGCGCGGGATCGCGATCCTCGATGACGAGGAGGGGGCCGATCGTCGTCATGTCGTTCTGCGATGCCAGCGTGTTGGGGGGATTCATCGGAGCCGCGGATGCCGTGCGCCGGGCGTTGGTCGACGGCGTGCGGTGGGTGTCGCGATGTACGCGCTCGGCGAACGCGGCGACGAGCATCGCGTGGATCGGGTCATCGACCGCATCGCGGTAGACGTCGACGGCGAAGTCGCGCACCAGTCGCGGTGACGAGGCGATCTCGACGTAGGTCGGGAGAAGGAGGTCGCGAACGAACGAGTCAACACGCGGGTCGGTCATGACGCGCGCCTGTCGCCACTGCCCCGCTGCGGTTGCGGAGAATCTTTTGGCGACAACGACTCCGACGGCCAGGTCGAGGCCCGGCGACTTCCGGGGCTGATTCCTCTCGGTTAGCGCTGCGGCGAGCTAGCCGAGCAGCGCCGCGATCTCGGGAATGGCGCGGTAGGCCGCGCGCCAGGCCGGATCGATCAACGCGTCGTACTTGCGCTGTGCGGTCGCGCGCGCTCGATTGCGGATCTCCGTCGTGCGCGGGTCGCCGGCGCCGGCGAGCACCTCGGCACACGCGAGGAGCACCTCCTCCTCGGAGCCCTCCAGGTACTTCTGGTGCTCGAGGAGCGCCAGCGCGCGATCGGCGAGGAGCACGGCGTCGATGGGGCGGTTCGCGCGCGCCAGCGCGAGCGCGTGCCGCGCGAGGCCCTGGATCTCGTAGCCGACGAGCGTCGCGGCCCGCGCGACGGCAGTCCCTTCCGTGGCGTCCTCGATCGCCTCGGTCAGCGCCCCGCGACGGACGTGCGCAGCGGCGCGGGCGACGAGTGCGTTCGCCTCGAGGTAGCGCGCGCCGAGCCGGCGGGCCTCCGCGAGCGCCTCGGCGAGCAGCACGAGCCCGTCGGGGTTGCCGCGCCGGATCTCGCACGAGCCCGCGTAGATCAGGCAGTCGGTGCGCGACCACCGCGAGTTCGTGCGCGAGAGGATGTCGAGCGCTTCATTGAACACGGCCGCAGCGCGCTCGTAGTCGCCGACCTCGAGGAGGATGATACCGGCGACCGACAGCGCGTCACCCTCGCGCGAGCGGTCGCCGTAGCGGCGGCAGAGATCGAGCGAGCGCTGCGCCGAGGACATCGCGACGGTGAAGTTGCCGAGGCACATCTCGATCACCGCGACGTGGTTCGTCACGATCCGCTCGAGCCACGGATCGCCGGTCTTGTCGATCAGCGCCATCACCGGGCGATACGCGGCGCGCGCCTGCTCGTAGTGCGCGCGCATGAGATGTATGCGGCCGCGCCCGATCATCGCGGCCATCTCGTCGTGCGTGGCGCCGATGCGATGAAACATGTCGCTCGCGATCGACACGATCGCGAGCGCGTCGTCGAAACGGCCGAGGCGCTCGAGGACCTCGGCGCGGATGCGCAGCGACTCGCCGCGCAGGCGATCGTCGAGCGCGGCGGTGCCGTGGTCCTCGGCTACGACGGTGGCGACCATCGCGTTCGCGTAGTCGCCGTAGCGGAGCATGCGTTGTGCGCGGCGGATCGCAACGTCGGCGAGACGCGCGGGGTCGCCTTCGCACAAGCGCTGCAGGTCGTCGAGGTCGGACGCATCGCTCGCGAGATCCCCGACGAGGCGATGCGCTTCTTCACGGCCTGCGAGCGCGTCGCGGCGGCGCGTGCGCGACGTGGCCGTCGGCGGCGTCGGGCCGAGCTCGCGCTCGAGGCGCAGCGTGCGCGTGACGCACGCGATCGCGTTGGGGCCGTCCGACGCGGTGAGCGCGAGGCGGCCCGCGCGAAGCCAGAACGCCGCTGCACCTGCGATCTCGCCCCCACTCTCGAGGTGCTCCGCGATCTCGGCCGGCGGCTCCTCTCGACCGGCGAAGAAGCGCGATGCGAGCAGTCGACCGATGCGCGCGTGGCTCTCGCGCTGCGCGCGTGCAGACAGCGACTCGTATACGACCTCGCGGACGAGGCCACGGGGGAACTCGACGGCGCCGTCGACGCCGGAGCGCGCGAGGAACCCCGCCTCGACGAGCTCGTCGATCTCGGCCGCCACGCCTTCGCCCAGCGAATCGCCGCCCATGCTCGGCGTGTGTTCGACCAGCTCGTCGAGGATGCGCAGGCGGACCTGGCCGCCGAGCACCGCAGCGTACCGCAGCGCCGACTTTGCGCGGACGCTCAAGCGATCGATGCGCGCGGCTACGACATCGCGCGCCGAGGCTGGGATATCTTCGCCGGCCTCGCGAACCGCCTGCGCGAGCTCCTCGATGAACAGAGGGTTTCCACCACCGCGGGCGAGCACCGCCGCGATGTTCATCGGCGTCGCGGCGGGACCGAGCCGGTCGGTGATCAACGCGCGAAGCTCGCTGCCGACGAGATCGCCGACGGAGAGCACCACGTCGGAGGCGGGCGCGGGCGAGCTCTCGGGGCGTGTGGTGAGCACGAGCAGCTCCGGGCCCATCGCCGGCACGACGAGCGTGTGGCGCAGCACCTCGAGGCTCGCGCTGTCGGCGAGGTGAATGTCCTCGACGATCGTGATCATCGGCTTCTCGCGATCGGCGAGCACGGTGCGGAACGCCGCGAGGCCGGCGGCGACACGCGGCCGTAGATCGGCGATCTCCGGCGCGCCGACGCTCACGCCGTCGCGCAGCTCCATCGCGCGGTCGACGTCGATGGCGACCGCGCGCGCACGCTCGGCGGTGAGCTTGCCCGCGAGCACGTGGTGCAAGCGCTGCACGAGCAACTGGCGCGCGCCGCGTCCGCGGGCCGGCGGTAGTCCGAGCGACGATTGGTACAGATCGATCACGAGCGAAAACGGCGAGAGCCGATGGGCAGGGCTCGCGGTGACTGCGTTGATGCGAACGCGGGCCGACGGGTCGGTGGTTCGACGCGCGATCATCTCGGCGACGAGCCGGCTCTTGCCGGTGCCGGCGGCGCCGGTGATCAGCACGACGAGCCGGCGATCCGCAGCGATCGCGCGCTGGAACCACGCGTCGAGCTCCGCGAGCTGCGCCGTTCGCCCGACGAAGGCGCCGCGTCGCGCGAGTTGTTCGCGATCGCGGATGCGCGCCTCCGCGCTGCGCGGTCCGACGACCTCGAGGACGCGCCCGCGCCTCCCGGTGCGCCTCGGCGCGTTTACCTCGTTCTCCGTTCGAGAGAACGGAGCACGAGGACTGATGACGCGGGGGTGCAGCTCGTACAGCGAGCTCGTGAGGCGACCGCCGGATCCCGCGAACAGCGGCCGCTCGGCCGTCGCGTCGCGCGCGAGCGAGCGCGCGTCCTCGATCGCGTCGGGCGGGATGTGCGTGCCACGCTCTCCGGTGCCGGTCGCGACGCCAGTACGAGCACCGACGCGGAGCGTGACCTCTCCGGTGCTGTCGCGCACGTCGCGCACCATTGCCGTCGCGTCGAGCGCCCACGCCATCGCGATCGCGACGTCGTCCTCGCCGGCGACCTCGAGGCCGAACGCGACGAGCAGCTCGGCGTCGTCCTGCTGGATCACGACGCCGCCGCGCTGGTACGCGAGCTCGCCCAGCATGCGCGCGATCGGGCGCAGCTGCTCGGGCTCCACCCCTGCGAGCATGCCGGAGACGATCACGGTGCGGCGTCGCTCCATCGCGGCCGCGACCTCGAGCTCCGCGAGGTTGTCGTCGATCGGCTCCTCGCCAAGCATGTCGAGCGGCGCGGCCGCCTCGTGCTCGAGCGAGAGATGGTCGTGGCTCGTCTCCTCGACGGGGACGGCCATCCCGTGGTGCGTGATCTCGTCGTCGAAGCGCAGCGCCTGCGCGGAGACGTTCTGCGCGAAGTGCAGCGCTTCGTACGACGGACGCGCGGGCTCTGTCGGAACCGTGGAGTCGCGGTTCTGGAAGCTCGCGTCGGGCAGGGAGTCGGACAACTTCGGCACGCCGGCGGTCGTCGACTCCAAGCCCCAGCCCGTCGTGCTCGACGTGGGATCGCGATCGCCGAACTTCGCGATGTCGGCAGGCGTCACCGCCGTGCTCGGCTCGCGATCGAAGAACGATGGCCGCTCCGCGGGGAGCCGCGGATCGGGAAGCGCGCGCGGCGGGACCTCTTCGATCTCCGCGAACCCGGGTGTGCCCTGGCCTAGATCTCCGCCGGGTATCGGCACGTTCGCGAGCGACTGCGTGACCGAGCGCGCGCTGGGCCGCGTCGGCGGCGCCGTCTTGGGGACGCTCATCGACGTGTTGCCGCTCGTGTCGGGCGACCACTGCAAGCTCTGGCGCGCGGGCTTCTGCTCGAGCTCGACGAGCCACTCCGCGAGCTTTCGCGAGCTGCCGAGCATCGCGGTGCGTGTACACGCGGTCATCACGTCGCCCACGTTTCCGCGGTCGGCGGGATCGCGCGACAGCGCCGTGGCGATCGCGTCCGCGATCTCTTTCGGCACCGCCGTGTTCATCTTGTCGACACGCGGCGGCGTCGTCGATCGTACCGCGTCGAGGATCGCGCGCAGGTTGGGTCCGCGAAACAGCGGCAGGCCGGTGAACAGCTCCCACGCGATGATGCCGAGCGCGAACACGTCGCACGCCGGCGTCGGCGGTTCGCCGTAGGTCTGCTCGGGCGCCATGTAGCGCGGCTTTCCGCGCAGGCGCCGGCGCTCGAGCGCGCTCGCGAACGTCGCGCGCGCGATCCCGAAGTCGAGGATCTTCACGTAGCCGTCCATCGACAGCATCACGTTCGAAGGCGACACGTCGCAGTGCACGATGTTCATCGAGCCGCCGTAGATGTCTGTCTTGCGATGCGCGTAGTCGAGGCCGGCCGCGACCTCCGACAGGATGTATGCACCGAGCGGCACGGGCACGGTCATGTCGCGCGCCGTCGCCTGGCTCATCGCGGTGCGCAGGTCCTTGCCCTCGATCAGCTCCATGGCGAGGAACAGCTCGCCGTCCGCTTTGCCGAAGTCGAACACCTGGACGATGTTGCGATGCGTCAGCTCGACCGCGATCCGCGCCTCGTCGATGAAGCTGCGGATGAACCGGCCTTCACGCGCGCTCGCGGGCAGGATGCGCTTGAGCGCCTGCACCTTCTCGAAGCCCGCGATGCCGACGGTCTTGACCTTGTACACCTCGGCCATGCCGCCCTGCGCGAGCTTCTCGAGGACGTGATACTTCCCGAAACGCTCGCGCAGCGCTTCCACTGATCCGAAGGTACCATGGGTCGTGGCCGACTTCGGCGAGCTGGAGACCGTCCTTGGACATACGTTCGCGAATCGCGCGCTGCTCGAGCAGGCGCTTCGCCACGCGAGCTATTGCAACGAGCTCGCTGGTGATCGGCTCGAGGACAACGAGCGGCTCGAGTTCCTCGGCGACGCGGTGCTCGACCTCGTCGTCGGTCACCGCCTGATGACGCGGTATCCGCAGCTGCGCGAAGGCGAGCTGTCCGTGACGCGCGCGCAGGTCGTGAGCGAAGCGGGCCTCTCGGACGTCGCGGCCCAGCTGGGGATCGGCCGCTGGCTCCTCCTCGGGAAAGGCGAAGAGAAGTCCGGCGGCCGACAGAAGCCGTCGATCCTCGCAGACGCGTTCGAGGCGCTGCTCGCCGCGGTCTACCTCGACGGCGGATTCGCCGCTGCGTGGGACATGGTCGGCCGGCTGCTCACGCAACGGATCGAGGGCGTCGAGTTCAAGGGCTTCTACGACTTCAAGACACGGCTGCAAGAGACCTCGCAGGCGCGGCTCAAGACGACGCCGGTGTACAAGATCATCGACGAAATCGGGCCGGATCACGACAAGCGCTTCGTCGTGATCGTGACGATCGCCGACGAGGAATGGGCGCGCGCGATCGGCAAGACGAAGAAGGAGGCCGAGCAGATGGCGGCGGCGGCGGCGCACTTCAAGCTCGAGGGCAGCGACGTCGGGATCCGGCCGAAGAAGTGACGGCGCGAAGAGCCGCGCTCGCAAGCTGGCGCTAGCCGCGGCGTGTCTTCGTGAGCGCCAAAACCTCGTCTCGACTCGGCATGCCCGCCCACGCGCCGAGCTCGCGGATCGACAGCGACGCTGCTGCCGCCGCGAGCTCCATGCACCGGTGAAACGGCAGCTCGCTGAGCAAGGCGGCGGCGAACGCTCCGTGAAACACCGAGCCCGCCCCGTAGGTGTCGAGCACCTCCGACGGGAACGCCGGGCACCTCACGAGTCGCTCGCCGTGACGGCCGATCGCACCTTCCGCGCCGAGCGTGATCACCACGGCGCGCGGCCCCAGTTGCAACAGCTCATCGAGCGCGTCTGTCAGCTCGCCGCGTGGCGCGAGCTCGGAGGCCTCGCGCTCCGACGCGATGAGGATGTCGCACGACGAGATGAGATCCGACGTGCCTTCGCGGAGCTCGCTCACGTCGAGGATCACGGGCAGCTTGTTGTTCCGCGCGATCTCTGCGGCGATCAGCTGGTCCTTGGGCTCGCTGCCGTCGATCAGCAGCGCCGATGCGCCGTCGAGCGCCGCGCGCGAATCGACCGTGAACGTCTCGCCGCGATCGCCCTTGTAGTGAGCGCGTCCCGTCCCGTTCGTTGCGACGGTGACGAGATCGCACGCGCTCGTGCCGACCGCGCGGAGCAGCTCCGTATCGATCCCGGCCTCACGCAACGCCGTCCGGGCGAGCTGACCGAGGAGGTCGGCACCATGGGCCCCGACCGCACGGGCGCGGCAGCCGAGGCGAAGGGCGGCACGCAGGGCGACTGCAACACCGGGAGCGGGAGTCGTACTCAGCGCTGCCAGCTCGACGGTGGACCCATCCTCGGCGGGGAGGGTCGGCGCCAAGCCCGAGATCGCCACGCCGATCCGGCCGAGGCCAACCACGAGGGGCGCATTCACCGGCCCATCATACACAAACCAGCGAGATCGAAGCTGCCGCCAACTGCCAGGTCGCGACCGAAAGCGCTTGCGACATCAGGCGTTTTGACAGCTAGAGTGCCCCAGAACGTGAGCTCGACGATTGGCAGGGTACCCGGGCAACGCTCGGGGGAGGACCAGGGTCCTACGAGCGATCCGCCCACGTCCGATCCACGGGGGATCAACGGGGAGCTCGTGAGCGAAGCAGCCGAATCCGTCATCGATCACCGTTCTGTCCCGACTCTTGCCGATCCTCGCCCTCGCGTGGCCTCTCAGCTCGCCGACGATGCCCAGTTGATCGCCGCGTGCCGGCGCGGGGAAGCGCGCGCGATGGAGATGCTCTATCACCAGTTCAAGCGGCGCGTGTTCGGCATGGCTCACCGCATCGTCGGGGCAAGTGACGCCGAGGAGGTGGCGCAGGAGGTGTTCGTCCGCGTATTCCGCGGGCTCGCGAGCTTCCGCGGTGACTCCCAGCTGTCGACGTGGATCTACCGGCTCACCGTGAACGCGGCGCTCTCGCACCTCGCAAAGCGCGGCCGCCGTCACGAGGTCGGCGACGACGGCCTGTCCGAGCTGGCGGCGCCGCCGGTCACGGAACGCGATCCGGGGCTCGCGGCGCGGATCGAGGGTGCGCTCGCGCTCTTGCCTGCGGGCTATCGCGCGATCCTCGTCCTCCACGACGTCGAGGGGCTCTCGCACGAGGAGTGTGCGGCGATCCTCGATTGCCGGGTGGGCACGTGCAAGTCACAGCTCCACAAGGCTCGCGCTCGCATGCGCGAGATCCTCGGCCCGCAACTCGCCGGGCATCGCGACAACGACGACAGCGGTCTGTCGCGTGAGAAGATGGATCGCGAGGAACCCAGCGCATGAAGTGTGACGATGTCCAGGAGCAGCTGACCGCGTACCTCGACGGCGAGCTCGCCGACGATCGCGGCAGCGCGATCCGGGGGCACCTCCGGTCGTGCGATGCGTGCCGCGGCGTCGCCTCCGACGAGAGCTCACTGCGCGATGGCCTCCGTGATCTACCGCCGGTCCAGCCGCCCGCGTCGCTGTGGGCGAACGTACAGGCGCAGCTCGCGAACGCCGAGGTCGCCGACGCGCAGAAGCCCGCATGGAGGCGCACGCTCGGCCGCTGGGCGCGGATGCTCGCGCCGTCGTGGCCCCAGCTCGCGCTCGGGGGCGTTGCCGCGGCCGCGGTCGTGACGTTCGTCGTGTGGCGCTCGGAGGGATCGCAGGACCCGCCGCCGAGCGAGGTCCCGAACGTCGCGAAGACGACGCCGCCCGTCGCGCCGACGGCGTCGCCGCCTGCGAGGGACCACGGAGATGTCACCGCGGATCTCGCCGGAGAGGCCGCGCGGGTCACCGACAGCTACGCGGACGCGGCCGAAGAGCTGCTCGCGCTCGCGAACGAAGAGCGCGTGCAGTGGTCGGCCACCGAGCGCGATACCTTCGACGCCCATGTCGCGGATCTGCGCCGAGAGATCGATGACGCGATGGACGGGCGTCCGAAGCAGAAGGCGTGGCGCGCGTTGATCCGGTATCTCCAGAACGCGGCAGTTCGCGACGAGGTCGCGCTCGCCTCGGGAGGTGCGCCATGAAGGGCGTGCTGCTCGTCGTCGCGATGGCGGTGACGCCGGCATTCGCCGACGGCTCGGGCGCGACCAAGCTCACGGAGCGCGCGCGGCTCGAGGTGAAGCCCGTCGCAGGCAAGCCGATCAAACAGATCGCGGTCGAGAACCCGCTCGGCGACGTGAAGATCGAAGGTTACGATGGCGACTCGATCCTGATCGACACGCGCAAGACCGCGCCCGACGAGGAGGGCCTCGATCGCCTGCGCATTTCGCTCGTGCCGAACCCCGACGGCACCGTGCGCATCACGACGACGGCCGATCGCGAGAAGGAGCATCGCCCGCTCGCGCGTGGAGCCGTTCGCATCGACCTCATCATCCGCGCGCCGCGCGACGCGCGTGTCGACGCTGCGGTCAGCGCGGGCACGCTCGAGGTGTCGAAGATGGACGCGGGCGGCGAGCTCGACTCCGCGACCGGCGCGATCGCCGTATCGAACGTATCCGGCGATCTGTCGACACACACGGTCAGCGGCTCGACGAAGCTTTCGGTCGTATTCGGCTCGGTCGAGGCGCAGAGCCTGTCGTCGGATCTGGATCTCGATTCGATCAGCGGCGAGCGCCTGATCGCGTCGGCGAACCACGGCCGCATCGCGGGCCGTCGCGTGCGCTCGCGCGAGATCGAGCTTACCACCACCGACGGGCGGATCGTGCTCGAGGCCGAGATGTCGCTGCGCGGACGGATCGTGGTGTCGAGCCTCAAGGGCGACCTCGACGTGAAGTTGCGTCGGCACGCGCAAAATCCGCTCTCGGTTCGCGCGCAAGGCACACGCGTGAACCTCGGATCGGCGGCGGCGCTGGCGAAGGTCTCGTCGGACGGGTGGGTCGAAGCGCAGCTCGGGGAGGCCACGAAGGCCGACGTTCCGGCGTACGTGATGATGCGATCGCGGCACGGTATCGTGCAGTTCACGGTCGTCGACTAAGCCCGAACACGCTAGGCTGGGGGGCATGGACAATCCCGTGCCACCGCGCGTACGCGAGTACGCCGAGCAGGTGGTGACGTACGTCCGTAACGCGCTCGGCGTCACGCTCGAATACGACAGCGACACGTTGCCCGTGCTCGATCATTACCTCCGTACCGTCGAAGGCACCCAGGTCGCGACGCTCCAACTGATCATCGTGACCTCGGGCGCGTACTTCGGCGAGGTCGTACGGCGCCGGCTCGGGGGCCGCTGGGAGCTCGTCGGTGGCGATACCGAGGACAGGAACGGCAACGGAGGCAAGGAGGTCGAGTGGCGGATGGTCCTGCCCACCGGCCTGAACTTCCAGCCGGCGGGCTTCGTCGCGGCCGCGATCGCGCAGGCCGACCTCGACGACCTGGACTCCGAGCTCGACGCGCCGCCCCGGATGCGGCCCTACGTCCAGCAAGCGCTGCAGCGCATGGGCGAGGTGTCGGTCGAGGACTACTATTCGCTGTGCGGGCGGCTCGACACGCTGGAGCACGTCCACGAGGTCCTCGTGGCCGTGGCTGCGCAGATGATGGGCAACGTCGAGGACGATGTCCCCGAGCAAATCAGCGACGAGCCATCTGGCAGCGTGAATTGACGCGCCTGCGTTCCGTGATTTGTTCCGTGATCTGGTCCGTGATCTGGCCACTTCGAGATTGAGCCCGCAGGCACCGTCGCGATATGCCTACGCGATGGCCAGGGGGACCCGCACTCCGTCACCGAACGCGTACCGTGGAGCGCTCGGGCGCACGCAAACCACGACGGTGCACGTGACGGGACCGCGTGGCGATCTGATCGCCGCGCAGGTCTACACGACGGTCGACGCGGCAAGCGATCCGGAGCTGGTCGAGCGCCTGCACACCGACGATCCGGTGATGGCACTCAACGTGGTGCGCGCGGAGAGCGGCGAGTCGATCCGTGTCGCGGTGCCGGTCGTCTATCACGATCCGGTCGCCGAGCTGCTCGTGCTGGTGCTCTCCGATTCGCATCGGCACCGCGAGCTCGACGAGCGCATCGCGCTGCTGCAGCGTATGCGCACCGACGACGCCGCCATCCCGCAGTACGCGAAGGAGTTCAGCGTGGTGTACGGCGCCGCGGGGCTGCGCGTCCTGCTCGAGAAGCGCGCGAACGACGCGCTCGAGAAGGCCCGCCACGGTGACGCGTCGAACGAGCTCGACCGCCGGCGCGCGGAGCTCGACGGACGCGCCACGGAGATCGAGAAGACACGCGAGGGCAACGAGAAGCGCGCGCGCGAGCTGGAGCGCCGGGCGCTGGACCTCGACACGAAGAGCAACGCGATCGAACGCGCACGTGCGGAGCTCGAGAAGGCGCGCGGCGAGATCGATCGCCTGCGCAGCGAGGCGCGAAAGACCATGATCGCGGCCGCGGCTGCCCAGGCGGCGGCACAGGCCGCGCAGGACGCCGCGAAGACCACGATCGCAAGGGCACCCGCGGCTCCGGCGCCGCTCGCGCCGCCCGAGTCCGACGACGAAATCCAGCCGGACCGCACGACGATCGGGATGGCTCCGACCGCCGAGGAGCCGATGGCCAAACCGATCGCGTCCGGGCCGCATGGGTTCGGGGCGATGCCGCCGGTCACGGGCAATACGGAGCCGACGCCGCTGCCGTTGCCGATGCCCGGGCTTCTGCTCGACGGGCTCGAGACCAAGCCGGTCCCGCTCGACGAGCTCGACGAGATCGAGACGAGCCTCGCGAACGTCGCGCTCGAGGAGCAGCGCATCCGCGCGAGCAGCGAGAACCTGCTTGCGGGCGAGTCGGGCTTCGAGGACGCGATCATCACCGGGGTCGAGACACCGACGCCCGCCGCGACCAACGGTCACGCGCCATCGTCGCCGCTCGACGTTGAAGAAGAGATCACGGGCGGCGCGTCGATCGTCCCGGCGGGTGCCGATCCGCTGACGACCGAGACCCACGAGCTCGCGGACGTCGCGTCGGACGGGTGGCTCGACAAGGCCGCGGGCCGCGACACGTCGAGCATCACCGTCGGCCCCGACGGCGTGCGCCTCGCGCTGGTGGCCGGCGAGCAGCTGTCGCGCGGGCTCGGCGGGAAGCTCGACATACGCGTGCTCTTGCACCGCACGTCCCATTACCCGGTGATCGCGCTCGTCATCGGCCCGCCGGCTGCCATGCGCGTCCCATCGACGACGCAGCTCGCGACCGTCACGCTCGACATCGCGCTCGACACCCATCGTGCGGTGCTCGCGGTACTCGCGAAGAAGTTCGAGCTGACCATCGAGCTCGTGGTGCGCGGCAGGCGCATTCGCCGCACGAAGCTTGTCGCACCGCTCGCCGAAAACGTCGGGTACATCGTGCGCGCGGCGGAGGATCACCTGCGGGGGCTCTCGTCGGGCGGCCTCGGCGATGGAGCGCCGTCGTTCGATCGCGCGCGCGACCTCGTCACCGGGGCGGGCTTCGACCTGCTCGGGATCGAGCATTCCGACGCGAACGAGTTCCGCGACGACAAGCTCGCGCAGCTCGACAGCGCGCAGAGCCTGCGTCGCGCGATCGCGATGGCGCGCCGGTTCGCGCGGCCGATCCGCGAGGACTACCTCGTGTGCACCCGCGGTTTCCCGCTGTCCCGGTGGCGCGAGCTGCGTCGCCACGTGCTCGAGAGCGCGGTGCAGTGGGGCCTGTGGATGGGCCCGGAGCTCGCGCAGGTCGCAGTCAGCGAGGGGCTCGCGCGGTCGCGTCGCGATCTCGTCGTGCGGCTCGATCACGGCTTCGAGAAACTGAAGCGCCACACGACCGCGTTCGACATCGACGCCGAGGCGACGGCTGACAATGCGAAGGCGCTCGCCGAGGAAGCGCGCGCGCTCGGCGTCGAGCTGACGAAGAAGGACACGATACCGCCACCGGCGCAGGCCAAGGTGACCGACACGAGTGCGACTCAGCTGCCGCGCACGAACGGCTCGCCGGTGACGAGCGACGAGGCGCCGGCGGTGTCGGGCTCGATCGGCGGAACTCCGCCGAAGGGCAGCACGCGCCCGAAGGCGTCCGTCGAGGAGCTCCTCGCGATGCTCGACGATCGCGAGAAGCGCGTATCGGCGGCGATCGAGCTGTGCGAGCGCTGCGAGACCAAGGCAGCCGTCCAGGTGATCGCCGCGGTGGCCAAGATGTCCCGCGCGGAAGCGGTGCGTGTTTTGGGGATGAGTGTGAAGTTCGGAGAGGCTGCGGCCGCGCCGCTCATCCAGGGGCTGCAGTCGAGTAAAGGCTTCCTGCGCCACGGTTGCGCGCTCGCCCTCGCTCTGCTCCGCACCGAGGATGGCACGCAGGCGGTGATCGACCTCTTGCTCAACGAGCCGACGGAGATCTGGCGCGAGGTCGCACGCGCGATCGGGCAGGTCGGACCGACGGGGCTGATGCCGCTCGCGTCGAACTTCGGGCGTCTGGGCGACCGTGCCACGCCCCAGGCCGCCGAGCGCGTCGCGTGGGCAATGGCCCACATTGCAGTGCGCGGCGGCAAAGCGGCCATCGAGATGATGGCAAACGGTCAGAGCGCGGTTGCGCCCGTGGCCAGACACGCACTCCAGCTCCACGCGTCGGCGGCAAACGATCACGTGCGGGTGCGCCCAGGCGCCGCCGAGGGCTCGCAAGCCGGCCGCGACGTGACGGTCAATCGTGCGTTCTCGCGGCGGTTCTTCGAGGCGCTCGAACAGGGCCTCCCCGACGCTGCGCAGGCCGGCCTCGAGGCGCTCGACGCGTCGAGCCCCATGGAGCTCCTCGACGAGGCGGACCTCATCGAAGAGGACGACGAGGGCGAACAGCTCGACGAGTCTGATCTCATTCAGACCTAGGGTGTCAATCCGACTGCGGTTTCAGGTATCATCTGACGGCCGTAGATGAGGATCGGAATTTTCTCTGACGTCCACGCGAACATCGAGGCGATGAACGCGGTGGTCGATGCCTTCCGTTCCGAACGGATCGACAAGTACGTATGCATCGGGGACGTCGTCGGATACGGCGCGTCACCGAACGAGTGTTGCGACCTGATCCGCAAGCTCGCCGCGTTCACGATCCTCGGAAACCACGATGCGGCCGTCGCCGGCCGCATGGACTACTCGTACTACTACGACGCCGCTCGCCAGGCGCTCGATCTGCACGCACGGCAGATCAGCCAGGAGAACATGCTGTGGCTGCGGAACCTCCCCTACGAGGTCCGCGAAGGCGACGTCACGTTCTGCCACGGCTCGCCGATCAACCTCGAGGAGTTCGAGTACATCTTCTCGGTCGAGCAAGCGACCCGTTGCCTCGAGATCTGGGATGACCTCGGCGCCGTCACGTTCATCGGTCACTCGCACCTGTGCAAGTCGTTCGCGCTGACCCGCGACGAGGTGTTCGAGGTGGTGGCCACGAAGTTCGTGATCCGCCCCGAGCACCGCTACATCATCTCGGTCGGCTCCGTCGGTCAGCCGCGCGACTACGACAACCGCGCGAGCTACACGATCTACGACACCGACGAGCGCGTGTTCGAGTTCAAGCGTGTCGCATACGACATCGACACGGCCGCGCAGAAGATCTTCGCGGCGGAGCTCGAGCGGAACTTCGGGAATCGCTTGTTCCTGGGAGTGTGAAGGGGAGCCGATCCTGTGATGACGCGTACGCTGGAGCCGATCAATACCTACGACGTCCAGGCCGCGCTCCGCCGCGAGCACTTCCTCGCGCAGCACCCGTACCCGTTTCTCGTGCACGCGCTCGGCACGCTGCAGAACCTCGATCCCGCGAAGGTGGACGATCTCACGACGGATCGCCTGCTGCTCGAGCGGCCGCGGCAGTCGCTCGGCGACTCGATTCTCGTCGCGGAACTGGTGCCCAAAGACCCCGACCAGGACATCGTGACGATCGGCGTCGCGCAGAGCTGCGATGTACTGCTCGACGACGCGAGCGTGTCGAAGCGCCACGCCTGGTTCGAGTGCGTCGACGAGGGGAACGGTGACGTGTGGCGCCTGTGGGACGACGACTCGTCGGCGGGCACGCAGGTCAACAGCGAGCCGCTGCAGCCGCGCGCGCCTCGCGTTCTGAGCTCCGGCGATCAGATCACGCTCGGCTATGTCGAGCTGATGTTCTTCACGAACGAAGCCTTCTACGATCTGATCCACGGCCTGTACGCGAGTGCACCGTCGCAGATCGTTCGCTAGGCCTTCTGCACGTAGACGCCGCGCGCCGGATCGTCCACACGTACGACGAGCCTCGGCGGCTGCCTCCACTCGCGGTGGAACGCGACGGTGCCACCCCCGCACGGCAGCGTCCACTGGCGCTCGCCGCTGCTCCAGTCCTTGTCCAAGGCGACGGTTCGCTTCGTGTCCTGATCGAGCAGCACTTCGGTGCGAGCATCGAAGTGGTAGAGCACGGACGGCGCACGATCCATCGTGCGATACGGATCGCCGGCCGTCGGCAGCTGGCCGGTACGCAGGTAGATCGCGTCCTCGACGGTGAACGCCGTGACGAGGTGGGGCAGGGCGACAACGCCGCCGTGGCGAAACGTCGGACCGAGCTCGAACGCCCCTGTCCAGGTCAGCGCGAGATCCCATGCTGCCGCGGTGTCCGCGTCGAGCGTACCGATCGCGTCGCGCAATACTCGTAGGAACGTCGACCATAGCGGTGGCAGGGCGTGCGGCGCCTGGTGATTCACCGCGCCGACGAGCGAGAAGCTGTGGGACGAGCCCCGCGCGTGGTCCACTCGAATGCGGAACGTCGTGATGAGCCGCGACAACGCGGTGTCGACGCCAGGCTCCTGCTGCTCGTTCTTTGCGAGCGTGACCGCGTCGAGCAGCGTGGTCGCGGCACGCGACGACAGCGGTCGTACGATGCGTCCGTGCGGTGTCAGCGACACGATGCGGTTGGCGTGCGCGACGACGACGAGCTCCGGGCCCTGATAGTCCTGCGGTAAGAACGCGAGGTCGTCGGGATGCCACGACTGATCGATGCGGAGCTCGATCGAGGTCGCTTCGGCCACGAGGCTATCGAGCACGTCTCCGACGGTATCAGCGATCGTCGCGAATGGCCGCAGGCACGAAGCTCATGCCTTGTGTGCGAGCGGCGTCGTGCTCCGCACTCGAGATCACACCGTCGCGGCGCATCGCGCGCAAGATCGTGGCGACGCGCTCGGCGCTGACCTCGTCGAGGCCGCCGCGCCGGCGCACGCGCTTCGACATCGAGGTCGGCTCGCTCGTGAGGGCGGCCAGGAACGCCATCTGGCGCGTCGTGAGGTTTCGCGGCGTCGTGCCGAACCAGTGCTTCGCCGCCGGGCCTACACCACGCACGCCGGGGCCGAGCTCGATGAGGTTCAGGTAGCGCTCGAGGATCTGCTGCTTGTCGAGGCGCGCCTCGAGCCGCCACGTCAGCACGGCTTCCTGGAGCTTGCGATCCAGTGTGCGGCGATGGGTGAGGAACGCGTTCTTCACGAGCTGCTGGCTGATCGTAGAGCCGCCGCGGGCGAGGCGCCGTTCGCGGAGATCGATCTCGAGCGAGCGTCCGATCTGTTCGAGGTCGAAGCCGTCGTGATCCCAGAAGCGGCCGTCTTCGGCGGAGACGAACGCACCCTGGACGCGCGAGGGGATCTTGGAGAGCTCGATGAAGTCCTCGTCGTCGGCGCCGTCGTGCACGAGCGTGGTCACGTCCGCCCCGGGTGGCTCCGCGAGCGCCTTGCAGCGGCCGGTGAAGTCCGTGGCGAGCGCGACACCATCACCAGCCGGTGCGCCGAGATCGATCGCGAGCTTCGCGACGAGGCCGAGCTCGCCGTCGAGGACGATCCCGTCGAGCGGGCCGCGGATCTCCGCCGGCAACGACGCGAGCAGATCCGCGCAGCGCGCCTTGTCGATCGCGAGATCGATCTGGGCGGACAGCGGCGTCGTCGCGGTGGCGCGCTGCACGTGGCCGGACAAGCGGGCGCGGATGGCACCGGTGTCGAGCTCGAAACGTTCGAGGCTGATGGTTGGAGCCCGCGTCGCGCTATCGAGCTTCGCGGTCGCGCGAATCGCGGCGCTGACGGGGACCCGGGTCGCCGCGAGCGTCTTGTGCTCGAGGGCGAGGCCTTCGATGGCGCCGTCCGCCTCGATCACCAACGCGCTTCGCTCGCCCGAAACGCGGACGGTCCCGGTCGCGTGCGCGCCATCGAGGCGCACTGCGTGCGGGGCGAGCCCGGCGAGCCCCGCAAGCGGGATGTGCTCGCCACTCACGAGGAGCAAGGTCGGTGTCGCGCGGACCGCGATCTCGCGCGGCACACCGGCGTCATCGATCGTCGCGTGGACCTCGATCGGCGCCGGCATCGCGTGCTCGCGCATCGACGACGGGGTCGTTCGTGCAAGGCGGCCGGCAGCGACGTCGCGGAGGGTGGTCGTGCGGCCGGCGGCAACGATGGTTCCGGTACCCGCGACGGCGAGCACGCGGCCGACCTTCATCTCCGGCAACGTGATCTCCGCGGCGCTACGTGCAAAGGCGAGATCCAGCGCGACGTCGGCGAGGGCACCTCCGTGCGACGACACTCGGAGAGCTCCGGTGATCACGCGCGCTCCGTGCGTGTCGGGCACGATCTCGACGCCGTCGGCGCTGATCTCGCCGACCCCGTCGATGCGCGCGGTGAGGGTTCCTTCACTGACGACAATGCGGCGGACCCGCGGCGCACGAGGCGCGGAGCGCGACGGCGCGGTCGTCGATGGGCGCGCCTCCGGGGGCCGCTTGGCGAGCCGGCGTGCGAGGCGCGCGAGGTTCGAGTCTCCGTCGGCGTCGATCTCGATGGCCACGCGGGGCGAGGCGATGCGAATTTCGTCGGCGCGGAGGTCGCCCGATAGCAGCGTCTCGAGGGCGACGGAGGCCTCGATCGTATCGGCGATGACGAGCGAGCCGATCGCGACGTCGGACAGACGAACGGTCCCCGTGAGGTCGGCGTCGACCGCGCCGATCGAAGACGGCACGCCGGCCGCCGACGTCAGGCGCGTCGAGAGCGCCTCGGTTCGATCGCGGACGAGCGCGAGCGCGCCAACCGGTGCACCGATCGCGAGGATCGCGGTGGCGACGAGGATCCGGCGTTCACGGGTGGTCATGCGGGACGAGAGTTGGGAGGGCCGGCGAGCGCCGGCGTGGCGCGACGAGAACTAGTGATGGCCCGCGATCGCTTCGCGGCGATCGTCGCCGACGAACGCGCGCTGGAGGATGCGGCGCTCGCCGCGACCGCGCGCGGTGGTCAAAGTCGCGCTCGCGAGCATGAGCTCGCACAGCTCGCCGAACGAGATACCGGCCGCGTCGGCGATCTTGGGGAGCAGGCTTGTCGGCGTGAGGCCCGGGACGGTGTTGACCTCGAGGATGAACTCGTTGCCAGAGTCGGACACCATCATGTCGACGCGCGTGGCGCCGCGGCAGCCGAGCGCGGCGTGTGCACGCTGTGCCTGCGCGAGGACGCCACGGTGGCGCTCGGGCGAGAGGCGAGGCGGCACGAAGTAGTCGGTGGCGCCTTTGGTGTACTTGTTCGCGTAGTCGTAGAACCCTTCGCGCGGCGCGATCTCGACGGCACCGATCGCGCGATCGTCGACGATGGCGACCGAGATCTCCTTGCCGATGATGAAGCGCTCGACCAGGATCTCGTTGTCAAAGGACAGCGCGCACTCGACAGCGGGCGCGAGGTCGGCGAGCGAGTGACAGATCGTGACGCCCACGGAGCTGCCCTCGTTGACGGGTTTCACGATGCAGGGGAACCCGAAGTCGCCGTGCATGCCGGCGATGTCGATGGCATCAGCCGAGGTCATCGTGTAGTAGGCCGGGGTCGGCAGGTTGTGGAGCCGAAACAGCTCCTTCGACTTGGACTTGTTCATCGCGAGGGCCGACGCGAGGACGTCCGAGCCCGTGTACGGGATGCCCAGGGTCTCGAGCAGGCCCTGGATACAGCCGTCCTCGCCCCACCGGCCGTGGAGCGCGATGAAGGCGACATCGACCTTCTCCTGGCGGAGCGCGACATCCACGTCGCGGTCGACATAGATCGGGGTCACGTCGTGGCCACGCTCGCGCAGCGCTGCCAGGACGGCCTCGCCGGTACGCAGGGACACTTCGCGCTCGCTGGACAGTCCACCGAGCAGGACTCCGATCTTCTTGGACTGCATGCTGTTCTCCTTACCTTCTAGAGACAGGAACGCCGGGGATTCCACCGTCATTCCGACGCTACGGGCGGCTCGACGGGTGGGCCAGTTTTTGGTAGGAACGCCGACGATGAGCAATACCGACGACGGCGAGCCGGCAGGCGAGGCCCGGAAAAAGAAGGCCCCCGCGAAGAAGGCCCCGGCGAAGGCAAAGGGGAAGAAGCCGGCACCCAAGAAGCCCGCGGCGAAGAAGCCGACGAAGAAACCCACCAAGACGCCGGAGATCGAGGTCGTCGAGGTGGTGGAGCCCGAGGTGATCGATGTGGACGTCGGGTCCGTGGAGGCGGGCGATGACGAGCACGATGACGAGGACGACGTCGAGGACGCCGAGGTCCTCGCGGAGACTCCACTCGAGGCCGCGGACGCCACGACGATCGACGAGGAGGATCTGCCGGAGCTGACGCCCGAAGAGCGGGAGCTCCAGGCGATCTACGGCGACGATCTGTCGAAGCCCGCGCAGGCGCACGGCGAGTACCGCGACAACAAGACCGCCGACGAGGATCGGCCGATGCTTCCCGAGATCAACGCCCGCGAGGAGCGCAAGCAGCAGTGGCAGGACCGTCGCGATCGACGCCGCAACCGCCGCGAGGAGCGCGATCGCCAGCGCCATGAGCGCCGCGATGGCCGCGACAAGCCGCCGAACGGCCAGCAGCAGGGCGGCAACGACCGCTCGCAAGATCGGCCGCCGCAGGCGCAGAGCCAGCCGTACCAGCAGTCGCAGCAGCGCCCGATGCAGCCGCCCGTCCAGATCGAGGCGGTCGAGAACGACCCGCTCGCGCGCGTGGGCACGCCGCTCGGCGACGCCGCGGCCACCGTGTTCGCGCAGCTGCGCAACGGTCAACCGCTGCCCGTGCGCCAGCTTGCAGCGATGATGCGCAAGCGCAACCTCGTCGAGATCGATCCGGAGCAGCTCGCACCGCAGCTCAAGGCGGAGCTGCTCGGCGACGAGCGCAGCTATCGCACGCTCGGACTTCGCCCACGCATCGTGTATCGCGGTCGCGATCTGTTCGCGCCGGGGCCGGTCGCGATGAGCCAGACCGCCGACGCGGAGGCCGGCATCGCGACCGCGCTGTCGCGCCTCGCGGGTGCCACGCATCGCGCGCTCGCGCTGCGTATGGCCAAGGCGACCGGCGCAGGCTTCGAGCGGCTGATCCACGCGTACCTCGTGGCGGCGGGCTACCGGGAGATCAACTGGGTGAAGCGCATCGGCGGCATCTCGTATGCGCAGGCGACGGCGCCGGGCATCGAGCGGTCGGTGCTGATCAGCGCGCGGTCGGGCAACGAGCCGATCGATCGCCGCGGCATCGGGGAGCTGCGGGTCGGCGTCGAGGCGAAGAACCTCGTCGCGGGCTTCCTGTTCTCCGTCGCGGATCTGTCCGAGGACGCGGAGAAGGAGCTCGAGCGGGCAGGTCGGTCGATCGCTGTGATCTGCGGTGACCAGCTGGTCGCGACGCTGATCAGCGCGGGCGTCGGTGTGGTGAGCGCAGCGGCGCCGCTGCACTACGTCGACGATCAATTGCTCGACGAGCTGCTCGCGGGCTAGGCACGATGCTCGAGCATCGCTGGCTCGGGCGCATGGTGTATCGCGATGTCCTCGCGATGCAGCTCGCAGCGCGCGAGCGAGTGTGGGCCGGCGACGACGGTGTGGTGCTGCTGTGCGAGCACCCGCCGACGATCACGCTCGGCCGCAGCGCGAAACGCGAGAACATCCTCGCGAGCGACGAGGCACTCGCGCGCGAGGAAGTCGCCGTCGAGAAGATCGAGCGCGGCGGCGACGTGACCTACCACGGGCCCGGGCAACTCGTGATCTATCCGATCGTGAAGCTGCACCGTGGTGTGATCGATTTTCTCGATCGCGTCGCGAACGCGATCATCGACGGTATTCGCGTAGTGGGCGTACACGGTGCTGCATGGCAACGCGATCCGGCGGGCGTATGGATCGGAGACGCCCCGCACGCAGCAAAGATCGCCGCGTGCGGCATTCACGTCGCGCGCGGCGTGAGCGTGCACGGCTTCGCGCTCGATGTCGCGACTCCCGCAGCTGCATGGGCGCTGATCCGTCCGTGCGGGCTCGCAGTGCCGCAAACGAGCGTCGTCGCGCAGTGTGAACGCGAAGTTTCGGTGGAGGCGGTCGCGGGCGTCGTTGGTCCGCTGGTGGTGACAGCGCTCGCTCGCTAGTGGTATCCCGACGCATGGCGTCGCCGTCGAGAATCACGGTCCTTCACAACACCGATTACGACGACGAGCTGACAGGGCCCGGTATCGATGTCAGCTCCGTGGAGATCTCGGCGCGGGCCATCGCGCAGGCGCTCAAGCAATCGGGCTTCGCGGTGGATCTCGTCGGGCTCGCGGGACGCGAGGTGTTCGACGTCCTCGCGAAGCTGCGCGCGGACAAGGTCGAGCTCGTGTTCAACCTGTGCGAGTCGATGGCGGGAGATCCGCGCAACGAGCCAACCTTCGCTGGCTTGCTCGATCTGTTCGAGATCCCGTACACGGGAGCGGATCTCCCGGCGCTCGCGGCCTGCCTGCACAAGGGCCGGAGCAAGGACATCATGCTCGGGCGGGGGATCCCGACGCCACCGCATCGCTTCTACGCGAGCGTCGCGGAGCTGGACGATCCGGCGATCGACGCGATCGACTATCCGTGGTTCCTAAAGCTCGCCCACGAGGACGCGTCCGTCGGAATCACCGAGGAGAATCTCGTGCGGACGAGCTCGCAGCTACGTGCGCGCGCGAAGGCCATGATCGTGGAGTTCGCGCAGCCGGTGCTCGCCGAGCGCTACATCGAAGGACGCGAGATCAACGCGACGCTGATCGGCAACGGCGCGAACCTGCGCGTGCTCCCGTTGCACGAGATCGACTTCGCGAAGATGCCGGCGGATCGCCCGCGCATCGTGTCGTACGCGGCGAAGTGGGAAGAGACGCACGTCGATTACGCGGGGACGAAGCCGGTGTTGCTGCGCGATGCGACGCCGGCGCTTGTCGCGAAGTGCGAGCAGGTCGCGCGCGACGCGTGGGATGCGCACGGGCTGCGCGACTACGCGCGCGTCGATCTACGCGTCGACCGCGAGGGGCAACCGTGGGTGATCGACGTGAACCCGAACCCAGACATCTCGCCGGATGCCGGCGTCGCGCGCTCCGCTGCCGTCGCGGGCATGAGCTACGTCGACCTGGTCCGCGAGCTAACCACGATCGCGTGGGCGCGCTTCGTGCGCGCGGATGGTTAGCCCATTAGTCCTCGTCGTCGCCCGCGTCTTCCCCCGACAGGCGGCGCAGCTTCTTCTGCAGCCCGAATCGCGATAGGCCGAGGAGTCGCGCCGCGACGGTCTGATTGCCCTTCGCGCGCGCCATCGCGGCGCTGATGTACGCCTGCTCGGTCGACGCGAGCGCCGGCTTGAGCCGCAGATCTTCGCCGACGGTCGGCTTCGCCGGCTCCGGCCGCGCGGCCGCGTGCGCGATCGCCTCGGGCAGATCGCCGATGTCGATCACCTCACCGCCCATCGCCACGCCACGTGCGAGTGCGTTCTCGAGCTCGCGCACGTTGCCGGGCCAGCGATGCTGCCCGAGTGCCCGCAGCGCGGCGCGCGTCAGCCTCGGTGCGCGCCCGTTCGCGAGCCGCGCGAACAAGCTCTCGACCAGGAGCGGTACGTCGCCGTCACGATCGCGCAGCGCCGGCACCGGCACGTGGATCACCTCGAGCCGGAACCGAAGGTCCTCGCGGAACCGGCCGGCCGCTGCGAGATCCGCGAGCGAGCGCTGCGAGGCGGTGACGACGCGAACGTCGACCCTGTGCGTCGCGGAGTCGCCGACCCGGCGGATCACGCCGTCCTGGAGGACGCGCAACAGCTTCGCCTGCATCGCGGGGCTGGTATCCGCGATCTCGTCGAGGAACAGGGTCCCACCATCCGCCACCTCGAACAGTCCGCGCCGGTCGCGATCCGCCCCCGTGAACGCACCGCGGACGTGGCCGAACAGCTCACTCTCGAGGAGCGGCTCGGGCACCGCGCTGCAATTGATCGCGACGAACGCGCGGTCCTTGCGCGGACCGTTGTCGTGCAAGGCCCGCGCGACGAGCTCCTTGCCCGTGCCGCTCTCTCCGACGATCACGACGGGCAGGCTCGTCGCCGCCGCGCGATCGACGATCTCCAGCATGCGCAACATCGCGGGCGAGCGGCCGACGATCTTGTCGTAGCGGTGGCGCAGCCGATCGCGATCCGGCAGCTGCGCCTTCATCTGCACGATCTCCGCGTCGCGATCCGCGAGCTCCGCGGACAGCCGACCGTTGAGCTCGTCGACGGCCTTCGTCGTCGCGCGCAGGTCCGTCGTCAGGCGCGCGTTCTCGATCGCGATCGCCGCGATGTCCGCCAGCTCGCCGAGCATGCTCGCGGCGCCATCGTCGAATGCGCCGCCGCGCAGCCGATGGTCCACGTAGATGCATCCGAAGATGGTCCCGCGTTGCCGCAGCGGTACCGCCAGCACGCTCCGCAGGCGCAGCGCCGCGACGCTCGCCGCCATGCCGAACCGTTCGTCGATCCCCGCGTCGACGGTCATGACGGGCTCGCCAGTCTGCGCCGCGCGCTCGGCGATCGAGCGGCTCACGCTTGCGCCGCCTGCGCCCAGATCGCCGCTCGCGAAGTTGCGCGACACCACCGCCGCGAGCTCGCCGTCGACCTGCCGCAGCAAGAGGAAGCCGCGCTCGGCATCGGTGAGCTCGATCGCGGTGTCGATCACGTCGTCGAGGATGCGCTCGACGCTGGCCTCGGTGTTGAGGCGCCGAGACAGGGTGAGCAGGCGGCGCAGATGCCCATGGTCCGCGCGCGGGGTGGGCGTGCTCGCGCGCGGGAGGCCGGGCACGCGCGAGAGATCCGGATCAGCCTCGAGCGCCGCACGAAACGCGGGCGCCGCCGCGGCGACGAGCGTTGCGTGAGTCGCGCGTGCGCGCTCTGCCTCGGTGTTCGCGAGCGCGAGATCGCGACCGCGCTGCGCGAGTGCCGACGCGACGGCGTGCGCACGGAACGCACGCTCGATGCGATCCGCCGCCGCCGCGCGCTCGCCGACGCCCGCGCACTCGCGCGCGAGATCGAGCCACGCGGTAGAGGGCTTGGGGTCGTGCGACGCGCGGCCGTCGTGCACCGCGAGCTTGCCGCGCGCGAGCGTCCAGCGATCGCGATCGTCGTCGGAGGCGCACAGCGCGTACACGTCGAGTACATCCGCGTCGTGGTGCCCGGCCTCCGCGAGCGCGACGTACGCGCTGATCTGCGCGTGCGCGTCGGCGCGCTCGTTCGCGATGCCGAGCGCTTCGCGATAGCTGCGCGCAGCGCCGCCCGGGTCGCCGAGGCGGGCGCGCGCGTCGCCCAGGACGAGCAGCGCGAACGCGCGCAGGTGCGGGGCGCCCTCCGATCGCGCGAGCGCGGTCTCCGCGGCGCGGCGTCCCTCATCGAGCTGACCGACCGCGAGCAGCGCGTTGCCGCGGTTCAGCTCGGCGGCGCAGAGCTCGGTCGTCGCGCCGAGCTCCGCGAACACGCGACCCGCGGCGGCGAGGCGGGGGAGGGCCTCGCTCGCGCGCCCGCGCTCCGAGAGCACCGTGCCGAGGTTCAGCTCCGCGACCGCCGCGGCGTGGAGCTCGCCGACATCGTCGAGGCGACGCACGGCGTCGCGATAGCGATCGGAGGCGAGGCCGAGCTGGCCACGCTGTTGTGCGACCATGCCGCGTAGCGAAAGCGAGCGCCCCACCGTGGCCGGATCGCCGGCGGCCATCGCGCCGACCTCGAGCGCCGCGAACGCGCTGTCGGCCTCGTCGAGATCACCGAGGTAGAACGCGGCGAGCCCAGCCGCTTCCGCCCGCAGTCCCGCGAGGGGTGTCGCGATCAGCGCATCGTTGCCGTCGTGAGGATCGCGCGCATCGTGCGATTGGCCGAACGCGACGGCACGAGCGTCGAGGTATCGCGAGCGCGTGACGAGCAGTCGAGCATACGTTCCGGCGATCTCCGGGTGCCATGGATGTGCTGTGTGGAGCGCGGCCAGCGTGGTCTCGGCGCTCGCGAGATCGCCGGCGCGCTGTGCGGCGCGCGCGAGGGAGAGCTGCGCTTCGATGGGGTCGGCTCCCGCGGCGGTGGCAGCGCGCGCGAACGCCGCGGCGTCCTTGTAGGCACCCGTCGAGGAGGCTGCACGGGTGGCGATCAGGTTCGCGCGGGCGGGCACGATCGCGATCGCGCGCTTCGCGAGGACGAGTGCACGATCGGCGCGGCCGCGTACGAGGAGCTGGTCGGCCACGTCGCACGCGAGGTCCGCGCGCGACGTGTCGAGCGGCGCGCGTTCGAGCAGCGGCGCGAGCCACGATGCACTCGCAGCGAGGAACTGCGCGTCGTCGTGATTCGGTCCGAATTCCGTACGGACATCTCGGGAGCGGGGTGTCGACGCACGATGGCTCGCGATCCACGCCGGCACGAGCGAGAGTGCGGCGGCGGCGTGATTGGCGATCACATCGGCGCCTGCGACCGTCGCGATCGCGTCGGCGGTCGCGCGATCGATCGCGAGATCGTCGCCGCGGCGGCGTGCGAGGCCGGCGCGCTCGAGCTCGGTAGCATCGGCGAGCAAGACGGGCGACTTCGCCTCGACGCGAAGCCCCGCGAGAACGCGATCGAGGCGCGCGCGGCCGCCCCACGCGGCGAGCGCGGCGACCAGGCGGCGTGGGGCAGGGCCGATCGCCTTGAGCTGCTTCGCGCGGAGCTCGGCGGCGCCGGCCGAGGAACGCGCCGACCAGTCGATCTTGAACGGGTCTTTTTCGTCGGCGATCGAGCGGACAAGCTCGATCGCAGTGAGCGGGAGGCCGCCCGACGCGGCGACGAGACCGTGCGACCACGAGACCGGCGGCGAGGCGCCGAGCATCGTCGACGCGAGCTGCGACATGCCGTCGACGTCGAGGTGCGGAGCTGTGTGGACCGCGAGGCCGGCGCGTGGAGCGGGCGCTCGCTCCACGAGGATCACGACCTGGCGTTCGCCCGGCGAACGCGCGAGTGCAGTAACGAGGTCCGCACCGCGCGGATCATCCGACGCGTCGACGAGGATCAGATCGGCCGGTCTAAAGACGCCGATGTCGCCGTGCGGACGCTCACGCGTGTCGGGTCGGCGAGCGCGGCGCGCGATGCGTTCGAGCCAGTTGCTCGGCGACCGATCAGTCGCCGAGGCTGCGATGCCGAGAGCGGTCGCGACGTCATCGATGCCGCTCACGAGGAGCTGCGCGCCCTGCGTGCGCGCGACGCGGGCGAGCTGCCATCGCTGGATCGCAGCGTCGGCGATCGAGCGGCCGCCGACCGATGGTGGGCCCGCGATCGCGACGACGAGATCGCCGCCGAGCTGCTTCGCGATCGCGTCGACGACGGCCTGCGCGCCGGACCACGTTGCGCCGGCGGGAGGCGCACCGATCTTGGGACGCGCGCGGCGCACGAGTGACGGCGCGATCGCGGGCGCGAGCTGGTCGAGCTCGTCGAGGACGGCGAGCGCCGATTGTGGGCGCGCGTCTGGATCGCGCTCGACGAGGCGGCCGATCAGATCGGCGAGCGGCGCGGGGAGGCCGCTCGGTGCCCGTGGCGGTGGACCCGCGACGATGCGCTGTACGAGCTCGCCGAGCGTTGCGCCCTCGAACGGCGCGCGGCCCGTGACGAGCCGGATCGTCGACGCGCCGAGGCTGTACAGATCGCTGCGCGGATCGATGCGGTTCGCGAACGCCTCGGGCGCCATATACGCGGGCGTGCCGCGGGCGCTCGGATCGTTCGCGGAGGCGAGGCCGAGATCGACGAGAACCGTGCGCAGGCCGATCGTGTCGACGAGCAGGTTCTGCGGCGCGACGTCCGCGTGGACGAGACCTGCGCCGTGAATCGTGGCGAGCGCGCCGGCGACGTCGGCGAGGAACGACCAGATCATCGTCGTGTCGAGTGGGGCGCCGGCGAGGGAGTCGCTTCGCGTTCCACCGATCCACTCGGCGAGGAAGAACGGCGCGCCCGCAGGGATGTCTTCGATCGGCTCCGTGGTGCGTCCGACCTCGAACACGCGGGGGAGCGACGGGTGGCGGAGCTTCGCGAGCTGCTCGAACTCGTCGACGAGCATTGCCTCGTGAGGGCCGGGCGGAACGAGCTTGAGCGCACGGACTTCACCCGACTCGTCCACCACACGGAACACGCGACCGAAGGAGCCCCGCCCGACGACCTCCAGGACCTCGAAGCGGTCCAGGACTCGGGGGGCCGCCACGTCCATATGCCCATGTCACCGAAGTTGGCGATACGTGTCAACGGAATTGGCGGTTGTGGAGGCACCGTCGAGAAGAGAACTGAAAACCGGACAGTGTTAAGGTTTCGGCGTGCCGGACGACGAACGGACTCGCCGTCGCGTCTCGGACGAGACGAAGGGGCGCATCGCCGATCTGGCGTCGGGTTGGAGCGTGGATCCTGAATCGGACGAACCCGCTCCGGAGCCCGATCCACCACGTGCCAAACAGCGGACTATGCCGCCGCCGCCGCCCAGGGCCAAGGCGCCGAGCGTACCCCCACCCGTTCCACCACGCAGGCAAGGCACCACACAGCCACCCCCGTTGCCGCCGCAGATCGGAAACAAGAGCGGCAGCGTTCCCGCGATCGGTGGTGCGAAGAGCGGCGGCGTTCCCGCGCTCGGCGTGACCAACAAGAGCGGCGCGATGCCAGCGATGCCGCCCGGCGCACCGAGTGCAGCGCCGTACGTGTCGCGCCAGGAGACGTCGCAGCCCGTCCCGCGCGGCGAGTTCGACAGCAGCAGCGGCGGTTCGACCGAGATCGAGCGCGACAAGCTCCGCGTCGCGCAGCATCAGGCAACGATCAAGCGCGATCCCGTGAGCGTACTCCTCGAGATTCCCGAGGCACCGCTCACGACGGTGAAGGAGACGCCGGTCGAGGTGCTGCTCACGGAGAGCGCGCAGCACGGTCG
>JBJXGN010000096.1:0-16944 GCA_046160585.1 Kofleriaceae bacterium
GGTACGCGCGGCCGCGATGACCGCGATCGCGACGCTCGCGCAACGGCGGGGCAGCGCCCCGCAGGGCCTCGTCGCTTCGCTCACAAAGACGCTCGCGAGCGGCAGCTGGGCCGACCGCCGGGTCGCCGCCCTCGCGCTCGGTCGCCTCGGATCGTCGACGGACACTGCGGCACTCGTCCGAGCGAGCAAGGACTCGTCGAGCTTCGTGCGGGAGGCCGTCGCGTTCGCGATGGGCCAGGTAGCGACTCCGGCCGTCGTCGGCGCGCTCGTCGATCTGTCACGCGACGAGGTCGCCCAGGTCCGTGCCGCTGCTGCGCGCGCGCTCGCCAACGTCAGCGACGAGCGGGCCGCGAAGCGCCGCCAGGAGCTGACCGCCGACCCGGACGCTGCCGTTCGGGCGGCCGCCGCCGGCCGATGAAGGCCTCCAGAATCGCGTGATCCTGGGCGATCTGACGGGGTCCCTTCTTTGACGAGGATCTTTCTAAGGGGGTAGAATTCCAGCGCGATGGATGTGGGCCTCGTTTGCGACGCGTGCAGCGCGTTGACCCCGATCGGGGTGCCGCAATGTACGCGCTGTGGCGCTCCCGTCGCCCTCGATCCGCGCCCGAAGTCCGCGAGCCGACCACCACCCGGCCCCACCACGCTCGCCGGTGCAAGCTCGACCGTCGAGTGCCCGAAGTGTCAATCGCTCGTGCAGGGGACGCAGAAGTTTTGCCCGAACTGCGGCCATCGCATGCCTGCCGAGGTGAGTTTCGATCAAGAGACTCGCGTCGGCCCGCGTCCCGGAGGTGGGGCACCCTCGTCGGGAAAGACCGGACGCGCGACGATGATGTTCGGCGGCGCGCACCAGAGCGCACGCGCGAAGCTGACGCTGATCCGCGGCGACGGAGAAGACGGCGTGTCGTTCACGCTCGCGGGACAAGAGCACCCGGCGGGTCGCGGCGAGGTTCCGATCTCGTTCCCCGACGATCCGTTTCTGTCGCCGACGCACGCGAACTTCGTCTATCGCACGAACGGGCGCAGCCCCGTGCAGGAGCTCGTCGTGCGCGACGAGGACTCGCTCAACGGCGTGTACGTGCGCATCAACGGCACGGTAACGCTACAATCGGGTGCGACCGTGCTCATCGGCGAGCAGGTGCTCGCGGTCACCGTTGCTCATCAGCCCGACGATCTCCCCGACAACGAGGGCACGTACTACTCGTCGAGCATGCCGCGGTCCGCGACCTTCGAGGTTCGCCAGACGCTTCGCGGAGGCGCGGCCGGGTGGGTGTTTCGGATGACCGGAGAGACGGCCGTCATCGGCCGCGAGGGCAACGACATCAACTTCCCCGAGGATCCGTTCATCTCGGGACGACACGCCGAGCTCCGCCTATCGGGCGGCGTGTTAAGCGTTACCGATCTAGGGTCGCGGAATGGAACATTTGTTCGTGTCAAAGGCGAGCAAGTGCTTCATCACGGCGACTACGTTTTTTTGGGACAGCAGTTACTGCGCGTCGAAATCGTCTGACACGACTTCGTTACGTCGGGAGCCATCATGACCGTCTGCAATCGTTGTGGGAAAGAAAACCAGGACCACTACAAGTTCTGCCTCGGTTGCGGAGCCGAGCTCACCGTCGCACCCAAAAGCGACGTGGGCATGATGAAGACCATGATGGCCGAGGCCGGTCAGAGTCCCATCCCGGGACCTGGCGGCCTCGCAGGTCCTCGTGGTCCGTCGGGCAACCAACCTGCTCCGCTACCGCGCGTCACTGGCGGAATGCAGGGCGGAATGTCCGGCATGCCGCCGGCGGGTCCACTCGGCACGGGCCCCGGCTCGAACCCCGGGTCGTCGATGGGTGGCCCTCCGATGGGTGGTCCGATGGGAGGTCCGAGCGGCCCGATGGGTGGCCCTCCCATGGGCGGCCCGATGGGCGCGCCACCACCGATGGGCGGTCCGCAGATGCCGCCGCCGATGGGGGGGCCGCAGATGCCGCCACCGATGGGACCGCCGCCCGGCGTCCCCGGGTTCTCGCCGAGCTACGGCGCACCGCCCGCACCCTCGGGTGGAATGCGTCGCTGCCCGTCGTGCGGTAGCGATGTTCCACCGACGTTCCGCTTCTGCGGCACATGTGGCTTCCGCATGGACGAGCAGTCGGGCGCGATGCCGATGCCGCAGAGCGGCCCTGCCCCGACGCCCGTCGCCGCGCCGCAACGTGCGCGCTTGTCGATGACGTTGATTCGTCCCGACGGCACCGAAGGTGGAACGCACGATCTGCGGCAGGGCGAGAACAAGCTCGGCCGAAGCTTCGGCCCCGTGTTCGAGAACGACGGCTACCTCTCGCCGATCCACGCGCAACTCGACATCCGCGGTGTGCAGGCCACGGTGCGCGATCTCGATTCGCTCAACGGCGTGTTCGTGAAGATGACCGGCGAGGAGGAGCTGACCTCGGGTCAGATCATTCGCATCGGTCAGGAGCTCTTGCGCTTCGAGCTGATCGGCGCCCCCGAGCCGACCGCCGACGGCACGGAGCTCATGGGCAGCCCGAACCCCGGCTACTGGGGCAAGCTGACGGTGATCATCGGCCGCGACATCACGGGCGCGGTGTTCCCGCTCCTCGGCGAGCAGGTCACGCTCGGCCGCGAGCGCGGCGAGATCAACTTCCCCGACGACGGCTACGTCTCGGGGCTACACGCGCGCGTGTCGTTGCGTGATGGTCGCGTGTACCTGACGGACCTCGGCTCGTCGAACGGCACGTTCGTGAAGGTCAACGGCGAGCGCTCCGTGGGGCACGAGTCGTTCGTGCTCCTCGGCCAGCAGCTGTTCCGCCTGAACTTCTCCTGAGTCCGATCGACCCGATCACGGCCGATTGATCAGGATCGACGGGGGAGCGTTACTTCTTCGGCTTGCTCGTATCGAGATCTTGAACCGACGGCATGTCGTTGTTCTTCTCGACGAACGTGAAGCCGTCCTTGATCTTCAACTGACCACCCGGGTCGAAGATGATCAGCACGTCGACTTTTTCGCCCGGCTTGCCGCCCGGCGCCTCGACGATGAGCTCGCTGTCGCTCGCGAAGCGAACCACCGTGCCCTGGCGCGACCCGAAGTACACCTTGGTCGTCCGTGGGCCGTCGTTGAGGAAGCGGTTGCCCTTGATGCGGACGTAGGTCCCGCCCTCGACATCGCCTCTTTCGGGCTCGATGCCGGTCACCTTGAGCTTGGTGTCCTTCTCACCGCAAGCGGAGGCCGCGAGCAGGAAGGCGAGGGGAAGCACCAGACGTGTCATGGAGGGAAAGGTACCGAAGTTCGGGACGGTTTTCCACCTTACATCAGGTCGCGACGAGACAGGGCGCGGCGCATCTTGGCCAGCGCCTGCTCCTGGAGCTGGCGGATGCGCTCGCGGGACAGGTTGTACTTGTCCCCGATCTCTTTGAGGGTCAGCTCCTGCTCGGTCCCGAGGCCGAAGCGCTGCCGGAGGATGTCGGCCTCGATCGGGCGTAGCTCGCGCAAGAGGTCTCGAACCTCGGTGGTCAGCGCCTCCCACTCGAGATCCTGCGTCGGGGAGATGTCCTCGCGGTCGGGATCCTCGAGCACCTCGCCGAGCACGCGGCCCTCGTCGTCGCCGACGGGCTTGTCGATGGAGATGGACTGCTCGAGGAGCCAGCTGCGCATCTTCTCGATCTTGTCGAGCGGCATCTGCGTCGCCTTTGCGAGCTCCTCGGTCGTCGGGTTGCGACCGAGCTGACCGGTGAGCATGCGGCGGGCCTTGGTCAGGCGATGCTGCGCGTCGATCATGTGCACCGGCAGCCGAACCTCGCGACCCTTGTCGGCGAGTGCGCGACTGATCGCGTGGCGGATCCACCACGACGCGTACGTCGAAAAGCGGAAGCCGCGGCGATAGTCGTAACGCTCGACCGCCTTGAGCAGGCCGAGGTTGCCCTCCTGGATCAGATCTGCGAGCGCCATGCGGCCGTGGTTGAAGCGCCGCGCGATGCTGACGACAAGACGGAGGTTCGCGCGCACGAAGTCGTTGCGGGCTTCCGTCGCCGCACGGTTCGCGTTGATCACCTTGCGCAGCCACTCGGCGCGCGCACGCTCGCGACCGAGCGAGCCGACGTCCGCGCCACGCACGCCGATGCCGAGCGCGATGCGATCGACCGTCAGCAGCGCCGCGTCGATGAACAGGTGATCGGTGTCCGCGGCGCGCAGCTTCTTCGACGCACGCGACACGAGCTTGTTCCACTCCTTGCACGCGGTCTTCTCGGAGGCGGTGCGCAGGTTCTTCGCTTCGATCGGCAGCGCGAGCAGCACCTCGATCGCGCCCATCACGTGATCGACGGCGGGTGGGTGCGAGAGCACCGCTTCCCACAACATGATCTCGAGCGCCTCGATCTCGCGTGCGGCCGTGAACTCCTCCTCCGGGCGGAGCACGTCGAGCGTTGCCATGTCCTTGAAGTACATCGACAGGTACGTCCCGCCGTCTGGACGAGCCTTCTTCTTCTCTACGACCTCGCCTTCCTCGTCATCGCCAGCCAACGCTTCCGCGTCGAGCTCCGGCTCGGCATCTTCGGCCTTCGCAGCTTTCTTCGGCATGCGCGCGGCTTTCTTGGCCCCGACTCGCGCAATGCGTTCTTTCTGCGGACGTCCGAAACCAGTAGCTCCGACCTTCGTGACAATGGCTGCCATCGAACTGCCCTTCTGCGCGCGCGGCGCTACGAAATCAGACGCGCGAGCAGGCGAAATGTTTTGGCGATTCCTGCATGCCCGGTACACGGAAAGACTCCCGAGACCATCGAGTTATTCCACCGTTACAGACTGTGAAGCCCGTGCGACAGTGCGTCGTGTGGCGTCACCACACAACGACAACTAGCGACAGGGCGAGACAGTCCCTAACGGTGCAGAACTACGCCGCCGAAGGATCTTTGCGCTCGGCTAGGACAATGATGTGGCGCGACTGGTTGCCGAAAAATCGGCCCCGGGTGTGATAGCCGCCGCTCACCTCGAGGACGCGGAATCCGGCCGCGTGCATGAGTTTTCCTACCTCATGGAGGGAATACGCACGCACGGAGATCTCTTGCTCGAGCTGGCGGCCGTCGTCGAACACCACCGAGCGGTTCACCTGGATGCGCGAAGAGAAGTAGTTGAGCTCGACTTCCTCGAGCACGACGCAGCCCTCCCCCTCCCACCACACGCGCGTCGGTAGATCCGCGATCACGTAGTCGCGGTTCAGGATCTCGATCATCACGCGGCCACCGGGCTTGAGGGCGCGCGCGATGTTCGAGACCGTCTTCTTGTTGGTCTCGTCGTCGAAGTAACCGAACGTCGAGAACAAGCAGTACGCGCCGTCGAACTGCGCGTCGAAGTCGAGCTCGCGCATGTCGCCGCGCACGAAGTTGATCTCGAGGCCGCGGCGCTGCGCCTCTTCACCGCCGCGCACGAGCAGCGGTGTGGACAGATCGAGGCCGACGACGTGGAAGCCGCGCGCCGCGAGCTCCATCGCGTGGCGGCCGTAGCCGCAGCCGACGTCGAGCACCTGCGCGCCCGGCGAGAGCCCCATCGCGTCGATGACGAACTCGGCCTCGGACTGGGTCGCCTGCGGCGTGAGGAATGGCAGGGTGCGCAGGTAGTCCTCGTCGAACAGATCGACGAACCACGGCTTCCCACGCGCACCCTTGCCTTCGATCTTCGACGCGGCCGAGGCAGCCGGCGGCGACTTCTTCGGCGGTGTCGGCGGCTTGACGTGGTGATCCTTCGCGGCCTGCGGCGGCAGCGGTGGCGGGTGATGATCCTTGTCCTTGTCCTTGTCCTTCGCGACCTGCGGCGGCGGCGGTGGCGCGTGCGCGCGATCCGGATCCGGCGTCTTCGTGGTCAGCGGTGGCGGTGCCGACACGTGGCGCGCGCGATCCGGATCGGGGGGCTTCGTGGTCACCGGTGGCGGTGCCGACACCTGGCGCTGACGCGCGATGGGCCCGGTGGTATCCGCCGTCGACGACAACAACGGAGCCGGCGGCGGTGGCGTCTCGACGTCGACCTCGAACTCGCCGGAGTCCGCCGTGCGCTGCATCAGATCGTTGAGATCGATCTCGGGGACCGAGCCGCCCGACGCTCCTATCGAGGCTGGCCTGTCGATCTGCTCGATGTCGAGTGGGGACAGCGGCTGCGTCGTGTTGGGGAAAAACTTCGGGCCCGGGGGCGGCGGAGGAGCCGGCTCGGCGGGTTGCGACGCCGCGCGTACTGCCTCGCGGACCTCTTCGAGATCCTCCTCGGAGAGCGCGACGGTGCGGAGACGTTCGCGAGGCGCGGCGCGAGGCGGCTCGACGGGCGGTACCGGCGGCTCGGTCGCCGCGCGCGGAGGACGCTTGAACGGCGGCGGCTCCGACGTGCCCTGCTGACGCACGACCGGGCCCGTTTTCGCGCTGTGGACCTGTCCGGTGCGGCCGTTCGTCGACGGCGTGTCGGTCATGTCGACGTCGACATCGACCGCCATCGGCGCGCTCGGCTCCGTCGTGCTTCGCGACGGCCGGAACGTGACCTGCGGCTCGTTCGTCAGCGTCGTGTTCTGGACCACCATCGGCAAGCCCGGCGACGAGACGCGACGCGGCTCTTTGGGCGAGTCGGTCGGATCCGTGAGCCCGAGCGCCTCGAGATCGACCGCGCTCATCTCGCGCGTCTTCATCTCGAAGTCCGCGCTCTCGACGGGCACGCTGGGAGGATCGATCACCGTCGACATGCTGTCGGGCGCGACCGGATCCGCGAACGACGGCATGGACGTCGGCCGCGAGTGATCCTCGATGTCGTCGATGCGCGGCACGGACTCGGAGCCATCGCTCGTGAAGCTGTACGCGATCGACATCGCGAGCGACGGATCTTCGGGGACGGGCGCGACGACCGGTGGTGTCGTGCGGCGCGGGACGTTGTCCGACGGAACGCGCAGACCACCGCCGCGACGACGGCGACGGCGGCGCTCGGCCGTCGTCATGCCGGCTTCCATGTCACTCGTCGAGTGAGTGCCCGAATCGTCGTCGCGCTTGCTCACGCGATCCTCCCGATTCGTTGTCCGAACTGGACCGCACTTCCGATGCGGAGATCGTCAGCGAGCGTCGCCTTGTTCGGTGGGAACACGAGCACCACCGTCGAGCCGAGTCGGAACGCCCCGAGCTCGTCGCCCTTCGCGAGTCGCTTTTGCGAGAGCTCGATCGTCGTGCGTTCGCGCAGGCGGCGAAACGACGCGCTCTCGGGCGCGTCCGCGAGCGCGATGTTGCCGACGCCGGCGGCGCCGACCATGACCACTGCGACGTCGCCGATTCCTTCGGCATTCAAGCGGATCACGACCCGCTCGTTGCGTGCGAGCAATCCGCGGCGACGATTCGTGGCCCAGCGATTCACGGGCCACAGCGTCCCGGGGACATAGTCATAGCTGACCAGCCGACCGGCAACGGGGGCGTGTACGCGGTGATAGTCGCGCGGCGAGAGGTAGATCGTCAGGTACGCGCCACCGAGGAGGGAACGTGCGAACGCGACGTCGGGGACGAGCTCGTCGAGTCGATATTCGTGACCCTTCGCCTGCACGAGCACACCATCGGCAGCGATACCGCTTGCCGCAATTGCCCCATCACATGGCGAGATGATCGCGCTCGCTGCGGAGTCCACTCGGCGAGCACCCTCACGCAACTTTCGCGCGAAGAAGTCTCCCAGCGATGGATAGCTCTCGAGGTCGAGCTCGGCTTCCGCGAGGTTGGCGCCGACCGCGCGCGCAAACGCGCGATACGCGATGCCCCGCAATGCAGACGGCAACGTCTGGCTCGCGACGGTTCCGATCAACGCCGAATACGCAGCCCCGGGACGAGGTCCTCTGGCTGTACCTGGCTGAGCGGAAGATGCCACGCGGGTTACGGTATCCCCCCTGGTTCACGTGGTCTCCCACGCAACCCGGAATACCAAGATTCTGCCAGCGACCGCGGTGGGTTACAAGCTCGGGAGCGTCAAGAGCCACCGCCGACCCCGCGGCCGGTGGTTCCCCCGGCTAGCAGTCGTAATACAGCTGGAACTCGGCGGGAACGGGGCGTAGGCGGACGTGATCTGCCTCGGCTTCACGCTTGTAGCCGATCCACGCGTCGATGAGATCGTTCGAGAACACATCGCCCTTCATCAAGAACGCGCGGTCCTTGTGGAGCGCGTCGAGGGCGGCGTCCAGTGATCCGGGCACCGTCGGAACCTCCGCCAGCTCCTCGGGGGAGAGCGAGTAGATGTCCTTGTCGAGCGGCTCGCCAGGGTGGATCCGGTTCTCGATGCCATCGAGGCCGGCCATGAGCATCGCCGAGAATGCCAGGTACGGGTTGCACGACGGGTCTGGCGAGCGGAGCTCGAGGCGCTTGGCCTTGGGCGAGCTCGAGTACATCGGGATGCGGATCGACGCGGAGCGGTTGCGCGCCGAATAGGCGAGGTTCACCGGCGCCTCGTAGCCCGGCACGAGACGGCGGTAGCTGTTCGTGGTCGGGTTCGCGAACGCACAGATCGCGCCGGCGTGCTTGAGCAGACCGCCGATGTAGAACAGCGCCATCTCGGACATGCCCGCGTACGCGTCGCCCGCGAACAGCGGCTTGTTCGACTTCCACAGCGACTGATGCGTGTGCATGCCGCTACCGTTGTCGCCGTAGAGCGGCTTGGGCATGAACGTCGCCGTCTTGCCCGCAGCGCGCGCGACGTTCTTGACGATGTGCTTGTACCAGAGCACCTGGTCCGCCATCTTGACCAGCGTGTCGTACTTCATGTCGATCTCGCACTGACCCGCCGAGGCGACCTCGTGGTGGTGCGTCTCGATGATGATGCCGACGGCCTGCATCAGCGCGACCATGTTCGTACGGAGATCGCTTAGCTGATCCATCGGACCGACGCTGCAGTAGCCGCCCTTCGTCGCGGTCTTGCTGCCAAGGTTCCTGCCGCCTTCATCGCGACGGTTGTTCCAGCCGCCCTCGTCGGAGTCGACGCGGAAGAACGCATTGTGCGGATCCTCGGAGTACTGGATCGCGTCGAAGACGAAGAACTCGGCCTCGGGGCCGTAATACGCGGTGTCCGCGATGCCCGTCGACTTCAGGTAGTTCACTGCGCGCTTTGCGAGCGAGCGCGGATCGCGCGAGTACGGTTCGTGGGTGATCGGATCGATCACGTCGCAGAGGATCGACAGCGTCGGCGTCTTGAGGAACGGATCCATCACGACCGTCGTCGGGTCCGGCTTCATCAACATGTCCGACGAGTTGATCGCCTTCCATCCTGCGATCGACGAACCGTCGAAGCCGAAGCCCTCTTCGATGCCTTCATTGAGGCGCTCGATCGGATAGGTCAGGTGCTTCCACTGGCCGAGGAAGTCGACGAACTTCGCGTCGATCATCTTGGCTCCGTGCTTCTTGACGTACTCGTTCAGCTCGCTGGGCGTCACGTTCTCTCTCCTCGGTTGGCTGGTTACTTCGCGAGTGCAGCGCGCACGACGTTCGTCGTGCTTGCCTACTCAGATTGCGTCTTCGCCGGTCTCACCGGTGCGAATGCGAATGACCTCGTCGATCGGCGAGATGAAGATCTTGCCGTCGCCGATCTTTCCCGTGCGTGCGGCCTCGGTGATCACGTTGACCACCTGCTGCACGTTGTCGTTGGGAACGATGATCTCGACCTTCACCTTCGGCACGAAGTCGACGACGTACGCGGAGCCCCGGTAGACCTCTTTCTTTCCACCGGTGCGTCCGAAGCCTTTGACCTCGATGACCGTCATCCCGTGCACACCAATCTCCGCGAGGCGTTCCTTCACCTCGTCGAGCTTGAACGGCTTGATGATGGCCTCGACCTTCTTCATGAAGGAGGGATAGCCGATCGATTGTTTCCGGCGCGTTTCGCCCCGGGGAATTCGTGCCGATCCCGATCGCGAGTGATCGCGTGGGACAACTGCGAGTAGTCGCCTACTCGCGCAATTTCGCGCGGAAACTGTCGAGGCGGCGTGCGGCTTCGTCGAGGTTCGTCTTCGACTTGTTCTGTAGGAACTGCATCAGCTCGTTCCACTCGGCGTCGAGCTGCATGCCGTTCTTCTGCTTGTACGCCTGATATTGCTTCGACGTCGCCCGCATCTTGTCGCCGAGGATCTCGAGCGTCATCTCCGCCTTCGGTGCGGGACCGTCGTCCTTCGGCTTGTCTTTATCCTTGTCCTTGTCTTTCCGCGTGTCCTTCTTCGCCGGGCGCGTGCGGACCTCGTCGACCTTGTCGGTCTTCTCGTCCGCCTTGTCGTCGACGCTAGCGACCGCGACGACCGCTGCGTCGGGTGTCGCGAGCTCGGCCTTCTTGTCGTCGATCGGCTCGAACGTGATCGCGTTCGGTTTCACGTCGGCGACCTTCTTCTTCGCCGGCGCGTCGCCCCCCCGATTGAGCGCCATCACGATCGCGACGGCCGCGACCGCGATCACCGCGAGCGACACGAAGATGATCACGGTCGGCTTCTTGCGCTCGACCTCCGCCGGCAGCTCCCGCACCGCGGTGCCAGTGCCGTCCGCGAGATCGAGCTCTGCGAGCGACTGCGGCGGCACGATCGTCGACGGGATCGCGCGTTGTTGCCCCGACGCGCGCGTGCGTACCGGCGCCGGCGCGGGGTCGGGCGGTGCTTGGAGCGGCAGCTGCGCGAGCGCGAACGAGACGGTCGAGATGGTCTGCGTGTGAAAGTCCGCCTGGAAGTCCTCGAGGTGCGTCTTCGCGATGCGATCGTGCAGCTCGCGTTGCGCGGACATCTCGTCGGCGAACAGATCGCGCATGTACGCGCCGAGCTGATCCGTCGAGATCGTCGGGTTCACCGCGACGAGCGCTTGCTGGATGGCGTCGCGCAACTCGGCCGCCGACTGGAAGCGATCGTCGGACTTGGGCCGCAGCGTCGTCGAAACGAGCTGGTCGTACGGTTGCAGCGCCGGATCGATCGACGACGGCAACGGATACTCGCCGCGCGCGACCTTCTTCGCGAGAGCGCGGTAGTCGGGCTCTGGCCCAGGCTCGTATAAGCGCTGACCGGTGAGCAGCTCGTAGAGGACTACACCCGCCGCATAGATGTCCGTGCGGTGATCGACGATGCCGCCGCGGATCAGCTGCTCGGGAGCCATGTAGCCGAACTTGCCGAATCCCATCTTCGGATCCGTCGCGGTGCCGCGCAAGGCGCTCTTCGCGATGCCGAAGTCGATGACCTTGGTCTCGCCCTCGAACGAAACGAGCACGTTCGGCGGCGAGATATCGCAGTGGACGAGGTTGAGCGACTGTCCATCGGAGCTCGTGCGTCGGTGCGCGTACGCGAGGCCGTTCGCGAGCTCGCGTCCGATGAACAGCGCGAGATCGACGGGCAGGCGCTTCTTCTCGTGACCGAGGCGCGCCAGCGTCCGGCGAAGATCGCGGCCCTCGACATATTCGAGCGCGAGGAAGTACTCGTCGCCGACGCGGCCGACCTCGAACACCTGCGCGACGTTCACGTGCTGCAGCTTGATCGCGACCTGTGCTTCATCGACGAAGCGCGAGATGAACTGCGCGTCGGCCGCGAGGTGCGGGAGCACCTTCTTGATCACCGCGAGCTTCTCGAAGCCGGTGAGGCCGTGCTTGGCGAGGAAGATCTCGCCCATGCCGCCGCGCGAGAGGCGCTGCAAGAGCAGGTAGCGCCCGAACACCTGTGGAAGGCTCGGGTCTTGCCGCGCTGTCGGCCCCGTGGTCCCAGCCTTGTCCGCTTGCGCCTGCAACGCGCCAATCCTAACTCGGGACGCCCGCGTCACAATGACGAGTCGTCCCTGACATGATCTACAGCATTTCGTGCATGAGTTGCGGTAGGTTGGCCGTCGCGGATGCGGACTCGTGCCCTCGTGGCCTGCCTCGCGGCATCTCTCGTCCCGGGCGTCCCGGGGTGCCTCCCCGAGCAGGGGTCGCTGGAGTTGTCCCTGTCGTTACCTACGGAGATGACGCTGCGTCCGAGCGGAATGACCACCGTGACGATCACGGCGACGTTTCCGGGCGAGTCGCCGCTGACGTCGACGTCGGTGCTCGACGGACGATCGTTCACCGCGTCCGATCTGCCGATCGGTGAAGACGTCCAGCTGGGTGTCGTGCTGCGCGATGTCTCGAACCGCATCGTCGGGGTCGGCGAGGCCGGGCAGCCTGTCGATCTCGTCGGCGACAAGGCCACCACGATCACGATCCCGGTCCGCAAGCCGTTCGTATACGCATCGGGCGCGACGCCACTTGTCTCGTTCGACACGACACTCGATCCGCGTCTCACCGGCTTCCAGGGGACGGTCGGCGGCGTGTCGAACCCGCTGTTCACGATCAGTGTCGGCGGTAGTCGCCTCGCCGTCGTCACGATGTCGAGCGTGCTCGTCATCGCGACCGACACGAACGCGGTGACCGGGACGATCGCGATCCCGAGCGCGCCGCGCGACGCGACGGCGATCCCCGGCACGCAGAAGGTCGCCGTCGCGCACGCGACCGGCATCACCATTGTCGATCTCGACACGAACACCGTCGCCACCGCGATGGTCGGCCCGGTCGACCGCGTCACCGCGGGCCCCAACGAAGTCGGCACACTCTACGCGTATGGCCTTGTCGGACGCGTGGCTCCCTCGGAGCTGCCGCCGCCGATGGGCGGATGCACGGCGCCGCCGTCGTCGATCGTCGCGATCGAGGTCGACAACCCCACGACACGCGCCCCCAAGCCGGTCGGCGCCACGCTCGCAGACATCGCCGCGGCACCCGACGCTGCGCGCCTCGTCGCCGCGGATCCGTGCAGCGGTCAGGTCGTGCGCGTCACCGGCGATCCCACCGCGGAGGTCGGCACGCTCGCCGTCGAAAACCTCGCGGCGATCGAACGTGCAGCGGTGCTCACCGTCGCGGGCAACCGCATCGTCGCGGCGGGCACCGACACCTCGATGCCGTTCTGCGAGGGCCCGCCGCTCGGCACGTGCTCCGCGAACTCCGCGCCGTCCTGCACCGCCACGCCGCAGAACGATCTCGGCTACGCCGCCGACGGTGCGACGCTGATCGTCGCGTCGATCTCGCTCGACGGCACGGACGTCGTGAAGCTCGTCGCGCCCGATCACCGCGAGACCATGCTCGACGAGAGCGACGCCGCCGAGCAGCACGCGCAGGTGCTCAAGGCGCTCTCGATCGTCCCGCTCGATCTCGTAACCTTGCCCGGCGGTCAGTTCGTCAGCGTGATCGCGCAGAGCAAGTACTTCATCGTCGCGTTTTTGCCCGACCTGCCCTGCCTCGACGCGGTCGCCGAGGAGTGGCTGCTGTTCGATCTCGCCAGCTCCGCCGTCGCCCACCGCGTACGCACGTTCTGCGAGGTCGCCGCCACGCCGCCGTTCGTCACGTTCCCGGACTGGCGATGCGGCGACCCACCCGCTGCCGAGCAGTCGAGGGTGCAATATCGCCCGACCTCCGTGGGCGCGCTGTTCGGAGCGCGATGAAGCAGGTCCTCGTCGCGCTCGCGCTCGTGTGCTCGCTCCTCGCGGTCGGACACGCGGATCCGAATCCGAAGCGCAAGGTCAGCGTGCTCGAGTACCGCTCGGGCTCGTCGGCCCTCCAGGGCGTCAGCCAGCGCATGTACGACGCGATGAGCAAGCAGACCTCGTTGCAGCTCCTGAACCTCGACGCGACGCGAACGCAGTACGGTGCGGACCTCGACGCTGCGATCGTGACGTGCGCCGGCGAGGCGACGTGCATCGCGACCATCGGCAAGAAGGTCGGCGTGCACGACGTGATCCTCGTCGCCGTCAGCGAGCTCGGCGACGTCATCCTGACGGTCCAGCGCATCGACGTTGCCAAACAACAGGCGATCACGCGCATCGCGGACTCGTTCGCGGCCGGCGCGTCTCCGTCTGAAGATCAAGTCAACGGCTACCTCGCGCGCCTGCTCGCGCCGAACGACTTCGTGCGGTACGGCGTGATCGACATCGTCGCGAACCTCGCGGGTGCTGCGGTCACCGTCGGCGGCACGTCGCGCGGGCTCACGCCGATCCAGCCGCTGAAGCTGCCGGCGCCCGCGAACTACGAGGTCAAAGTCACCAAGGAAGGCTACGAGCCGTTCTCGACGAGGATCCAGCTGCCGCCCGATGGCGAGCTCAAGGTCGAGGCGCGCCTGTCGAAGCAGGGAACCGGGACCGCCTGGTACCAGAAGTGGTACGTGCTGACGATCGCCGGCGTGCTCGTCGCGGGCACCGCGGGAACCGTCATCTACTTCGCGACGCGCGAGCCCGCCGACACGGTCACCGTCGGCGGCATGTTATAGCGCGCACGTCATGACGAGCGCGTCCTCGTCGTTGTCCTGGTAGTAACGCGCGCGCACGTGCACGGTGCGAAAGCCGCTGCGCTCGTACAGCGCGATCGCGGGCGCGTTTCCCTTGCGCACCTCGAGCGTCGCAAGCGTCGCGCCGATCGCACGTGCGGCCGCGAACGCGTGCGCGAGCAGCCGCCCGCCGACGCCGCGGCGCCGGTAGTCCGGGTGCGTCGCGATCGACAGCACGTGCAGCTCGGCGCTCGCCGCGACGAGCCAGTAGCTGTGAAACGCGACGACCCGGGCGCGATCATCGCGGACCACGTCGATGCGCGCGTGCGGCGTCGCGAGCTCGCGCTCGAACGACTCCCGTGTCCACGCGGAGTGAAACGAGTGGCGCTCGATCTCGAGGACCGCGTCGAGATCCGCGATCGTCGCGCTCTCGATCATGCGGGCGTCGCGTCGTCCGGCTTCGGCAGCACGAGCTTCAACACGGCGCGCCAGATGGGATCGATGCCTTCGCTGTCGAGCGTCGACACGGGGAACGGATCGCGCGTGAGCGACAGCATCTTGCGCGCCTGCAACACCTCGAGCATGCGCTTGTTCTTGGCCAGCTTGTCCGACTTCGTCAACGCGACGACAACGGGGACGCCGCGCTCCGCGAGCCACGGCACGAAGTCGAGCTCCTCGTCTTGGGGACCGCGACGGATATCGATCAAGAGCAGCACGCCGGCGAGGGTCTCGCGCTTCGAGAGGTACTCCTCGATGAGTGGCTTCCAGCTCTCCTTGAGTCCGACGTTCACAGCGGCAAAGCCGTAGCCCGGCAAGTCGACGAGGTGGAACGACGGCTTCGCATCGATCTGGAACCAGTTGAGAAGGCGCGTGCGACCCGGCGTGCGCGAGGTGCGCGCGAGGCCGTCCTGCCCGACGAGCGCGTTGATGAGGCTCGACTTGCCGACGTTGGATCGCCCGACGACCGCGACCTCGGGCAACGACGGCGGCGGGAAGTCCTTCGGCGCCGAGGCCGACGTCACGAAGGACGCGCGCGGCTTGGGATGCGAACGGGCCATGGCGCGCGGACCTTACCGTATGCGACGGTGCTGGGTATGTCGGAGCTGACGTTTCGAGACTTCGCGGGCGCCCTCATGGGCGGCGATCGAGCCAAGGCAGCCAGCGTGCTCGAGCAGCTGCTCGGCATGACACCGGAGACGGCGACCGCGGCGAGCAGCTACTTCGAGAGTCGGATGAAAGATCCGGCGTTCATGCCGAAGGCGATGGGCCTCCGCACGGCGGTGAGCACCGGAACTGATGCGGAGATCAGCGTACTGCTCGAGCAGTGCTTCGGACTGCGTGGACCGGCGCTCGCGGGTGCGGTCGGAGCGCTGCGTGCGCGCTACCCGCGACCGTGAGGCTTCCAGTTCTTCCAGTACTCGGCGTCGCGCATCATCTTCACTCCCGCTCCGGTGTGATCGAGGATCCACCACTCGGTGGAGGGACGTTCCCGAAGTCTTTGCGCACAGAACTCCTCTGCCGACGCCAAGGACTCGAAAAAGCGTCGACAGGCATCTCCGTTCGCCCAAGAGCCATCCTCTCGAAGAAGAACACCGGTGTGCGGATCCAACTGAATCACCGCGAACCGTCCTTTCGTGCAAGCGTTCTCCGAGGAATCTGAATTGTCGACGGTCATGACGGCTCTAGCGAGATCGTCGAACGTGGATACTCTCGATGTTCGGCTGATATCGGCTCATCGGTGTGCCTCTGAAACGGCGGAGAGTTGATCGCGTAGGACGAGGAGGCGGTTGTAGTGAACGCGTTCGAGAACCACCTCGGTGTGAAGGGTCTTTCGCTCGTCGGAGTCGCTGGAGCCCGTTGTGAATACGCGAGAGACGGTGAGATACGTGTCGCTCTCGCACGTGGCGCAGGCATGGGTCACGTATGCGACCCGAGCGCACGCAGGTGTCGGCGGTGCGCGCGGTGGAATATCGACGAGAGTCGCGGACGATCGCGCATCGGTGATCACCCCGAGGTCAGAAAGATCGAGATCGGAGCGCTGGAACAAAAGCTCCTCGGGAAGAGGCTCGTGGCAGTGCTCGCAATACGGCGGGCAGCGCGCGCCTCGCGAGATGCAAGCACCGAGGAGCACGAGCGCCTCGATACCCCACACGATCCACACGAGCGACCCGGTGATGTCGCCCTGCTCCACGTGATCGGCGTGTCGTCCGAGTGACCAACCTGATTCGACGCGCACCTCGATGTAGCGCTCGAACGTGAGGCGGCTCGAGATCAACGGCTTCACCTCGGACTCGGTTGTGTTGGACTCTTTCGCGACCTGTTCGACCACGTCGACGACGGCGCTTCGATACGCGAAGTAGTGCGACGCACCGATTGTGGCGGTGGCTATCAGGAGGCCGACGAGCCCACCGAGCCACGGCACGCGATTGTGGCCAAGCGCGGAGACCTTCCGCGCGAGCATCGCAAGCAGCCCCGCGAGCGCGGCGACGATCAGCAGGTTAATGAGTACGAACGGAACCTCGCGGACGATCGCCTGATAGGGGTACGCGAGGCCGACGCCGATCGCGCATCCGAGGAGAGCAGCAGGGATGAGGCGAGGCGACGTGCGACCGGACGGTCGGTACTGCGGGAGACGAGATGGACGAGTGAACATGCGGACCCTCTCGCCGACACGAGCTCG
>JBJXGN010000097.1:0-10131 GCA_046160585.1 Kofleriaceae bacterium
GTCGAGCGGCTAGCGACGAAGGCCGTCCTCGGAGAGGCGCCGGAGGATCTGTGTTTTACCGTCGACGACTTCGATCCGGTCGTCAACTTTTTCGCACGCACTCTGGGATGGTGCACTGATGAGCGAGCACGCGCCCTACGCACACACCGAGACCACGCGAAAGGTGCTGCGCTCGCTCGTGCCGGTGATCTGCCCCGCCGAGGCAGCGCCGCTGGCCGATGCGATCGTCGAGCACATGGCGCTCACGATCGGCGCATCGCCGCGTCTGTTGCAGAAGGGCATCGGCACCGGAGTGCTCGCGTACGAGCTCGGCGCGCTTCCATTCCATCGCAAGCGAGCACACCAGCTCGACGCCGCGCGCGCGGAGAAGTACTTCGCGTCGTGGGAGAACGGGCCGACACCGCTGCACGTACAGTTCGCGAAGGCGGTCAACCAGCTGATGTCGCTGTCCTGCTACGAGCAGCCCGCGATGATGGAGCACATCGGCTATCGCGTCGGTCCGTGGATCGAGAAGGTCACACAGAAGCGACTGACCGTGTTCCGTGACGACGTGCGCAAGCAGGAGGCGCAGATCCTCGCGTCCGATCCGCTGCGCCCGGGCGTGAACGTCCGCGCCGCGCGCAAGAAAGCAGGTGGCTGATGGTGGCCGCACGACCCGCACTGCTTGAAGGAACACGTCCACCGAACGTGTTCACGCGCGCCGAGCTCCTGGGCGACACGGTGCTCGACTGCGATGTGGTCATCGTCGGCTCCGGCGCCGGCGGCGCACCTGTCGCGGCGGAGCTCGCCGAGGCCGGCTTCGACGTGGTGGTGCTCGAAGAGGGTAGCTACTACGGCACGCGCGACTTCACCGCCGACACGTCGCAGATGGTCCGCCAGCTGTATCGCGATGGCGGCGCGTCGATGGCGATCGGCAGGCCGCCGATCATGTTCCAGGAGGGCCGCGCCGTCGGCGGATCGACGGTGATCAACGGCGGAATGTCGTGGCGCACACCCGAGGAGATCCTCGCGCGCTGGCGCAAGGAAGCCGGCCTCGCCGACATGACGACGAAACAGCTCGAGCCGATCTACGAGCGCGTCGAGAAGCGCATCCACGTCGCGAAGAACGACAAGGAAGCCATCGGCAAGGAGAACTGGCTGCTCAAGAAGGGCGCCGACCTCAAGGGCTGGGACATCATCGACAACCTGCGCAACCAGGCGCACTGCGTCGGTTCGAACCGCTGCGCGTTCGGCTGTCCCACCGGCGCGAAGCAGTCCGCGCTCGTCAGCTACATCCCGCGCGCTCTGCACTTCGGCGCTCGCGTGTACGCCGACGTTCGCGTCGAGAAGATCACGTTTCATGGCAAGCGCGCGACCGGAGTCGTGGGGCGTGTGGCGCTCCCGAACGGCGGCTCCGGTGCGCGCGTGTCAGTTCGCGCGAAGCTCGTCGTCGCCTCGTGCGGAGCGATCTACACACCTGCTCTGCTCTCGCGATCGGGCCTGACCTCGCGGTCGGGCGAGCTCGGCAAGAACCTCTCGCTGCATCCCAACGTGAAGGTCGTCGCGCTGTTCGACGAGGATGTAACGAGCTGGCAAGGCGTCCACCAGGCGTTCCAGGTCCGCGAGTTCGTGCGCGACGGCATCGGCACGTTCGCGGCGATCAATCTGCCTCCGTCGATCGTCGCGATGTCGCTGCCGCATCGCGCCAAGCAGCTCGGCACGATGATGGACCGCTACAACAACATGGTCGTGGCCGGAATGCTGATCGAGGACACCACTACGGGCCGCGTTCGCATCGTGAACGGCCGGCCGCAGGCGTTCTATCAGCTGCTCGATCGCGACATCGACACGATGAAGCGCGGCCTCGATCGCCTATCGGATCTGTTGTTCACGGCGGGTGCGAAGAAGGTCATCCTCCCGTTCCACCACGCGGCGGAGGTGCACGACGCCGACGAGGTCCGTCGCGTGCTCGCCCAGAAGATCAAGCCGTCGGACTGGGAGGTCATGACGGTCCACATGATGGGCACGTGCCGCATGGGCACGGATCGCACGAAGTCCGTCACCGACGAGTTCGGGTTCATGCACGACGTCGATCGCCTGCTGATCAGCGACGCGTCGTTGTTCCCGACGCCGATTCGCACCAACCCGATGGAGACCATCATGACCCTCGCGACGCGCGCGGCGGGTCACGTCATCGACAACGCGCGGAGGTTCTTGTCATGAGTGTCGTCGCAGCATTTTCCGCCCCGAAGTCCGCGCCTCGTCCGGAGCCCTCGCCCTTCCCGACCCGCGCGGCACTCTCCCTCGAGCAGACACCGATGTCCGGCCTCGACCTCGTGTTCGAGCGCGGCACGATGCCGAACCTCGACGACCTCGTCGGCTGGGAGTTCCGCGGCATCAATCGCATGCCACTCAACGCGATCCCGTTCGCCAACTGGGTCGGCATCAAGAAGTTCATGAAGGGCTTCGTGCGTGACAGCGAGAGCGGCCGCGTGATGGGCTACAACATCCCGGTCGTCTGCAACGTGCTCGACGGTCGCTGGCACCTCAAGCCGTCCGACAAGTCGCCGAAGCGCTTCGGCTTCTACGAGGTGTATCCCGTGGACCCGACCGCGCGCGACAACCACTACCTGCACGCGATGTTGCTCGACTACGGCAAGGGCGGTAACCCGCGGTTCGACATCACCGCCGGGCTGCGCGACTACCTCGTGCAGGTCGATCCGTCGAACACGGATCTCTTCCTCGGCAAGGCGTATTTCGCCGTCGGGCCCGCGCGCGTCGGTCCGCTGAATTACTTCATCCTCGAGCGTCATCGACGCGGCTTGACCGATTTCGCGCAGCGCTAGACGATTTGCGCGTGCGCGCGTTTGTCGTGATCTCTCTCGTCGGTTGCTGGTCGTCGTCGGAGAAGACCGCACCTCCCATCGATCCGGCGCCGCCTCCACCGACGTGCGAGACATTGCTCGCCCAGTTCAAGGAGACGCAGATCGTGATCGCGCTCGACGGCGACACGGATCCCGAGAGTCGCGCGTACCTCGAAAAGGTCAGCGACGCGTGGATGCCGGCGCGCGCGGAGTGTGAGACGTGGACACCCGCGTTCAGGCGATGCCTCTACGTCGTGAAGACCGAGGCGGACAACTTCCGGTGCTCCCGCGAACAACAGATCGAACAAGGCGTCGACATGGGCGGCCCCGACTGCGTGAAGGTCGTCGAGCACATGGTGACGTTCCTCTACACCGACGGCCTGCGCGCGGACGCCGAGATCATGGCGCGCGGTCGCGCACGACTCTCCGCCGGCTGCCTCGCGATGCCGCGCACGATGAAGGAGTGCGCGCTGCGGGCAGACGGCTTCGACGGATACATCGAGTGCGCCGATCCGAAGGATCGTGCCCGTGTCGGAAACGTGTTGAACAAGCTCCTGTAGCGCCGATCAAGGAATACAGATGCCGACGTTGACGGTGACGCCGTAGGTGAGCTCGCACCGCCACTGATAGCAGCGCCCACCGGGGGAGCCGCCTTCGACGATACGCGCCGTGAACTCGTCCGGTGCGCAGATCAGCGAGCAGACATCGTCCGTCGCGAGCTCGGTGGCGAGCGCGCAGATGTCACGCTCCGCATCGTGGGCGTCGGACGCGAGCTCGATGCTCTTGAGGTCGAGCGTCGCGACGTCGCCCAGGTAGACGGTCGACGTTTGGTCCGTCGCACTCTCGCCGTCATCGAGACAGCCAGTCAGCATCAACGCCGCGAAGAGTGCGCGTCTCAGACAACCTCAGTTGCAGGCTTCGACGACCGCTGTCGAGCCGTTGGGAAGAACGCACGTCTGGGTGGTGCAGCCCGTGCTGCCGCCGAACACGCGCGCGAGGAACGCATCGGGTTCACAGAGCGACGAGCACACGTCGGAGCCGGGAAGCGTGTCGATCTGGGCGCACAGGGCGCGAGCGGTCGGGTCGAGCTCCAGCGTGTCCGCGTTGCGAATGTCGATGTTCGGCTGCAGTGGCGTGCGGCCCGGATAGTCGAGGCCGGTGACGACCACGAGGCGAGGGTCGATGTTGTCTTCGCCCAGGGTGGGGAGCTCGACTTCGTTCACGACGTTGAGCGCCGTGATCTCATCCGTGAATACCCTGCTGCTCGTAGACGGGTCATCCGTCACGCATGCGCCAGCACCGATCGCCAAAGCCACCGAGAATCCGACAAACGTAAGAGCAAGCTTCGCCACGGTCAGCCTCCTGTTCTTTCCTGTCCTCACACGAAGGACCAACTTCCACCCTAAGGAACCGATTCAGGGTTTGCAAGAATGCTTGTGTGGCAAGGAGTGGGATAACCATGGTCATGCAACGTGTCAGCGCGTTCGTGATTGTCGCGATCACGTTCGGGTGCGGCAGCGCGCCCACATCTGCGACCAAACCTGGCGTCGCACCCGAATCCTCGTCGGAGATGATGTCGAACCCACACGAGTACGACATCGACCGCATCAGCGCTAACAGCGGCAAATCGATCTTCGAAAATACCGGGAGTGGAGACCCGTACAAAACCGGGATCCCGTATGCATTTTTTTTGGCGATGGAGCGCGCGTACCCAGAAATTTGGGGTGCGAACTGGACGCAGCGGTCGGCAAAATTTGGCTTCTTGGATCGCACTCCGGAACCCGGCAGCAGCGACTTGGATAAGCGCCTCGGTTTGCCCATCGGGATGCACCTGACGACCGACCCGATCACCGGAATCGCCTTTCTCGTGACGAACTGTTCGCTGTGCCACGCGGAGCGGGTGCCCGTACAGCGTGGTGGGAGCGAGGTCGTGTTCGGGCTCGGGAACAAGCGAATCCGCATCCACGCGTACGACGCGGCGTTCTCCGACGTGATCCGCAAGCCGCGGTTCACGTCGTCGTATCTCGGCGCGCTCGCGACCGATGAAGCGGCGAGGCACGGCCTCGTGTGGCCGGAGGCGTATCGGGAGGTGATGGTCGGCGCGACGATCGACGCGCTGAAGAAGCGCGCGGCCGAACGCACGGACCTCGTCGCGCGCACGCGTGACAACCCGCCGGGACGCGTCGCGACGATCGAGAGCTTCGCCGTCGCGCTCGCGAAGCTGACGAAGCAGAGCGTCCTGTTCGCGAAGGACGTGGGTTGGGCGAAGGTCCCCGACGTCATCGGCTACGCGCATCGCGTGACGCTGTCGTGGGACGCGAGTCAGGAGGGCCCGATCGATCTGCTCGTGGTCGAGGCGGACATCGCCGCCGGTGCTCGCGTCGAGTGGCTCGAGAAGCACCCGTTTCAGGGCGCGTCGCTCGGTGCGTATCTGCGTGCGCCCGCGCCGCGCCCCGCGTTTCCCGCGCCGATCGATCGCGCGCTCGCGGCAAAGGGCAAGCAGCTGTTCGAGGACACGTGCTCGCACTGTCACGGCGCGTACGCGGACGACGGTCATGTCGAGGACTACACGGAGCAAGTGGTCCCGCTCGCGGACGTGCACACGGATCCCGCGCGCGTGCTCGCACCGACGGAGAGCTTCGAGCGCGCCGCGAACGATCCGGATCTCACGCGCGGCTACACGCGCTTCCGGCGCTCGGAGGGCTACGTGCCGCCGGTGTTGACGAACGTCTGGGCGCGCGCGCCGTACGGCCACGCGGGCCAGTGGCCATCGCTCGCGTACCTCGCGACGCCGCCGGATCGGCGCGCCGCGCAGTTCGTCGTCGATCTCGGCGCGCCGTACGACCTCGCAACCGTCGGCGTCGCTGTGCTCGCCCCGGGTGCGAACGTGCCCGCGACGGGCTACGCACACGACGCGACGATGCCGGGCTTTGGCGTCGGCGGCCATCCGTTCCTCTCGGATCTCGGAGGCGAGGCGCGCGCGGTGATCGAATATCTGAAGACGCTGTAGCGACCTCGCCCCTCGTTCGTGACCTCGGCGTCGCGTGGTCAGCGCACGCCCGGTGCGCCCGTCGTCGACAGCACCGGATCGATCGAGATCGCGACGCCGAGCGGCACGCTGATGCGCTTCACTTCTTCGCGGTCCATCGGATCGACGGGCGCCCCCTCATACCAGCCCATCTTGAGGACGATCACCGTGTCGCCACCTTGCGTCGTGACGTGGAGCTCGGTACCCGCGCCTCCCGTCTTGCACCGCAGGGCGGTGAGCGCGTTCATCTCGGCGGCCGGGATGATCACCTCGCACGCGCCTTTCCAGCGGCCGAGCTCGTGGCTCGCCACCTGGCCGCGCTCGTCGGTGAGCGCGAGGTACAGATCCGCCATCGCGTCGGCGCCGACGGTGGTCGCCTGGATGCCCCACGCGAGCGAAATTCTCTTGGCGATAGGGGGAGGGCCATTGGAGCCCGAGCCGGTGCCCGGATCCGTCTTCGCGGGGCCAGGGCAGCCCGCGAGAGCGAGGAAGATCGCGGCGACGATCGACAAGGGACGCTTCATGCAGCGAACCCTACTACAGGGCTAAGATGCGGGCATGTCACTGGCCCGGCTGGTCGTCATCGAGGGACCCGACGCGGGGCGCGAGTTCGAGGTGCCGATGCGCGGCGGCGTGGTCGGGCGCGGCGACGGCAGCCTCGTGCAGCTCACCGATCCGACGGTGTCTCGCAATCACGGCTCGATCGAGCTGCGCGACGGCGCGATGTGCTGGGTCGACGACAGCGGCAAGACGCGCACGTTGATCAACGGCGCTGCGGCGACGGTGCACCGGCTCGAGGCGGGCGACGAGATCGTGCTCGGCGGGACGAAGATGGCGTTTCTGCCTGTCGACGGCGTCGCGGTCACGAAGGCGGCGAGTCACGTGACGATGGAGGTCAACAGCCGGCAGCTGTTTGCGCTGGTCGGTATCGACGACCGCGCGCGCCGCCACCTCGCCGCGCTCGCGCAACTCGGCGATCGCCTGCGCGTCGAGACGGCGGCCGGGCGCGAGGCGGTCGCGCGTGCCGCGTGCGATGCCGCGTTGTCCGCACTCGGTGCACATCGTGCGTTCGTGTTGTCGGCGGGCCGACGCGTGGCGCCGGTCAGCGCCGCCGTCGCCACCGGCGAGTCGACGCAGCTGCAGGCGCCGTCGGATCTCGTGGACAAGGTGGTCACGCAGCGTCAGGTGGTGACGGCGGAGACCGGTGGGCGCGCGCTGATCGCGACGCCGATCAGCGGCAGCGGCGACGACATCGCCGGCATCCTGTGGGTCGATCGCAAGGGCGGTCCGTGGGAGCAAGCGGACTCGCTCGCAGCGAGCTGCCTCGCGCATCTGTGGTCCGCCGCGTGGGTCGCCGCGGACGCGCGCGATCAGGCCGTGCGCCGCGCCGACGCGCTCGAGGAGCAGCTGGACGGACGCAGCCCTGCCGACGGTGATCTCATCGGAAAGAGCGAGGCCGCGCAGCGCGTGACATCGTTCGTGAAGCGCGTGGGTCCGTCGGATGCGACGGTGCTCTTGGGCGGAGAGTCTGGTGCGGGCAAGGAGATGGTCGCGCAGGCGATCCATCGCGCCTCGCGCCGCGCGAAGGGACCCTGCGTCGCCGTCAACTGCGCGGCGCTCACGGAGTCGCTGATCGAGTCCGAGCTGTTCGGTCACGAGAAGGGCGCGTTCACCGGCGCGACGGAGAAGAAGGCGGGCCGCTTCGAGATGGCCGATCGCGGAACGCTATTCCTCGACGAAGTCGGCGAGCTCCCGCTCGGCTTGCAGACGAAGTTCCTTCGCGTGCTCGAGGAGCGGCGCTTCGAGCGCGTCGGCGGACAGCGCGCGATCGAGGTCGACGTGCGCGTCGTTGCCGCGACAAACCGTGACCTTGCGGAGATGGTCAAGCGCGGCACGTTTCGCGAGGACCTCTATTACCGACTCAGCGTGATCATGATCGAGGTGCCGCCGCTTCGCGAACGTCTCGACGACGTGCCGCTGCTCGCGGAGCACTTCCTGAACCGCTTCCGGCACCAGGCCGCGCGGCGGCTGTCCGGCTTCGCGCCCGATGCGATCGCTGCGTTGACGCGCTACGCGTGGCCGGGAAACGTACGCGAGCTACGCAACGCGGTCGAGCGAGCGATCGTGCTCGGTGATCGCGAGCAGATCGTCGCGCAAGATCTGCCGCCACAGGTGCTCGCACACGTGCAGGCGCCCCGTGCACGCACGTCGCCGCCGACGCCGCCGCTCGGGTCGCTCGCGATCAGCGCGCCACCGCCCGCAATCGCGAACGTGACGATCGATCCGGGTCCCGCGATTCATCAGCGCCCTGCCCCACCGTCCGCGCCGGCCGCCGCGAAGTCACTCCGCGAGCTCGAGAAGGAAGGCATCCTCGCCGCGCTCGCCGCCACGAACGGCAACAAGGCGCAGGCGGCGGCGATCCTGGAGATCGATCGCTCGACGCTCTACAAGAAGCTCAAGGATTACGAGATCGAGTCGTAGCCTTTGGGGTCAGCTACTTGGCGATGCCAAAACCGGGCGTATCCCGCGCGTCTACCGCCCGCACCCGCTTGCCGAGCAGCCTGCCGCGCGCGTCGGTCGGGAACTCGTAAACCTTCGCTGGCTCGCTCGGGCAGTGGAACGCGAGGCGGTGGTAGTCCTGCTGCCACGCCTCGGGCGCGAGGTGGGCGTAGGTCTTCTGCGTGATCTTCACGTCGCGGTGGCCGAGCAGCTTCGATAGCCGAAAGATGTCGCCGCCGCCGATCACCCACCACGACGCGCCGGTGTGTCTCAGGTCGTGCCACCGCGTGGTGTTGTCCATCGCCGCGCGCCGGAGCGCGCTCTTGAATGCGACCTGCACCGGCGTCTTCGCACGCACCGCGCCCTTCTTGCCGGGAAACACGAGCGAGCTCCCGCCTCGCTTCATGGCTCGACGCTTCAGTAGCGGCAGCACCGAGTCGAGGAGCGGCACATGGCGGATGTGGCCGTTCTTCGGCGTGCCCTGGCGCCCGCGCTGCACCGTGATCAGGCGCGCCTCGAGGTCGACGTCGTCCCACTGCATGTGAAGCATCTCGTCGAGTCGCACCATCGTTCCGACGGCGAACGCGATCATGTCGCGCAGCTCGTCGGGGCACGTGCCGAGTAGGCGCTCGAGCTCGCCGCGGGTCTTGATCCATCCGTACGAGCGCGGCAACACCTGCGCCTGCTCGACGCCGTGGCACGGGTTCGTCGGAATCCATTGCTGCTCGACGAACCACGAGCACGCCGACGAGAGACAGCCCAACGCAGCGTTCACCGTCGTTGGCGCGTACCTGGTGATCGTCGTATCTCGCCAGCACGTGACGACGGCCTTCGTGAGCTTCGCGATGGGCACATCGCCGAGCGTCGGCAGTACCTGGTATCCGAGCATCTCGGAGTAGACGCGGTGCGATCGCGACTTGCTCGCCTTCAGTCCCTCCAACCATGCATCGGTGGCGGTCTTCAGCGTGCGGCGCAGGTCGACATCGGGCGGCAGCTCGCCGTCGGCGATTTGCTCCTGCGTGACCACATGACGGCGCTCTGCTTTGTTCGCGTCGCGCTCGTTCGTGAAGGTACCGACGTAGACCTTCTTCCCGCCGGCGCGTCCGTAGACCTGGAAGCGCACGCCGTTCTCTCGTTCGACTCGCCGAATCACGCTCGCCTCCTCGAGGCCCTCGAGAGCTGCGCCTCGCAGGCCGCGCGGATCCACTCCCCAAGGGTCTTGCTGTCGGCATCGGCGGCGGCCTGGTAGCGCGTCCGCTCGCTCGTCGTCAGATTGAACGTGAACGGCTTGGCAGGCTCGCCGGCGCGAGGGTTTCGACCGGCGCCGAGTGGGTTGGACTTCGTCTTCTTTGGCGACACGAGGCCGACGGTATCAGCGGAGAGGCTGCGTCGACGAAATGCGCCGCTTGAGAGTGGGCTCATGGCGTTGGCTCCTTCGCGTTCGCAGGGACGGAAGGGCAATCCTCGTCGGCGCGCGGATCGCGCCTTCCACAAACCCGACAGACGAGTATCACACCGCCACCGATGCGGGCGCGCGGAGTCAGATCGTGCCTAGCTCTAGCCGTCACGAGACCTGGCCTTCCGTGTCTGCGCCGCTCGAGGGGTTGCCTCTGTCGGCTAGCTCCGCGAATAGTCGCTCGTGGAAGTTGGCGATCGCCGCATCCACCGCGTCATTGACGACGCGCGGCGGTTGGTCGTGGTTCGCGGCACGAATGCCCGCGATCAACTTGCGCTCGTGGGTGTCGATCGCGACCACGCGGA
>JBJXGN010000098.1:0-3649 GCA_046160585.1 Kofleriaceae bacterium
GTTCGGCAAGCGCGCGCAGACCGGACGGGCGGCAAGTCCGGGATCACGACCGCCGAGCACCACCTGGCCCATCGTGGTGGTAACCGCTGCACGGACGTGAGCGTCCGGTGAACCGCACCTGAATGCACCGCTTGCTCGGCTTCCGTGTACGCGGCTCCGTCGAGACCCTCGGTGGATGCGTTCACTTCCTGACCCGTCCGATTCGTGGAGCCCCGACGATGCGAAGCGCGTCTTCGACGAATGGCGGCATAGCGGAGACTCTCTCGCTGCGTTCGCGCGACGACACGGAATCTCGTCGGCGAGGTTGTACTGGTGGAGGAAGCGGCTCGCCACCGAATCGCTGGAGCTGAGGACGCTGTCGCTAGTGCCGGCGACGGTGACGGAAGGTACGGCGGCGCCGATCACGATCCGACTGCCGAACGGAATCGGGATCGAGACAACGAGCGCGACGCCTGCGTGGATCGCGGCGGTGGTGGTGGAGCTGTCGAGGTCGTCATGATCTTGGTGCCGCGCGCCGTGCGCGTGTACTTCGCGACGCAGCCGACGAGCCTGCGCAAGTCGTTCGACGGTTTGGTCAACGAGATCCGTCACGCGCTCGGCCACGATCCGCTCGATGGTCACGTGTTCGTGTTCCTGAACCGACGCAGGAATCAGGTGAAGTTGATCGTGTGGACGCGCGGCGGCTTCACGATCGTCCATAAGCGTCTCGAGAAGGGCACGTTCACGTTTCCATCCCGGGTGACCGGGGATGCGACGAGCATCGCGATCGACGTGCACGAGCTCGCGATGCTGCTCGAAGGGATCGATGTTTCGCGCGCGAAGTCGAAGCCGCGATGGGAGCCTCCGCCGCGGCCGCGCTCGACGACGCACTGACGATCGATGACATTCACTCCCGTCGCGCGCCTCACCACTTGCGTGCGATCGTGGAGAGATCAAGATGCGCGACGTGAACCTCGACGATGCGTCAGCGGCGGACGTTTCCGCGGAGACGCCGACGAGCGAGCTGCGCGGCTCCGTGCTCGATGTGTTGAGCAACGTGCTCGGCGACTTCGCCGAGCGCGACGTCGTGATGGGAATCGTGAGCAAGCTGGTCGCCGAGAACGCGGACATGACGCGGCGACTGGCGCGAATCGCGGCGCGCTTCAAGAAGAGCGAGAAGGTCGGCAGGGCGCAGCTCGTGCTGTTTCTCGACGCGCTCCAGCGCGGCGAGGGCGAACCCGAGGTCGACGATCCAGACGCCGACGGACCTGACGAGCTGGACGAAGCGGACGCGAAGCTCCGCGCCGCGTCGGGCATCGATGACAAGAGGGACGATGGCGACCTCGGCAAGCTGACGACGAGACCGCCGCGTCAGCCGGCGAATCGAACGGCTGCGCCCGCGCACTTCGCGCGCGTCGACAACCCGATCGAGGTGCCCGCCGTGCAGCGTGCGTGTCCGCGGTGCGGCGTCGAGCGCACGTGCATCGGCCACGATGTCACCGAGGTGATCGAGCTCGTGCCCGCCGAGGTGATCGTGCGCCGCGATCGACGCGAGAAGCTCGCGTGCGACGCCTGCGAGACCGCGGTCGTGCGTGCGCCGCCAGGAGAGAAGGTCGTCGCGAGCGGCAAGATCGGACTCGCTCTCGCAGCAACGCTGCTCGTCGAGAAGTACGTCGACGGTCTGCCGCTTCACCGCCAGCGCGAGCGACTCGCGCGGCTCGGACTCGATATCGCCGTGTCGACACTCGCCGATCAGATCAAGTGGTGCACGGATCTACTGCGGCCGCTGTGGCGCGCAGCGCTCGCCGATGTGATCGCCGCTCGCGTGATGCACCTCGATGGCACCGGCCTCGTCGTGCTCGACGGCTCCACCGCCAACAACAAGAAGATGGGCGCGCTGTGGGGCTACGTCGGCGTGAACGCCGGCGAAGTGATCGCGGCGTACCTTTACAACTCGACGGGCAAGGCGACCGGACAGGTGCCCGGTGAGCTCGGTCCACAGGACATGCTCGAGCTGCGCGAGGGACCGACCGTCGCCGACGCGTCCGGACTCTTCGACGCGAGCTTCGCGAAGGAGAAACTCGTCGAGTGCGGCTGCAACATGCACGCGCGCCGCTACTTCGTGAAGGCACTCGACGCCGGCGACAAGCGCGCGGCGCTGCCGATCGCAGTGTACAAGAAGCTCTACGAGATCGAGCGCGATCTACGCGAGCGCGAACTCGAGCCCGACGAGGTGCTCGCGCAGCGTCGCGAGCGCAGCAAGCCGATCTGGGACGAATTGGTCGCGTGGTGCACGGTGCACAAGAAGCACGAGACGCCGTCGTCGAAGATGGGTGCCGCGCTTCGGTACTTCGCCAATCACCAGATCGCGCTCGGTCGCTTCCTCGACTACGGCTACGTACCGATGGACAACGGGATCGTCGAGAGGCTCCACGTCCGTACGGCGATGACGCGAAAGAACTACCTCTTCGCGGGATCCGATGGCGGCGCCGAGCGCGCAGCGATCGCGTACTCGATCCTCGGCTCGTGTCGGCTCGCTGGCGTCGACCCGCTCGAGTATCTCCGCGACGTGCTGCCGCGTATGACTCGCAAGGTGCGACTGCTCGATCTAGCTCAGCTGCTACCGTCGCGATGGGCCGCAGCGCGCGCCGCGAATCAAGCCGCGGCGAGCTGAGCTTCGTTGCCTGCCACGATTACGCGGCGGTCATCAAGACGGTGATCCCGCTGCGGTCCACCGTACGCTCACCCAGGAAGTGGCGCCACCAATCGATGCTCTTGGGTTCGTGCATCGCATCGGCGTCCTTGAAGACATCTCGAGCGATTCGTTGTGCAGTTTCGATCGGCTTCATCCAACCCTCGCAGAGGAGGTGAGAGGGTACCGCTCAGTGGGATTCAGAGAGAAGCCTGACTGTTACGACTCTCCTCTGTATCTCCTACTGCGAGCGAGTTCCGATTGGAGAGCGTGAGCGTTCTCCTCATGCGGGCGGTGCAGCAAAAGGTTGCGGCAGCGATGGGGTAGCCGGGTACACCGACATCGAACCGCGCAGCCGCTGTCGAGAGCGGACCGCTAAGATGTGAAAGTATGACCTCAAGTGGGGTCCTCGGTAGGAAAGGGCGAGCTGGTGATGAGATTTGCAGCGTGAGCGTCGGTTCTATCCGGCTTCGAATGATGCGGACACGGCGAAATCGCAGCGCCACGATTCCGTTTCCGTCGCACGATGTCGCCGCGTGTTGGGCGACGTTCTCCCAGACACCAACCATCTTCTTCGCAGTCGAGCACTCGTTCTTTTGCGTCCAACCAGGAGGACGTGAGTCATGACGTACTTCGAGAAGTTCGTCGAGGCTGTCTCGCCAACCGACCTCACGTCGATCGAGAATCGAGCATACGCTACTGACGGTCCGGCACTTTCGTTCGCCCACCTCGGCCATCGAACATTTGAAGTTCTGGTTTACCGTCTCTTGTCGCGACGCGCGGCCTTGACGAATAGCCGCGTCACTCTCATGCAGGGCGTCGGAGACGGTGGGCGGGATGTGATCTGTCACAACGCTGACGGACGCTTGGAGTTGATCGCCCAGTGCAAACTGCTCAAGGAGCGGCTTACGTACCCCGCTCTCGTTCGTGAGCTATTGAAGCTGAGCCTTCACCGCTACCTGGAACCGGACGTCATAC
>JBJXGN010000099.1:0-10619 GCA_046160585.1 Kofleriaceae bacterium
CGACACGGGAGACTTCGGGCCGACGCGCTGGCCCGAGCCGGTCGCGTCGGCCACCAACTACTCCGGTGTGTTCACGGTAAAGCCATGACCGATGTTCTGAATCTCTTCGAGCTCGAAGCACTCGCCAAGGCGCGCTTGCCGCAGATGGCATGGGACTACTACGCGTCGGGCGCGGACGACGAGCGGTGTGTGCGCCGCAATCGCGACGCGTTCGCCGAGATCGCAGTGCACTACCGCGTGCTCGTCGATGTCGCGCAACGCGACCTCTCGACTACCGTGCTCGGTCACCGCATCTCGATGCCGATCTGCGTCGCGCCGACGGCGTTCCATCGCCTGGCGCACGAGGATGGCGAGCTCGCGAGCGTGCGCGGCGCGGGCGATGCCGGCACGCTGTTCATCCTCTCGACGCTGTCGAACACGCGGATCGAAGATGTCGTCGCGGCAGCGAGCGGCCCCGTGTGGTTCCAGCTCTACGTCTACAAGGATCGCGCCGCGACCGAAGCGCTCGTGCGGCGCGTCGAGGCTGCAGGTGCGAGTGCGCTCGTGGTGACGGTCGACGCGCCGCTGCTCGGTCGTCGCGAGCGCGACGTGCGCAATCGCTTCGCTCTTCCGGAGCATCTCGGCATCGAGAACCTGTACGCGGAGGGTTACGCACCGGTGCGCGCCGCCGAGAACGAGTCGGGCCTCGCCGCGTACTTCGCGTCGCTGCTCGATGCGAGTCTGACGTGGGACTCGCTCGCGTGGCTACGCTCGATCACGAAGCTCCCCGTGCTCGTGAAGGGCATCGTCCGCGCCGACGACGCGGTGCGCGCAGCGGATCACGGCGCCGCGGGTATCGTCGTCTCCAACCACGGCGGCCGCCAGCTCGATGCGTCGCCCGCGACGATCGAGGTGCTACCGCGGATCGCAGACGCGCTCGCAGCGCGACGCGCGAGTTGCGAGATCCTCCTCGATGGCGGCGTGCGCCGAGGCGCAGACGTGATCAAGGCCCTCGCGTTCGGTGCGCGCGCCGTGCTCGTCGGGCGGCCCGTATTGTGGGGCCTCGCCGCCGGCGGACGCGCCGGTGTAGCGACCGCGCTGGGCCTTCTGCGCCGCGAGCTCGACCTCGCGATGGCGTTGTGCGGCTGCGCGCGCGTTGAAGACATCACGCATGATCTGGTGCGACCGTGAGCAAGATCGTGAAGTCGATCGAGCTGTTCTTCCAGGAAGGCAACAGCGACAAGGTCTACAACGCGCAGATCGTCGAAGAGGCCACGAGCTCGTACACGGTGAAGGTGCAGTGGGGTCGTCGAGGATCGAGCCTGCAAGAGGGCACGAAGGCGGTGAAGGTCTCGCTCGTTGTCGCCGAGAAGAAGTACGACTCGTGCGTTCGCGAGAAGCGCAACAAGGGCTACGAAGAGAAGACCGCCTCCGTGAAGCCCGCGGCGGTCGCGCCGCCCGTCGGGCAAGGCTCGGGCAGCAAGGCCGGCGGCACGCAGCGCGCGATCGTCGGGCACAAAGCGCAGCTGCTGAACCCGATCGAGGACACCGAGCTCGACACGTACCTCGCGAACGACAAGATGATCGCGCAGCAGAAGATCGACGGCATGCGCATCATCGCGCATGTCGAGAAAGACGGCATCCTCGCGACGAACCGCGAGGGACAGGTCAGCAAGATGGACGTGCGCGGGCTCGTCGGGCTCGAGTATTGCCCCGAGGGCACGGTGGTCGACGGCGAGCTCCTCGACGATGGTTATTGGCTGTTCGACATCCTGTTCTTCGCCGGCACCGACCTGCGCACGCACGGCTACCACACGCGCTGGAAGATGCTCGAGGAAGAGCTCGAGCCAGCGCTATCCGACAACGTTCGCGTGGTGCCGATCGCACACGGCGCGAAGGCGAAGCGCGCGCTCTACAACCGGCTGTACAAGGCGGGCGCCGAGGGCATCGTGTTCAAGGACGCGCACGCGGCGTACACGCCCGGACGCCCCTCCTCGGGCGGCACGCAGCGCAAGCACAAGTTCATCAAGAGCGCGGACGTGATCATCACCGAGAATGCGGGCAACGCGTATCAGATGGCCGTCTACAACGGGAAGAAGCTCGCCCCGTGCGGCAAGGTGTTCGCCGGCACGACGAACCAGTCGCGCGCGGAGCTCGACGCCGCCCTCGGAAGTGGGAGACACCCGATCTGCGAGGTGCGCTACCTATACGCGACCGACGATCACGTGCTGTTTCAACCGGTGTTCATTCGCATCCGCGACGACAAGACTGCCGTGCAGTGCGCACGCTCGCAGCTGCTCCAGACGTGTCGTACGGTGCTCGTGTAATGGCGCTCTCCGCGACGCTCCGCCGCTTCACGATCCAGCTCGCCGATTCCGATCGCGGCGTCTACGAAGAGCTCGACTGGCGCGTACCGCAGCACCCGTCGGAGAACGAGCGTTACCTGGTCGCCCGCGTCATCGCGCGCGCTCTCGAGCACGCCGATGGCGTCGAGTTCTCCAAGGGCGGAGTCTCCGACGACGAGGAGCCAGCGATCATCCAGAAGAACCTGCGCGGCGAGTGGCAGGCGTGGATCGAGGTCGGCGCGCCGACCCCCGATCGGCTGCACAAGGCCAGCAAGCTCGCACCGCGGGTCGTGGTCTACGCGTGGAAGAACGTCGAGCAGCTCGCCGACGCGATCCGCGACCGAGACGTTTACCGCCGCGACGAGATGGAGCTCCGAGCACTCCCGGCCGAGACCCTCGACGCGATCGGCGCGACCGTGGATCGCATCAACAAGTGGGATCTCTCCGTCGCGGGTGGCGCTATCTACCTGACGATCAACGGGGCGCTGTTCGAGCTGGCCGCGACTGTCATACCGATCGCGTAGATCGACCACGTGCGCATCTACTTCGTGGGCAGTCACGCGACCGGAAAGACAACGCTCTGTCGCTACGTCAGCCGCCGCTACGGCCTGCCCATGATCAGCGAGGTCGCACGCGCGGTCCTTGCCGAGATGGAGACCGGCCTCGACGCGCTTCGCACGGACATGGATCTCGTCGCCGAGTACCAGGAGCGCGTGTTCGCGCGCCAGGTCGCGGTGGAGAAGTTGCACGCCGGCAAGTTCGTCTCGGACCGTGCGTTCGACAACCTCGCGTACGTCGCCGAGCACACGACCAATGCGGCAGCGATGATGAACGATGCGCGCTTCCGCGACTACATGAAGTGGGTGAGCGAGGGCATCGTGTTCTTCCTCCGCCCGCACCAATCGCTGCTCAAGGATGACGGCGTGCGCGCAGGTGTGTCATGGGACTCGGTGCTGCGGATCGACGGCATGGTCAAGCTCATGCTCGAGCAGCACCGCATCAGCTACCTACCGCTCGAGTCGGTCTCGATGCAGGAGCGCGTGCGCGCCGTCGAGTTCGTCCTCGCGCGCTGTGGGTTCGAGCAACCCGCGGTGAAGCCGCGCTCTCGCGCGCAGACGATCCCGCCGTCGATTGCACCGTCGATCGCATCTCCGGCGGCCTCGGTGACGGCGGAGCCGTCGGTGCGCGCGAGCATCGAGTCGTGGCCGTATGCGCTCGTCGAGTCGTCGGAGACCGGCGCGTAACCCGCTTCGATCAGCTGGGAAACACGTCGGCTCGCTGAAAGCCGATGGCAAGTCGATTAGCCATTGTCGGCGACGCGGTCTTCGCGTACCACGGTGTGAAGGTCTTGATGCAATACAGCGTTCGCAATCGCCGCCGCCTCCGCCAGACAGGAGAGCACGCTATTCCTCGCACGAGCACCGTGCGCGGCATTGGCGTCGCGGACGTGGCAACGCCCGCGATCCCTGTGACTGTGCCGGCCGAAGGCTCGGGTGTGTTGAAGACGATCGACGCGCCGGTGAAGGAAATCACGCCGGCCTCGGTCATCAAGAACAACTGGCAGCGCTGAGCGATCCGAACACGTCGATATCGGCTGCTGCGTTTTGAGGCACCCTGCGGTGTGCTCGCCGACGAGTGAGGACTCCGAGAAATCGGGTACGGCTGGGGTAGCGCGTGTGTTCGAGCGATCCGCGGTGCTCGTCGGATCAGCTGGTTGCACGGCGCACGAATCAGATCGGCATCGTGTGGGAATCGTGCGGACATCGCGAGGTCCACAAGCAAAAGGGTAGCGTGAGGGTACCAAGAATGGACCACCCGCCGCGCCACGTGCTGATCGTCGAAGACGATCGCGTCACTGCACTCGTAATGTCCGAGTTCCTTAACGCGCACGGCTACCGGACGTCGGTAGCGACGAACGGCCGCGACGGCGTGTTCCAGTTCTTCGCTGCGCTGCCCGATCTGGCGCTCGTCGACGCGGCGCTGCCGCAGCTCAACGGGTTCGACGCTGTCGCCGAGATGAAGGACTCCGATCACGGAACGCGTACGCCGATCATGATGATGTCCGCCGTGTACCGGAACCTCGAGACCGCGGGCGCGCGCGCGAACAGCGTCAAAGCGGACGGCTTCCTCGTGAAGCCGTTCGACCTCGACGTGTTGCTCGAGTGCGTGCACACGCTCGTCGGTGATCCGTAGCGGTGCCACGAGGACTCGAAAGCTCGACGAACGTCGAACGCGCAAAACTCCCGAAGGGAGTGTCGAGGTTGATCGACGAGCTAGCGACGCTACGCAACCCGAAGACGCTGCGCATGGGCGTGATCAGCGGCTACGTGCTCACCGTGTGCTTCGCGGTCATCGTCGCGATCGGCTTCGTGACCGAGCTGCTCGCGTGGCACTGGTTGTTCGTAGCATTGGTCGGCCTCAAGCTGACGACGAACACGCTGGCGTGGATCGGCCTGCGCCTCGATCGCCACGCGCTCCTTCTGGGCGGCATCAACGTCGCCACCGACGCGTTCGTGATGACCGGCGCGATCTGGGTGACCGGGGACACCGCGAGTCCGATCAGCGCGATCTACACGATCGAGATCGCCGTCCTCGCGTTGCTCACGAACCTGACAACCACCGTGATCATGGGCGTGGCCTGCCTCGTGCTCTTCGTCGCGATGGGCCTGCTCACCGCATGGGGCGTGTTGCCGCAGTACCCGACGCCCGCCGAGTGGAACGGCCGCGACGCCAGCTACCTCGCGCTCATGACCACGTTCGTCGCGTTCGTGATCGCCGTGCCGACGTCCTACATCACGGGCATCCTCCGCAGGCTGCGCGAGAAGGAGAAGCGTCTCGAAGCGAAGACGCACGCGCTGATCGACGCCGGCCGCCAGAAGGCGCAGTTCATGGCGAACATCACGCACGAGCTGCGGACGCCGCTGCAGGGCATCATCGGCCTTTCCGACCTCGTCAGCATGGGCATCTACGGCGCGCCGACCGACAAGCAGAAGACCGCGATGACGGAGGTCAGATCACGCGCGCACGATCTTCTCGCGCTGATCGACGACCTGCTCCAGCTCGCGCGCCTCGACGCCGGCAATCGCAGCGTGCACCTCGCCTCCGTCGACGTCGCGGACCTGCTCGGCACCGCGACCGCGACCGCACAATGGATCAAGGCCGGCAAGAACCTCACGATCGAGCTCGACGTCACCGACGTGGGCACGATCGTCAGCGATCGCGCGAAACTCAACCAGGTGCTGCTGAACCTCTTGTCGAATGCGATCAAGTTCACGCCGGAGCCGGGCCGCATCACGGTTAGCGCGCGCAAGACCGGCGACTCGATCGACATCGCCGTCGAGGACACGGGTATCGGTATCGCGCCCGACAACCTCGAGCACATCTTCAAGGAGTTCCATCAGGTCGACGGATCGCAGTCGCGCGACTACGGCGGCGTGGGCCTCGGCCTGTCACTCGTGCGGCGGTTGCTCGACGAGATCGGTGGCACCGTGCGCGTGACGAGCGAGCTCGGGCGCGGCTCGACGTTCACGGTCACCGTGCCGACGATCGCGTCTTAGAACATGCCCCACGCCTCGCCGATGCCCATGTTCGCGAGGTCCATGTCGCTACCGAAGTCCCACATCGAGTCCCATACCGAGCCGCCAACTTCCCCGGATACGGCGCCGCCCCCCGTGCCCCACTCCTGACCGCCGGGGAAACATCCGCCCGGACCGATGAGCGGCATCTCGTCGAGCGCGGGCTCAGGGTTCATCCACTCGTTGCTGAGGTTGCCATGGAGGGCTGGTTGTTCGTCGAGCAGCATGGTCGATCGACTGCGGTCGCTCCGGTTGTGACACAACAATACTTCTGTCTTCGACCGCGGATGACCACGCCGGTTGCCATCGGGACACCGGAGCCCCGGATGGAGGCGCCTTCTGACCCGCCGATCGAGCACTTGGCGCTGGCACCACGATTGAAGCCGGCACGCCGGGTGACCTTGCGCAGCACCACGCTGGAAAGCTTCCGGAGGCGTCCGGAGGGCTCGGTCGTCACCGGAAATGGCTGGCACTTTGGTTGCGTGGACCGAGGTCTGTTCGGTCTCGCCGCCTGGCCTTCCAACGAGGAGAGTTTCGTCGTTTCCAGCGCGTTCGACGACGACCGCTCGCAGACAAGGACGACGAAGACGACCGCGACGAGCCGCCGCGTGTTGCCGAGGCTCGCGCGCGCTCGAGCGAGTCGCGCCGCGAGAGCCACAAGATCAATGGGCGCGACGCGCGCGATAGCGACGACTCGTCCGGGATCGGGAGGTTCCGCGTCCGCGCTAGCGCGCGCTGGCGCTAGCTCCGAGCTACCAGCTCGCGACGCTGAGGCGGCGACGCGCGGCGTCCTCGTAGACCGACGCGCGAAGCCACGCGCGCGCGAACGCGGGTCGATCGACGGCACGGCGCACGCCTGTCATCGCGCGGCTCGCGTCGTGCGCGAGCGCCGCGAGATCACGAAGCACGTCGGCGCCGGTGCGGAGCGAACGATCGGCAAGTTGCGCGGCCTCGCGATCGAGCTCGGGCATCGCATGCATGGGCAACGTACCGAGTCCACCGAGGACGACGCGCTCGATGCGGCGGCGTAGTGGGGACAGAAGGTCGTCGGGTGGCTCGTGCGAGATCGACAGCGTGCTTGCCGGGGCAGAGATGGGTGCGAGCGAGAGGCGATCGTAGTGGACGTTCGCCCGCCCGTGCAGCGCCTCGGCAAGCGGGAAGCGCGGCTCGTCAGCCGCGGGGCCGATCGCGAGGAGATCGAGGCGTCGCGGCTGCGAGAGACGCGCGCGGGTGATCGCGCGCACGAGAAGCGAAGGTGTGCGCGCGAGCGACGCGAGGTTGTCGCGCGCGGCCAGCGCCTTGTGATCGTAGGAGGTCGTGAGCACGACAACGGAGTGGTCGCCGGTGATCGCGAGGCCGACGCCCGCGGATGATCCACCGAGCAGCGTTCCTTCGAGGAAGATCAGGTCCCAGCCCGCGGGGCGATGCTCGTCGGGTGTAGAGTCGTGCGACGCGAGACGCGCGAGCTGATCGGCGAGGGGTTGCGACCAGCGGCGCGCGAGCGAGTCGTCGGTCCAGCGCGAGGGCTCGGCGGCGCGAACGGCGCGCACGCGCTGGCCCGCGCCGAGGCGACCGTCAGCGGAGGCGGTGGCATCGGAGACGAACAGGCCCGCGCGACACAGCTCGCGATGCGGGAGGACCGCGTCGCCGATCGCGGCGGAGCCATCGTACGCGGCCGCGGCGCGCGAGCCGTCGCCGGGGGCCACGTCGGAGCGCGTGTAGAGCTGGCCCTTGTCGTCGACGAGGTACGTGACGGCGCCCGCGTAGCCGGTGCGCGCGATGACGGCCTCGGTGAACAGACCGCGTAGGCGAAGGTTGCCGACGCCCTCGTAATCGCGGCGCGCCGCACCGACAACGGCGGGAGATGCGTCGCCGGCGGCGAGGACGTGCGCCACCCAGAGAGCCTCGCGCAGATCCGTGGCGAGCGTGGAGAGCGAGAACTCGGGACGATCGGCGCGCAGCTCGCGCACGAGACGAAGGATGCGCGTCTGCGACTGCGCGAGGCGGTGGAGGCCGGTCGCGCGCGACGCGTGGATCGAACGGAGCAGCTCGGCTTGCGCAAACGCGCCCGTGGTCTCGGCGCCGGTGGCCAGGATGTCAGCGAGGATGCGGAACGCCTGCGCGGCGATCTTCGTGGCGTCGGCGTCGGCCTCGGCAACGGCGGGGATCGCGAGCTGCACGGCCGGGGGCGGCGGGGCGGCGAGTGCGTCGGCGGGCTCGAACAGCGCGACGACGGCGGCGACGTGCAGGCACTTGGGCTGGAGCAGGCACGTGCAGGTCACCGTGCGCACGACCTCGTCGACGATCGCGAGCGTGACCGTCTCGCCCTTGTCGGTCGTGATCGTGGTAGCGGTCCACGTCCACTTCATCGCGAGCTCCGGCTCGGCATCGAGCTTCTTGATCAAGCGCGACGGGATCTGTGCGGTGAGCGCGGCGGCGACGTCGGGCGCGATGCGCGGGCGCGTCATCGGATCTTGTCTCCCACCCAGCGCGCGAGCTCGAGCGGCGTGAGCGCGGCGACAGGCATGCCCGCGGCCGCGACCTGCTCGGCGATCGGCACGGCGTAGCGAGGCGCGCCGCGATCGTCGAGCGCGGCGAGGCCGAGGCAGGTGACGCCGGCCTCGACGAGCGAGCGCACCTCGACGAGCAGGCCCTCGACGGAGAAGCCTTCCTCGAAGTCGGAAACGGTGATGACGATCGTGCGACGCGGGTTGGTCGCCAGCGTGCGCGCGTAGCGCAACGCCTTCGCGATGTGTGTACCGCCGCCGACCTGAACCTCGAGGAGGAGCGCGAGCGGATCGTGCGCGTGATCGCTGAGGTCGACGATCTCTGTCGAGAACGCGACGAACTTCACCGTGATCCACGGGACGCCCGAGAGGATCGCGGCCATCATCGCGCTGTAGATGACGGACGGCTCCATCGAGCCCGAGACGTCGACGACGAGCACGATGTTCCAGTCCATGTGGCGCCGCGACTTCTGCTTGAAGTAGAGGCGCTCGGGTACGAGGCGTAGCTCCTCGTCATCGACGTCCGCACTGTCGATGGTGCTTCGCGTCCATGACTTGACCCTGCGCACCTTGGCGAGGTTGGCGCTGACGGTACGTGCGAGGTGGAGCGCGCTCGACGGGCGGCGCGTCGCGCGCGGCGAGGTCGAGCCTTGCAGCGCGGGGCGGACACGCACCGCGAGCTCGCGCACGAGATCGTCGACGATGCGCTTGATCAGCGCGCGGAGCTTGCCGAGCTGACCCTCGCCGAGGCCACCCTTGAGCGAGAGAACCTGCTCGAGCAGCTCGACCGACGGCGAGACCGTCTCCGGATCGAGCTCGAGCAGCGCGGCGACGCGCCCCTGCGCAGCCGCCTGCGCGGCGACCTCCTCGAACACGCGCGCGCCGAACAGCGCCTCGATCTCCTCGCGCCACGCGCGCACCGTCGGGAACGACGACTCCTGTCCGCCCCCATCGCCACCGCGCGAGCCCTCGCCATGACCGGCACCGTACAGCTCGTCGAGCGCGCGCATCGCCCGAGCGGAGCGCGGCTTCATGCGATCGCGCTCGTGCCCGAGGATCATGCGCCAGCGATCGCGGATCGGAATGTCGTGGTCGTCGCGCGCCCGCGACTCCCGCTGCGCGGTGGTTGCCGGGGCCACGAACGGTGCGACGAGGTCAGGGCGCGGCACGCGGATGATGGCCTCGCGGCCCGCGCGATCAGCCTCGGCGGCAGCGAGCATGACCTCGGGCGCGATCGAGGTCGACACGTCGAGCCCCTGCCCGCGCACGTCGGCGCCGAGGCGATCGCCGAGGACCCGCAGCAGGCGCCGTCGCGACGCGTTGGAGAGCGTCTCGAAGCCCTCGCGCAGCGCGGCCACGCGCACGAGGAACTCGGCGTCGGGGAGCTGCTCGACGCGATCCACGAGGCCCGCCAGGAACACGGGCGAGCCCTCGAACAGCGGCGCCGCGATCGAGAGCGCACCGCGCAACCTCGACGCGAGGGTGCGCCGTGTCTCGAGATCGACGGCGCCGTCGAGCCACGTGCCGATCGACGTCGACAGATGCTCGGCGGTCGTCGTGTGGATCAACACCTGGATCACGGAAGCGGCGCCGGCGATGACGGGCGTGCCGGTCGCGACGAGCTGACCGATCGACCAGCGCAGCCGCGAGTCGCCGAGCGTCGTGTGTTCGGGCCGCTCGAGCACACGCACGAGCTCCGCGAGCGCCTTCGCATCGTCGAGCGACTCGGAGCCCGCGAGGCCGAGCACGGACGCGACCGCGGTGTTCAGCATCGCGTCGCGATCGATGGGCGGCGGCGGGAAGTGATCGATCTCGCCGGGGACCGCGTCGTCGGCCTCGGCGGGCAACGCCACGATGTGGCCCGCGAGGATGCGATCGATCAGCGCGATCAGCGCGATCAGCTCGGACAGCGTCGCCTCCGCGAGGCGCGGGCCCGTCAGCTCGGCGAGCAGCTCGTGGACGAGCTCCGTCGCACCTGCCTCGGCGGCGCTCTCGGCGAGCGCGACGAGCGCGACCGCGGTCAGCTTCTCGTCGGCGTCGAGCCGACCTCGCTCGGCGCGCAGCGAGCCCGCAGACGCCTGGCGAAGCGTGACGCCGCGTAGACCCGCGAGCTCGATCATCGCCTCGGTCGCCGGCGTGAGCTTCACCCGCCACGACGACGTCAGCGACTCGAGCCCACCCGCCGCGGTGGACTCGAGCTCCGTGCCGTACGG
>JBJXGN010000100.1:0-31237 GCA_046160585.1 Kofleriaceae bacterium
CCGTGATACGTGACGTCGCCGCCGCGCTCGATGCCGATGACCTCGACGTCACCCGCGTCGAGGACATTGCCTTCGGCCTCGCGGCGACGACCGAGAGTGAACACGTGCTCGTGCTCCACCAAAAGGAGCGTGTCGGGTGCCTCGTCGCGCTGGCGCGCCTCCACGAGCGCGAGCTGCCTCGCCCACGCGTCGCGATACGACGTGCGGCCGAGATCGACGACGCGCCAGGGAGTCGCGAGCATACGCGTAGGCTAGCGCAGCCCGGTGGAGCGCGGATTGCGGATATACTCGTGTGCGTGCGCTTTCCTCTTGCCCTGATCGTGCTGGCTGCGTGCCAGACGAAGCCGACGGAGAAGGCCCCTCCGAAGCCCGAACCGACGCCGACGCCCAGCGACGCCGCGAGGCCGCCGCCCAAGGCGCTGCCGGCGGTCGACCTCGCAGTTTTTGCGAAGGACTGCAAGGAGGCCACGGACTGCGTGCTCGTGAAGCGTGCGAGCTGCGACCCGTGCGCGTGTGCGATGGACGCGATCGCGTCGAAGGAGATGGCGAAGTTCGACGAGGTCGCGGCAACGCTCCAGTGCGGGGAGCCGGACCTCGATCGCGTCATGGCGTGCGGCGGCTGCACGGCGAACAAGGCGACGTGCACCAACGGCGTGTGCGTGCTCGCCGAAGCCGCGCCCTAGGCGCTCGAACGAGGACAGCGTTCACGCAGCGGTGAACGTCGCCGAGAAGCTACTCATTGCGGCCGATTGATGATGTGGATCGCCTCGCCGAGCGCCGCCGCGGCGGACTCCATCATGCCCTCGGACAACGTCGGGTGCGCGTGGATGGTGAGGCGCAGATCGTCGACGACCGCGCCCATCTCGATCGCGAGTGTCGGCTCGGCGATGAGATCGGCGGCACCGTTGCCGACGATGTGCACGCCGAGCACCTCACCGGTCTTGCCGTCGGCGATGGTCTTCACGAAGCCGTCCGTGTCGTTGACTGACAGCGCGCGGCCGAGCGCCGCGAACGGGAACTTGCCGACCTTGAGGTTCGTGTAGCCCTTGGCCTTCGCCTCGTCCTCGGTGAGGCCCGTGACCGCGATCTCGGGATCCGTGAACACGACCGCCGGGATCGTCCGCACGTCGAACGCGGCCTTGTGACCCGCGATGATCTCGGCGACGACCTCGCCCTCTTTGGTCGCCTTGTGCGCGAGCATCATGCCACCGATGAGATCACCGATGGCATAGATGCCACCGACGTTCGTGCGCAGGTGATCGTCCGCGACCACGAAGCCGCGCTTGTCGAGAGTGACGCCCGCTGCGTCGAGGCCGAGGTTCTCGCTGTTCGGGCGGCGGCCGATCGACAGCAGGATCTTGTCCGTGTCGACGGTCGCCGTCTTCCCATCGGCGAGCTCGACCGTGAGGACGGCGCGATCACCCTTGGAACCCGCTGCACCCTCCTCCCACGACTTCGCCTTGGTGTTCAGCATCACCTCGACGCCCATCTTCTTCAGCTTGCGCTCGACGACGGCGACGCAGTCCTTGTCCATCGTGCCGAGTAGGCGCGGCATCGCCTCGACGACGGTGACCTTGGTGCCGAACTTCGCGTACACCATGCCGAGCTCGAGGCCGATGTAGCCACCGCCGATGACGACCATGCGCTCGGGTATGTGGTCGAGCGCGAGCGCACCCGTCGAGTCGATCACGCGACCCGTGTTGTCGATCTTGAAGCCCGGGATCTCGAACGGGCGGCTGCCCGTCGCGAGCACGATGTTCTTCGCGATGATCGTTTCGTCGCCGGTCTTCCCTCTCACCGTGATGCGGTGACCGTCGGGACCCGACTTCTCGAGCTTCGCCGTCCCGTCGATGATCGTGACGCCGTTGCCCTTGAGCAACGTGCGGACGCCGGAGGTCAGCTTCTGCACGACGCCGCCCTTCCACGTCTGGAGCTTCCTCATGTCCATCGTCGGCTTCTCGTGGATCACGATGCCGAGGTCGTCCGCGTGGCCCATCTTCTCGAACATCTTGGACGCGTGGATCACCGCCTTCGACGGGATGCACCCGACGTTGAGGCACACGCCGCCCCAGTACTCGCGCTCGATGATGGCGGTCTTGACCTTCAGCTGACCCAGGCGAATCGCGGCGGGATAGCCACCGGGACCAGCACCGATGACGACGGCATCGAAACGTTGCTCGGGCATATGCCCGCTCGTACCACACTCGCGGCGGGTCGTCAGGCAGCGGCGCGCGCGTCGGCACCGCGGCCTGCGATCGGCGGTGTCACCGGGCCTTTGCCATCGGCTTCGTGGCGTCGGTGAGCCGCAAGTCGGCGAGCTGGTTCTGGAACTTCACGCGCGACAACATCAGCTGCTCCTGCGCTTCGACGAGCGTGATCGTCGTCTTCTGGATCCGCTCGGCCATGTCCGACTGTTTCGCGCGCAGGGTCGTCATGAGCTCCCCGCTCGTGCGCACCGCCTTGAGTGTCACGAGCTGCGCGTTGAGCTCGCCCGATCGCGACCGGTACTCGGCGAGCTGCTCGCGCAGCGTGGCGATCCTGTCGACGAGGTCCACGGCCGCACGATGCGTCGCGAGCATCGCCTCGATCTGCGCGCGCAGCTGCGGCGACGCGTCGGGCTCGGCGATGAACACCTTCATCATGCCGAGCGCCTCGTCGGTCCCGAGCTCGAACGTGCGCTGCACCGGCGTCGCCTCCGTGATGTTCACGTACTTCGTCTCGCTGGGACCGAGGTCGACCTCGAACAGCTGCGAGTCGCCGACCTTGGTGAACGTCGACGGCGCCTCGACGAGCGCCCAGCCCTCCGCGAGCCGGTGCCGCAGGTACACGCGCACGCCGGTCGTCGCGCGGCTCGTGATCGTGAACCGCGACTGCCGGCGGTGCTGCACCTCGGCCGTCATGATGCCGCGCTGCACGGTGACGATCTTCGCGATGCGATCCTCTTCGGTGCCGTTCTTCGAGACGACGACCTGCTTGTCGAGCGCAAAGGGCACGACCACCGTCGCGCGCGGCAGCACCGCCTCCGTGATGCCCTCTCCGATGAAGCGTCCATCGCCGTACACCGTCACGGGCCCGGGCTCGAGAGTCTCGCCCGTCGGGTTGTCGAGGCGCACCGCTTTGAAGGCGAAGCGCTGATCGCCGCGATCGCTGATCGGATCGTAGAGGTACACGATCCGGCCCGTGGTCTCTTTCTGCACCATCGACACCATCGCGCTCGATCCCGCGCGCACGGTCATCGGCTTGTCGGACGTGAAGTGACTCTCGCCGACGGGCATGTCCGGTCCGAGGTCGCGGCGCTCGCTCGTGCCCTGCGGCTTCGGCGCCTGCGGTGAGACCGCGAGCACGCGCACGGTCTCGGGCTCTCCGGCGCCGACCTTCGTCGTCACGTGCACGCGGTTCGCCGGCACACCGTCGTTGACGAGTTTGTTCTTCACCGCGGCGGCACGCGTCTGCGCGTCCTTCTCGGTGGACGGGCTGCGCACCTCGATCAGGATGTCGCGCTTCTCCTTCAGCACCTTCGCGGCGATCGCCTTCAGCTTCTCGTCGCCATCCTTCACCGGGTTGCGCGGCGCGGGCGCTGCGGGCTCGTCGTAGTCCGGCTCGACCGGCGGATCGAAGCCCCCAAAGTCGCGCTGGCGGACCGCGTCCCCCTGGCTGCCCGGCAGGCTACTCACCGATCCCTCGAACGTCCGTCCGGGCACGGGCGTGTTGCGGATGTAGCCCCCGTTGACGGAGACGCTCTGCGTCGTGCTGGTCGGATCGACCATCGGCGCGCGGCTGCTGATCGTGATCACCTCGCCGGCCGATCGCGACTGATCGATCTTCTGCGAGACATGCGCCGGCTTGGTCGCCACGACGCTGATGCCGCTGCGCTCGAGGGTGATGTCCGCGTAATAAAACGTCACGAGGTACGTTCCCGGCGGGACGGCAAGCGAATACCGCCCGCTCTCGTCGGTGATCGCGGCCTGCGCCTCGCGCCCCTTGGCCGACGCCACCACCGTGACGCCCGCGAGCTTCTCGCCCGTGCGCGAGTCCGTGACCGTTCCGGTGATGGTCGACGCGTTTCCGTGCTCGACGCCCGTCGTGTTCACGCCGTCGACGACGTACGTGCCCTCGAGCTTCGACGAGCCGCTGAACTTCGCCTTCGCATCCTTGCGTAGCTCGGTCGCGTCGAGCGTGACCAGCTCCTCCGCGCCGCCAGCCTCCGCGTACGGACTCACCGCCGTGGGCGGCGCGATCGCAAACCGCTCCTCGCCCGCGAGCAGATCGCGATCGATCTGCCGCACGCTCCACAAGTCGTAGCGAAACGCGAGCGCCGAGCTCGCGCCGACACCGACGAGCACGCCCTTCCAGTCCTCGCTCGTCGTGTTGTCGACAACGGCCCAGCCCTCGAGCATCACGTGTTTGTTATCCGCGTTGACCATCACGCGATAGCTCGGCTTCCACGCGGGCGCCTCCGTCACGTACCGCAGGTCGACATCCGCGCTGTCCACACCGGGCGTCTCGAGCGTCATCGTCAGGTAGCTGCCGTCGTCGGCTTCGCGCCGCGGGATCGTGACGACGAGCGGGGTCTTCGTCGCACGATCGACGACCGTCAGCGACTTCAGGAAGTCGTCGACGCGATCCCGCGGTACGTGCACCGTGACCCGCCCGTCGACCACGCGCGCGTGGCGCTCGTAGAACGCGACGCCGTTGCGATACACCACGACGCGACCGAGCACACCACCGTCGATGTGGCCGCGTTGCGCACCACCACAAGCGGCGACGAGCGCGATGGCAAGAACGACCCCGAGTTTGTGCATTCATCTCGAATACGCGCGCGCTCGTCGTCGAGCCACGCCGCGCTGCTCACGCCGTGTAGCGTTTGTCAGCGAACTGCGGTGTCGCAGGGAGGGGAGTGTCGCAGGCGACTCCGCTTGGCATGAGGTGGCGGCGGATGGCGAGCACGTCCCCGGTGTTGTCGCCGTGCTCGTCGAACGCTAGTGTACGTCGCACTTGAACCCTGGAACGACATGCCCAGCCGAATCCGAGCTGTCGCAGTTCGTAACGCGCGTGTTGCCGGCGAACACGGCGGCCTCGGTCGAAGCCCACCTCGCGGACTGCACGGATTGCAGGACCCTCGTGTTCGCACTCGCCTCGATCGGCGAGTCGTCTGAACCGCGTGGACAGCGCCCGAGCGATCGGATCGGGCGCTTCGAGCTGAGGGACTTCGTCGGCAGCGGTTCGATGGGTGCCGTGTATCGTGCGCATGATCCGGAGCTCGACCGCGACGTTGCCATCAAGATCCGCCACGCACGCTCGAAGTTGGACGTTGTGCAGGAGGACCGGATACGCCGCGAAGCGCAGGCACTCGCACGTCTTCACGAGCCCAACGTTGTCGGCGTCTTCGAGACCGGCCTGCACGATGGCAAGGCGTATGTAGTGATGGAGTACGTCGCCGGCGAGACTCTCCAAGCGTGGATGGAGCGGCCCCACCCCGCACGTGTGGTGGTGGAGATGCTCGTACAGGCGGGGCGGGGGCTCGCTTCGGCTCATGCAGAGGGCCTCGTGCATCGCGACTTCAAGCCGTCGAACGTACTCGTGTCGCGTGCGCAGATCGCGAAGGTCGGTGACTTCGGCCTCGCTCGGCTCGACGCCGCTGATCGCGAGAGTGCTCCGTCATCCCCGGATCAAGACTCGGTAACACTCACGCTGAGTGGTGCACTTCTGGGCACGCCCGCGTATATGGCGCCGGAGCAACTCGCGGGTGCCATCGCGACCGAGGCGAGCGATCAGTTCAGTTTCTGCGTCACGCTGTACGAAGCACTCTATGGTCGCCGGCCGTTCGCAGGCGCGAGCCTCGGCGCGATCCGCACCGCGATGGATCATCCGATCACGTTCCCTCCCCGCCGAGGCGTGCCCGCTCACGTGCGAAGCGCGCTAGCGCGCGGCCTCTCGATCGACCCCGCCGCACGATTCGAGTCCATGGTCGACTTGCTCGGTGTACTCGGACACCGCCCGAGGCGGCGGTGGTTGTGGGCTGTGGCAGCAGTGTTCATCATCGCCGTCGGCGCGGGACTGCTATGGATGACGGACCGCGAGTCCGCCGCGGTCTGCGGCGGGGCAAACGCCGAGCTCGCGGATGTCTGGAATCCTGCGCGCCGCGCCAGCGTTGCGAGCGCCTTCGTCGCGACCAAGCTGCCGTATGCCGACGATCAGCTAGCGCGCGTCGGTATCGCGCTCGACCGCTACACCGCGTCGTGGATCAGGGCGGGGACGCGCGCATGCGAGGACACGCGTGTGCGCAAGAGCCACGACGATGCGGCCCTCGCCCTACGTATCGATTGCCTCGGTGACCGCAAGCGAAGCCTACGCGCCTTGGTCGACGTTCTGTCGCGCGCCGATGCCGGCATTGTCGAGAACGCGGTCGACGCCGTGACGAAGCTACCGCCCCTCGAGCAATGCGACGATGTCCCCGCGCTGCGCGAGCTCGTTCGTCCGCATGCCGATCCGCTCGTCCGCGCCGAGGTCGACAAGATCGCCGCGGAGCTTGCCACCGTCGAGGCCCTCCGTGACGCAGGAAAATCTGACTCGACACTCGTGGCGCAAGGCAGAGCACTGGTCGAGCGAACACGCGCGATCGACTACCCGCCGATCCGCGCACGGGGGTTGTTTTGGCTCGGCATTCTCGCGGACGACCTCGAGGAGGTCGACGAGGCCGAGCGCTCCTTCCGAGAGGTGATCGCGGTCGCCGACCTGGCCCGAGACGATCGAATGCGCGCCAACGCGTGGATGATGCTCGTCAGCTTGATTGCAGTGGATCGAGGCAAACCCAAAGAGGTCGTCGAGTTACTGCCGCAGGCCGAGGCGGCGATCGCACGCGTCGGCCCCGATACCACTCTGGCGGTCGATTGGCTCAACGCCCGCGCGATGATCCTCAACGCCGAGGGCAACGTCCGCGAGTCTGCCAAGCTGCTCGAGCAGGTGGTTGCACACAAACAGAATGAGGAGGGCGACGACCCAGGGCTTGCGGACGCCCTCTCCAACCTCGCGGTGGTCAGCGGAACGTTCGCGACGCCCGACGAAACCCTCGCGCTCACGCGCCGCGCGACCGCGATCTACGTGAAAGCCTACGGCCCGAACCACCCGGACGCTGCATCCGCGCAGCTCGAGGAAGCAGTCGCGCTGATGAGCCTCGGCAAGCTCGACCAGGCGGCGACCCTCCTCGAATCCACGATCCCGATCTTCGAGGGCGCCTACGGCCCCGACGCCCCGAGCGTCGCCATGTCGCTCGTTCGCCTCGCGAGTGTCTACCGACGACAGAAGCGACTCGCCGACGCCGCGGCGGCGCTCGACCGCGTACTCGCGATTCGCCAGAAGGCCTACGGCAATGATCACCCTCTGATCGCCGAGGTCGAGCAGCAGCTCGCCCTCGTCGCCACCCAGCGAGGGGATCACGCGCGCGCGATCGAGCTGCACCGCGACTCGATCCGGATCGTCGACGCAGCGATGGGCCCTGACCATCCCTTCATCGGCGTGGCCCACTTCGGGATCGGACAGGCCCTCAGACAATCCGGCAAGCTCGCCGAGGCGCTTGTCGAGTTCGAGCGCGCTCACGCGATCGAGGAAAAGGCGCTCGGCAAGGACAGCCCGAAGATCGCCGAGGCGCTGACGCTGATCGGCGCGACCAAGATCGCGCTCGGCGATCCGAAGGGGGCCATCCCACACCTCGAGCGCGCCTACGTGCTCCGGACCTCGAGCAACAATAGTCCTGCGGACCTCGCGAAGATCCAGCTGACGCTCGCGGACGCACTCCAGAAGACCGGGCAACGGGTCCGCGCCCGCACGCTCGCCGAGCAGGCGCGCGACGGGTATGCCGAGCTCGGAGATGCGAAGGAGCTGGCGATCGCGAACAAGCTCCTAGAGACCCTGAAGTAGGCGATGGCCGGCGGCGAGAGCGATGGCCGTGCTCCCGATGGCGGAGTGTCGCGGGCGTCTTCGCTTGGTATGCTCGCCTCATGGTCGCGTCGCGCCCCAAGCTCGCCACGTTCGCCGATCTGGCAGCGCTGCCGGGCGACGTTCGTGCCGAGGTGATCCACGGTGCGGTCGTCGAGAAGGCGGCGACTTCGTTCGAGCACGGCAATTCGCAGGCCCGATTCGTGAGCATGCTCGACCGACGGTTTCAACGAAAGCCAGGCGGTCGGTGGCCGGGCGGATGGTGGATCTCCACAGAGGCGGAAGTGGAATACGAGACGCACGAGATCTTCGCGCAGGATCTCGCGGGATGGCGTCGCGACCGGCTGCCCGAGCGGCCCGCCGGACGCCCGATGACGATCCGCCCTGATTGGGTGTGCGAGCTGATCTCGCCGTCCAACGAGAAGCGCGATCGCGTCGACAAGCTCCAGGTGCTCCAGCGACACGCCGTGCCGCACTACTGGATCGCCGATCCGATCGAACACGTGCTCACGGTCCATCGCTGGACCGACAGCGGCTATCTCGTCGTGCTCGCCGCGAAGGCGGGCGATACCGTGCGCGCGGAGCCGTTCGACGCCGTCGAGCTTCGCGTCAGCACGCTGTTCGGTATCGAAGACGACGACGAGTAGCGCGATACCCCCCGCGCATCGAACCGCTGGCGGTTGAACGCAACAAACTCCGCCGGTGCGTCCGTCAGCGCGCGAGCGTGGCGGCGGTCGTGGTCGCGGTCGTCGTGAGCACCGCGTCCGGCGTCAGCTTCGGGAGGTTCGGGCTCTCCTTGAAGATGACGGTACCAGGCTGCGCGAGATCGACGCTCCACTGGAAGCCGTCGATCACCGCGAGCGAGTCGTACGCATGGTCCGAGGTGTCCCAGATCGCGACGCGCAGCTTGATGATCTCGCCCGGGTTCACGTTGCCGGACGTGACGAGCCAGCCCGTCGCGCCGCCGTTGACCGAGTTCGTGTCGCACGAGCCCGATTCCGGATCGTCGAAGCCCGTGCCCGTCAGATGGTTCGTGGCGACGCAGGTCGAGATCGTGCCCGGGTCACCGAGGCAGCCGGTCTCGCCGTTCACGCACTGGGTGAACAGGCCGGTGTTGCCGTGGCCGAGGTTCACGCCGACGGGCACCTTCGTCATCGAGCCCATCGGCTGGTAGAACGCGAGGTTCTTATCCGACGGGTTCGCGGGCGTGCCGGTGTACGCGGAGTCGAGCAACACGACGAAGAAGTCGTTGAACGAGCTGCAGGTCCACTCGGGGAACTCGGCGCTGTAGAAGTTCGTCGACAGCTTGAACGAGCGCGCGTTTGTCGGGACGCGAATCTCGAGCGTGAGCATGACCGGGTCGTTCGCCAGCGTGCCCGACGGGTCGGGGCAGTTTGGCGCGTTCGGCAGCGTCATGTTGTTCGCCGCGTAGAAGTCCGCCGGGAACGGCGAGCACTGCGACGGCGAGAACGAGCTCGGGCAGTCGATCGTGCCCACGTGGGTGTACGAGACGAACTCGTGGTAGCCGGGATTCGTGTCCGTCTTCGCGGCGGCGCCGCCCGTCGACAGGATCGCGAGGTTCACGCCGCCCTGCGGCTGGAGTCCCGTGCCGAAGCGTGGGCGAACCGAGTGCGCCTCGGGATCGGGCACGCCCGTGCCGTCCGCGAGCGTGAGCGCGCCGGAGATGACGCCCCACTTGCGGTCGGCCATCGTCGCGGTCTGGCAGAGGTCGATCGCGCGCGCGAAGTCCATCGCGTTCGCCGTGTTCGACGGGATGTTCTGATCGCAGAGCAGCAGCGTGTCGTCGGCGACGCCGTTGCAGTCGTCGTCGAAGTTGTTGCCCGGTGCGTCGAACGAGCCGAGGTTCACCAGCGCGGGCTTGTCGCACTCGGTCGAGTCGCAGCAGTCGCCGCCGCACGTGGACTGGCCGTCGCCGTCGCGGTCCTCGTTCTCGTCGACAGTGCCGTTGCAGTTGTTGTCTTGGCCGTCGTTGCAGCGCGGACCGTCTTCGCCGACCGGGATGACCTCGCCCTCGCAACGCGACCACAGACCATCGTCACCACAAACCCGGTTGCCCTTCTTGCACGGGCCGACACCTTCCGTGCCGTCCTGGCCGTTGTAGCACTCCTCTTCCATCCCCGGTGCGCACTCGCCGGAGAGGCACGAGCTCTGGATGCACTGGTAGCCCTCGCCGCAGACATTGCCGCAGCGGCCGCAGTTCATGGAGTCGCGTTCGAGATCGGTCTCGACACCTCCACTGCAGACACGAGTGCCGGAGCTAGGACCACACGCTGAAACAACGAGCGCGAAGGAAAGATAAGCCAGCGGGCGCAGGGACATGACGGGGGCGGAGATTGGCTTTTATTACGCGCAAAGCGCAAGCGTAAACGACGGGCCCGTCCTGTCAGTGCCTGCTGACAACACGCCTCGTTCTCGTCGCGTTCGCGAGGTTACAGCGATGGTGCTTGGCGGAAGATCACCGTGCCGGGCTGCGCCACGTCCACGCCCCACTGGAAGCCGTCGACGACCGCGATCGAGTCGAGCACGTTGTCGCTCGTATCCCAGATCGCGATGCGTAGCTTCATGATCTCGCCGGGAGTCACGTTGCCCGTCGTCTCGAGCCAGCCCGTGCCACCACCTTGAAGTGCATTTGCGTCGCACGCGCCCGGGCTGGGGGTGTCGAGACCAGTGCCCATCAGCTGTGCGGTAGACGTACAGGTCGAGATCGACCCTGCCATCCCACGACAGCCCGTCGGACCATTCACGCACTGCTGGAACAGGCCGGTGTTGCCCGACGCGAGGTTGACGCCGACCGGGTACTTCATCCCCGCGGTCTCGTAGAACGCGAGGTTCTTGTCCATCGGGTTTGCGGGCGTGCCCGTGTAGGTCGAGTCGAGCAACACGACGAAGAAGTCGTTGAACGGAGAGCACGTGTACTCGGGGAACTCCGAGCTGAAGAAGTTGGTCGCGAGGCGGAACGACTTCGCGTTCGACGGCACGCGGATCGTGAGCGTCAGCATCACCGGATCGCGCGCGGTCGTTCCCATCGGCCCTGGACAGTTCGGAGCGTTCGGCAGTGATCCGCTGTTCAGCATGACGAAGTCCGCCGGGAAGCCGGACGAGCGCCCGTTGCCGGCGATCGGTCCCGACTGGAAGTCTTGGTACGGCGGGTTCTGATCACCCATGGCGGCGGCGTGTCCCGTCGAGAACAGCGCCAGGCTCGTACCGCCTTTGGGCAGAACGCCCGGGCCGAAGCGCGGGCGGATCGACTGCGCGACACCCGCGGGCGTGCCCGTGCCGTCGGCGAGCGTGAGCGTGGCGCTGATGACGCCCCACTTCTTCTCCGTCATCGTCGCCGTCTGGCAGATGTCGATCGCCTTCGCGTAGTCCAGCGCGTTCTGCGAGGCGGACGACAGGTTCTGATCGCAGAGCAGTTGCGCGTCGTCGACGACGCCGTTGCAGTCGTCGTCGAAGTTGTTGCCCGGTGCGTCGAACGAGCCGGAGTTCACGGCGCCGGGGTTCGTGCACTCCGTCGAGTCGCAGCAATCGCCGCCGCACGTGGTGACTCCATCGCCGTCCTCATCGACGTTTTCGTCGGTCTCGCCGCTGCAGTTGTTATCGACACCGTCGGTGCATAGCTCCTGCGACGGGATCACCTCGCCCGTGCACGGGCCCCACGTCCCGCTCGTCTCGCACGTGCGGGTGCCGCCGCGGCACGGCCCGACGCCCTCGGTGCCATCCTGGCCCGAGTAGCACGAGTCACGCTCGCCGGGACTGCACGAGGCGCTGTCGTCGCCGCCGCGGCCCGCATCGGGACCACACGCCGCCGTCATCACCGCCAGAACCAGCACGAGCGTTCGTTGCATGGAGCCTCCGAGCGCGGAGAATACGCTCCGATCGCAGGTTCCCTGCAAGCATCAATTCCTCACCGCCGCTCGCCGGTGAGTTGTGAGCTACCCGGTGCGAACCGAGAAGTCGCGCACGCTAACGATCTGTTTGCTGTCGAGATCCGCGAGGAAGCTCCGGCCCGAGCCGATGCGCCCGTCGAACGCGAGCAGGTACCAGACGTCGAGGGTCCAGCGCGTGTGGTCCGACTCGCACGGTGGGGTCCACGAAACGGCCTCGAGATCACCGAGGTACGTCGGCCGTGACGGCGAGGCCGAGACCAGCTTCTGGTACTCCTCGCAGTTCTGCACGAGCCCCACGGCGCTCGCCGCATCGCGCGTCGCCACGGTGCGGCGCCACGCGGAGGTCAGACGGCAGCGACCGATCTGCCCGCTCGGCGAGAGCTCGACCTCGTAGGCCTCGTCGGCGGCGAGCCCGTCGAAGTCGGGGACGTCGAACTCGGGGAACTTGTCACGCTCGGCGATCTGCTCGAGGCGATCGTCGAACGCTTCGTAGCCCGACTCGAGAGTGTCCTCGCCGTAATAGCCGTAGATGCGGAGGATCAGGTTCGACGACGGCAGCCGATGGTCCCAATCGACGATCGAGATCGCCCCTGCGTAGTCGTGGCGAAACCGCTGGAGCGGTGGCAGCGCCGCGGCGACGCGTGTGGCAGCGCCCTCCTCAGCCAAGAGGCCCTGGTACGCGACCCGGGGGTGCAGCCGGATCTCCTCAGCGACGAACGGACGCAGATCGGACGACACCTCGCGCCGATACTACACGCGCGCGCGCGGCTTCGTGCGAAGCGACGTGGTCAATTCACGGTGATCGCGAACGCTGCCGTGTCCGAGCCGACGGTGTTCGTGCAGGTCAGCGTGTACATCGTATCGACCGCGAGATTGACCGTGCTCGTGCCACCGTTCGTCATCGCGCCGATGCCGTTGTCGAGCTCGCAGGCAGCGGCCGGAACGGGCGTGCCGTTGTAGTTCCAGTTCCAGGTCACGGTCGTGTCCGTGTTCGCGGTGACGGCCCCCGGATCCGCGCTGAACATGGCGATGTCCGGCGCGACCTGTGCCTGCGCCATGACCACCGCGGTCTGCATGTCGGTGCCCGCGCTGCTCGTGCAGGTCAACGTGTACGTCGTGTTCGCGGCGATGGTCACGCTCCTCGCCTGCCCCTGCGTCGTCGGCCCCAGGCCGTTGTCCAGCGAGCAGGTCGGCGCGGGCGTCGGCGTGCCATTGTAGGTCCAGTCGAACGTGACGTTCGTCGCGGTGTTCGCGATCACGGTCGTCGGGTTCGTCGTGAATGTCGCGATGTCGAACGCGACCGGCGCTGCGACCGTCGTGATCGTGACGGTCTGGGTGTCCATGCCCTCGCTGTTCGTACACGTGAGCTCGAGCTGCGTCGTGCCGGGCAGCGTGATGTTCTTCGCGACACCGTTCGTCACGGCGCCGATGCCGTTGTCGAGCGTGCAGCTGGGTGACGGCGCCGGCGGATTCGCGTACGTCCACGTGAACACGACGTCACCGGCGACGTTCGTCAGCAGCTGCATCGGGTTCGCGGTCAGGGTCACGATCACCGGCGCCACGGGATCGAGCGCGACCGTCACCGGCGCGACCGCAGTGTCCGAGCCCGCCGCGTTCGTGCAACGCAGCGTGTATGTCGTCGATGCCGCGAGCGTGACCGTCGACGTTCCCCCCATCTCGATCGGACCGATCTCGATGATCTCGCACTCGGGCGAGTCCGGGTCGTTCGTGTAGCCCCACGTCCACGTCAGCTGGGTCGGCTCCCCCGCGACGATCGTGTCGGGCGATCCCGAGAACATCGTGATCTGCGGAGCCTCGCCGGTCACACCGCCTCCGCCACCACACGCCGCGAGCGCGAGTGCGAGCGCGAACAGTACCTTCATCCAACAGATGTGCGACATGTGGCCCTCGACGACGATCTTACCCGTGAACGACACGTTCGAGCGCATCGATCAACGCTCCGATCCGCTCGCCGTCCAGCTTGAGCCGCGCGGGGTTGACGACGAGCTTCGACGAGACCTCGGCAATCGTGTCGATCTCGACGAGCCCGTTCTGGCGCAGCGTCTCGCCCGTCTGCGTGATGTCGACGATGCGATCGCACAAGCCCGTCAACGGCCCGAGCTCGATCGCACCCGAAAGCTCGATCACCTCGGCGGTGATGCCCTTCTTCTGGAGGTACGTCTTCGTCGTGCGGGGGTACTTCGTCGCGATCCGCAGGTGCGCCAGGCTGCGATCGTCGACGCGCTGATCCGCGCGCTCGGCGACGATCATGCGGCAGCGCCCGATGCCGAGGTCGAGCGGCTCGTACAGATCGCGGCCCTCCTCGACGAGGACGTCGCTGCCGACCACGCCGAGGTCCGCCGCGGCGTGCGCCACGTAGGTCGCGATGTCCGAGTTGCGCAGAACGAGCACGCGCAGCGGCCCGCACTCGAACACGAGCTTGCGCGAGTCGGCGAACACGGGCGACAGGTCGTAGCCCGCCTTCGCGAACACGGCGGCGGTCTCGTCGAGGATGCGGCCCTTGGGGAGCCCGAGAATCAACGGCCTGGTCACGACGCGTGAGACTATCGCGACAACGCTCCGCGCCGCTATCGCGAGTCGGTCGGCCGTCGTCGCCTCGCGCGGCCCGTGCCGCCAATCTCGAGGAGGCCCCTCGGGAGTCGTCGTGGATCACTCTTCCGCGCGTGCGCGAATAGCGACAGATCCCGCGGCGTTCTACCTGTGGACGAACCGTGATACGTCCACCGGTGCCGTATGGACAAAATCGTCGTCGAGGGTGGTTCGAAGCTGGTCGGTGAGATCCCGATCAGCGGCGCGAAGAACGCTGCCCTCCCTCTCCTCGCTGCTGCGCTCCTCCCGACAGGTCCGTCGACGTTCAAGAACGTCCCGCAGCTCGCCGACGTTCGGACGATGGCGAAGCTGCTTCGCATGCTCGGCTGGACCGTCGACGAAGCGAAGAGCGCGAAGGGTTCGCCCGCGCTGACCATCGGGCCACCGACGGGCAAGAAGAAGCCGAAGCTCGAGGCGCCGTACGACCTCGTGAAGACGATGCGAGCGAGCGTGCTCGTCCTCGGGCCACTCGTCGCTCGCTACGGACGCGCCCGCGTGTCGCTGCCCGGCGGCTGCGCCATCGGCGCGCGTCCGATCGACCAGCACCTCAAGGGACTCCAGGCGCTCGGCGCGAAGGTCACGCTCGATCACGGCTACGTCGATGTCGAAGCGAAGCGGCTGCGCGGCGCGACCATCGTCCTCGACATGCCGACGGTCACGGGCTGCGAGAACCTCCTCATGGCGGCGGCGCTCGCCAAGGGCCGCACCGTGATCGAGAACGCCGCGCGCGAACCCGAGGTGGAGGAGCTCGCGACCGTGCTCAACAAGATGGGCGCGAAGATCAAAGGCGCGGGCTCGCCGATGATCACCATCGAAGGCGTCGACGAGCTGTTGCCGATCGAACACGCGATCATGCCGGACCGCATCGAGGCCGGCACGTTTGCGGTTGCCGCCGCGATGACCAAGGGCGACGTGCTGCTCGAGGGCGCGATCCCCGAGCACCTCGACGCGGTGATCGCGAAGCTGCGGGCGAGCGGCGTGTCCGTCGCGGCCGAGGCCGGAGGCATCCGCGTGAAGGGCGGCGGCGAGATCCATCCCGTCGACATCGTCACCCAGCCGCACCCCGGATTCCCGACGGACATGCAGGCGCAGTTCATGGTGATGGCGTGCATCGCGAAGGGACAATCGGTGATCAAGGAGATGATCTTCGAGAACCGCTACATGCACGTCCCCGAGCTCGGCCGCATGGGCGCGGACATCGTCATCGACGGCCGCACCGCGGTCGTGCGCGGCGGCTCGAAGCTCACCGGCGCGACGGTGATGGCCACGGATCTACGCGCATCGGCGAGCCTCGTGCTGGCGGGCCTCGTCGCACAGGGCAAGACCGAGGTGCTCCGCGTGTATCACCTCGATCGCGGCTACGAGGCGATCGAGAAGAAGCTCCGCGCCGTCGGCGCAAAGATCAAGCGCACGAAGTAGTAGCCCAAGATCCGGTGGATCAGCCGACAATCACGGCGAGATCTTCATCCTCGATCGAAACCCGCACCGTCGTTCCGGCACCTTCGCTCACCCCGAACACGCCGAACGCTGCGTCCTCGAGGTGCCGGGTCAGCGTCGACGCGAGCCCGCGAGCCCCGGTCTCGCGGCGCAGCGCGTCGGCCACCACGTGGTCGAGCACCTTGTCTTCGATCACGAGGTCGAAGCCCTCGAGCTTGAACTCGCGCGTCATTCGCTGGATGACGTCGGTGCGCAGGATGTCCTTGAGTGTTCCGGCGTCGAGCGCCCGGAACGGGACCACCCGCGTGAAACGCGCGACGAGCTCCGGGAGGAACCCGTACGCCTGGAAGTTGGCGACCTTCTCGACTTGCTCGACAGAGAACTCGACCGCGATCGCATCCGGGTCGACTCCGCTCGCGGTCTGATCGCGGCCGAAGCCGATCTGGTCGCGCATCGCGCGGCGGTGAGCAATCTGCTGGAAGCCGCTGAACGCGCCGGCCGCGATGAACGCGATGTCCGCCGTCGACATGACGACGTGGTCCGCGTACGAGCTGTGCGTGAGATCCAGCGGAACCACGACCTCGCTTGCCTCGAGCATCTTCAAGAGCTCGCGCTGGACGCCCATGCCGGTGACGTCCTTCGTCGTGCCCGCGCCGGCGAAGATCGCGTTGTTCTGTCCGGAGGCGATCTTGTCGAACTCGTCGAGACACACGATGCCGATCGACGCGAGCATCGGATTCTCGTCGGCGGTGTGAAGCAGACGCGTGAGGATCGTCGACGGATCCTGACCGACGTAGCCGGTCTCCGAATAGGTCGTGATGTCGACCAGCGCCGTCGGCAGCTTCAAGATCTTTCCGAACAAGGTCTCGACGAGGAAGGTCTTGCCCGATCCCGTCGGTCCGACGCAGAGGAAGTTCGACTTGCGCGGCAGCTCCGCGCGATCGACGCCGTCGATGTAGATCCGCTTGATGCGCTTCACGTGGCGATACGCCATCAGGCACAGCGCGCGACGCGCGTGTTCCTGCCCGCGATAGCCGTGCTCCTGGAGCGCCTGGAACATCGCTTGCGGCGACGGGCTTGGCAGTTCGCGCACGAACTTGATGAAGTGCTCGAGGCCCTGTTTGCGGAGCTTGCGGTTCGGTTCCATGCTCGGCGACGCCTAGTCGAAAACCTCGTCGGGGATGATAGCGGATCGGGATCGATTGACCAATCGGGCATCGGTGGTGCCTAATCGGTGACGGTGAGCACGCCGAGCCTGGTGCCTGCGTTTCTCGATGCCGTACCAGCGGGGAGCCGACCGGTGCTCGAGGCGGTTCCCGATCTCGATCGCCGGCTCTGGAACCTCGTTGCCGAGGGGCGCGCCGTGTGGCCCGACCTCACCATCGATGCGAAGGATGTCGTGCAGTTCGTCGCGCGGCAGATCACCCTCGACCTCGCAGACGGCGCCCTCGATGGGCTGCGCCCCGCGGACCTGTACCTCGCAGCCGCATGCGCCATGGGCCTCACGGCGGCCATCAACGCGTTCGACCGCGACTACATGAAGGAAGTCGACATCGCGCTCGCGCGCATGCGCATCGGGCAGCCCCGGCTGTCGGATGTGAAGCAGCTCGTTCGCCAGCGCCTGTTCGTCGGGGGTGGCACGGCCGGGCAGCCTACGAGCGTCGGCAAGATCGCCGAATACGGCGGCCGAGGCGATCTTCGCCGCTGGGTGCGCTCGGTCGCCGTGCGGACGTGCCTCAACGACTTGCGCAAGGGCAAGCGCGAGCTGCTCGTCGACGACGACCACCTGATCGCGCAGCACGCGGTGTCCTCGGACGATCCCGAGATCGAGTACATGAAGCGCACGTACGCCAACGAGTTCAAGCAAGCGTTCTCCGCGGCGCTCGCGAACCTCGGGCCGCGCGAACAGACGCTCCTTCGCTACCACCACGTCGACGGGCTGAACATCGACGAGATCGGCGCGATCTATCGCGTGCACCGGGTGACCGCGTTCCGCTGGCTGGAGAAGGCCAAGGATCTGCTCGTCCGGCAGACGCTCGACACGCTGCGCGCGCGCCTCAAACTGCCCGCCGCCGAGCTCGACAGCGTGCTGCGCATGATTCGCTCGCAGATCCACCTGTCGCTGATCCGCCACCTCGGAGGCCCGAGCGACAAGGTCGACGACGACGCGATGGAGCTCGACGCGAGCGAGCTCGAAGAAGTGGACGCTACCTGATGAAGCAAGGCTCGTCGGGGGTTCCCCGGGCTGTCCCCCGGGGGTGGGGAGAGCTGGCCATCGCGGGCCTCGTCATCGCCGTCGTCGCGATGCTGATCGTCCCACTGCCGCGGCCGCTCCTCGACGCACTCCTCGCCCTCAACATCGCGATCGCGGTCGCGCTGCTGATGGCCGCGGTGTTCACGCCGCGGCCGCTCTCGTTCACGTCGTTCCCGACGCTGCTCGTCGTGACCACGCTGTTCCGAGTCGGACTCGAGGTCTCGGCGACGCGCCTCATCCTCGCGGATGCCGACGCCGGCGAGGTGGTCCGCGCGTTCGGCAGCTCCGTCGTCGCCGGTTCGCTCGTCGTAGGTCTCGTCGTGTTCGCGGTGATCACGATCGTCCAGCTGATCGTCGTCGCTCGCGGAGCGGAGCGCGTGGCCGAGGTCGCGGCGCGATTCGCGCTCGACGCGATGCCCGGCAAGCAGATGGCGATCGACGCCGAGCAGCGCTCCGGTGCGATCGACGCGGAGCGCGCTCGTGACCGCCGCTCCCAGCTCGAGCGCGAGTCGCAACTCTACGGCGCCATGGACGGCGCGATGCGGTTCGTGAAGGGCGACGCGATCGCCGCGATCGTGATCGTCGTGATCAACCTCGTCGGCGGTCTCGTCATCGGGGTCGGGCAGCGCGGCATGAGCGCGGGCGACGCGGTAGAGACCTACTCGCTGCTCTCGATCGGCGGTGGGCTCGTCGCGCAGATCCCGTCGCTGATCGTGGCGGTCGCATCGGGTCTCCTTGTCACGCGCGTCGCGTCGACCGGCGATGCAGCGCTCGGCGCCGACCTACCGTTCCAGCTCGGTCAGCCACGGGTCCTCCTCGGAGCCGCCGTGTTGCTCCTGGCGCTCGGCGTAGTCCCGGGTCTGCCGCACGTGCCGTTCCTCGTGCTCGGCGTGATCGCGCTCGCGCTCGCCGTGATCGCAATGCGCAACGCGCCGAAAACGATCGTCGCCGACGAAGCCGGCGCCGCGGACGTCCGCGGTCCGCGCCTCGGCCTGCGCATCGCGAGCGTCCCCGACCGAGCAGCGCTTCACGTGACGCTCGCCGACGTCCGCGCCGAGCTTGCCGCGAAGAGCGGCATCACCGTGCCGCCGCTCTCCGTCACGATCGACACCGCCGCGGGTGACGAGGCCGTGATCACGCTCGACGCCACGCCGGTCGCGTGGCTCGCCGCCGACGATCTGCGCACGAAGCTGCCCGCCGCCCTCGCGCCGCTCTTGCCCGACCTCGTCGGCGTCGACCGCGTCGCCGCGATGCTCGAGAGTGCGGCGTCGCGCTCCCCCGTGCCCGTCCGCGAGGTCGTGCCGCGTATCGTCTCGATGCCCGTCTTGACCGAGGTCGTGCGCAGCCTCGTGCGCGAGCAGGTCCCCGTCGACGATCTCTCTTCGATCCTCGAGGCGATCGCCGTCGTTCCCGCGCCGAGCGCTGGTTTCACGGTCAAGGATGCGCCCGCGCTGATCGAGCAGCTGCGCCCCAACCTGCGCCGCCAGATCAGCGCGCGCTGGGCGCCGCGCGGCCAGCTCGCGGTCTACACACTGGACGCGATGATCGAAGACGCCGTGCGCAGCGCCGTCGATCGCCGCGAGGGCGTTCAGGTCCTCGCGCTCGAGCCGGCGATCGCGCAGGACATCGTCGCCGCCGTGAAGTCCACGGTCGGAGCAGGCGACGCGGTTATCCTCACGAGCGGCGACGTGCGGCGCCACCTCCGCGGCTTGCTCCAGCCAGAGCTCCCCGACGTCGCCGTCCTCGCTGCGCACGAGCTGTCTCCCGGCACGAACATTCGCACCGCCGGCCGCATCGCGGTGTGATGCGGCTCCTGCTCGTTCTCGTCGTCGCGACGCACGCGGACGCACGCGCAGAACGCCCGCTGCACGGCAGCGCCGGGGCCGGCAGCTCGCTCGCGATCACGGGCGCCGGCAATGATCACCTGCGCTTCGACGTCGCGCTCGATCTCAAGCCGAAGAGCCGCTACGGCGTCAGCGTCGGGTGGCGCCAGTTCGACACGGATCACCGCGGTCTCCTCGTCGGCGGCGTCGTGTACGAGGGCGCGGCCGCACGCCCGCGGCTCGTCCTCGATCTCCACGCGGGTGCCGGCGTCGATCTCGATCGCCCCGCTCCTCTCGTCGTCGCCGGCATTCGCGCGACCCTCGCGGTCGTCGGGCCGCTCGCGCTCGTGTTCGATCTGTCCGCGTACCTGATCCTCGACGGCGTCGACGACTCGCGTCTCCAGCTCGCGAGCTCGACGCTCGTCGCTCTGCGCTGGTGAGCTCAGACGATCGCGCGCTCGTCTCGCGATCGCGTAGCCCGCGTCGACGTCACGGTGAGCGCAACTGCGTGCAGAGAGGCTCGACGCGCGACGAGCTGCGATGCTGTGTCTTCGATAACCCGAACCGCCACCCGCAGCGCGCCGCTTCGACCACGCCCGTCGCGGTGTCAACGCGCGCGAGGCCACCGGTCCCGAGCAGTGCGAGCGCTCCGTCGGACAGCCAGTGGACCTCGTTGACGCCTGGAACGGGGAGCGTCCACGCACGCGATCCGTCGTGCGCGACGAGGGACACCTCGTGCTGCGAGATCTCGGCGTACCGCTTGCCCGCCGGATCCGGCGAGATGGCGACCGTCCGCTCGCTGCGAAGCTTCGCGACCCGCTTTCCATCGCGCACGATCAACGTGGCGAACGCGTCGCCGTCGCGCATCCACACGTATGCGTTTCCCGTCGGATCCGCGGCGGCGAATGTCCCGTCGAGCTGCAGGGTCGTGCCCTTGTCGAGGTAGCGTGCGTCCCGCACCCAGCGCACCGTCAAACGATCGCCGATCGTCACCACGAGCAGCTCGTTCCCCCCAGCGAGCGCCGGCGCGAGGGGCGACAGTGCGGTCTGCCACGAGCTCGTCTGCCCGCGCTTGTAGCCCGAGACGCGCGTGAACTTCTTCGTCTTCGGATCGAAGCGCAGGACCTCGTTCGACTCGCCGAGTGCGAACGTCGCGAGGCGCGAGCGCGCGTCGTAGCCGATCGCGTGCACCGCTTCGCGCTCCGCGTGGATCTCCTCGCGGGATCCCGTGCCCACATCGATGAACGCAGCGGTCGTGCGACCGTTGTCGAGGTTCGCCCACTCGACGAGCCACGACGAGCCTTCGACATGACGAAGCTCCGCGACCGATGCGAGCGGGGGCAGCTTGAAGTCCGGCGTCGCCGCCGTCGCGAGGTTCTTGTCGAGCAGCGCAAACGTCGAGCCGACGCCGATCAACACGTTGCCGTCGGGCGCCACGGCCGCGACCGTCGGTGATTCGATCTCGTAGCCGAGGTACTCCTTGCCCGCTCGCCCCACGATCGCGAGATCGGCGCTCGCCGATCCGAACACGCGCTCTCCACCCGCGACGAGTGCCCGCTCGTCGCGCAGCGTGGGCGCGGAAGGAGGAACGACGGCCTTGCTCGCGTTCTTCGGATCGATCACGTGGACACGCGTCCCGCCGCGCGCGCCGACGACGACGTGTTGCTCGTCGGCGTACGCGACGTCGAACGGAGACTCACCCATGAGAGGGGCACCATCGCGCAGCGCGCCCGTCGCCGCGTCGATGACAACGAGCCGTCGCTCGGCCGGTCTCCCCACCGCGAGCGCGACGGAGGTCCCGCGAGGCGACACGGCGATCACGCCTTCGGGTTCGATCTTCGTCTTGATCCACTCGCCCCACTGCAAGGCCGGCGCCGCGTGCAGCCAACGTAGCTTTCGCTTGTCGGCGTCGATCTGCACGACGAGCTTGTCGCCGCGCGACGCGATCGCCGTGACGCGTTCGCCGCTCGCAGCTGCGAGCCTCTCGAGGACTGCGCCGTCACTACCGATGCGCGCGATCGAGTGATCGGCACGCGTCGCGATGATCCCGCGCGACGTCATCACGACCTGCACGAACGCGGGCTCCCCGGGGAGCGACGCGCGCTGCAACATCAGACCGTCCTTGTCGACCACGCCAACGGTCATGCCGCCGGCTCGATCGATCGAGGCCGTCACGAAGCCGCGAGGATCGGCGCCGATCGCGAGGGCTTTGCCGTGCGGAATGTCGACCACGCGCGGCTCCACGGTTCCATCGAGCACCGGCCACAGACGAGTACCTCCAAGATCGTCGACGGAGAGCGCGGCGGCTCCCTCCGGCGTCACCGCGAGCGTCTTGATCTCCCCACCGTGGCGACTCTCGATGACGCGCGTGCGCGATGCGAAGCCCACGACGGCACTCGTGGGTGGCGCCGGCGCCGGTGCCAGCGGCGTCGCCGATCCGGCCTGCAACGCCGGCAACGGCGACGACAGGCGCTCGGCCGGTCCCGACGTGCACGCGACGAGCGCGACCAGGATCGCGACCCTCACTCGAGTCCTCCACACAGGTTCGGCGCGCTGAACACCCGCGCGGACACCTGATCGTCGTGAAGTCCGAAGTTCCAACCGCACACGACCGCGAGGCGCGTGCCGTTGCGTGGCTCGATCGAGACCAGGCCGCCCGAAGCCATTGCGAACAGGGTGCGCCCGTCGACACTGAACGTCAGCGTGTCGACGTTGGGCACGGTGAGCTTCCACCGCTCCGCACCCGTCGACGTGTCGAGCGCGACGACCTCGTTCGCCGTCGCGACGACGACCATCGATCCGTCGGGATGCGGTTTCCCCGTCGAGACGTCACTCGTGGCGAACGAGACCTCACGGACCGGACGTGCGTGCTGGATCATGACGAGCATCTTCTGGGCGCGTTCGAGGAAGTAGACCACGCCTTTCTCGTCGGCGCCGGTCACCATCAGCTGACCGCCGACCACCGTCGAGTCGAACGGCTTCGTGGTGGTGCCATCGGACTTCTCGCGAAACCAGGAGAGCTCGAGGTTCTCGCCGACGTGCTTCGCCATCATCCCGGTGAGTCCACTCGCCTCCGCGGGGTTCATCGACACGACCTCTCCCGAACCTTCCTGCCCGAACGAGGGGAGCGGCGCGACCGAGGCCGGTGTGACGGCGAAGCGGAGCCGCTCCTTCTCGTAGAACCTGGACACGAAAAGCACCTCGCTCGCGGCGTCGTAGCTCACGCCGAACGCTTCGTCGAACGTTCCGATCGTCTTCTCCTCGCGCGACATCGCGTCGTACAGGAACACGCGCTCACCCTCTTTCACGATGAAGTGATGGTCGCCGAGGATCGCGGAGACCTGCCCCGAGGGCGCGACGTGAGCGGCGCTCTCGCGCAGGTCGCGATCCAGCCACACGCCCTTCGAGCCTCGCAGCGTGGCAACGCCGGTCGCGGTCGACCACAACACGCTCGCACCCATGTCGCGGTACCCGAGGTACCTCATCGATGTCTCGGTCGTCAGCGTGAGGTGTGCGGACGTCGCGTCGAGCATCACGCGATCACCGATGGCGATATCCGAGAAGTCGTTCGGTGCGCGGCGGCGCGAGGTCGACCACGGATCCTTCAGGGAGAGCGCCCACCACACGGTGCCCCGAGCGTCCGAGAACACCGCCGTGTTGTCGTCGAGGAATCCCATCGCGGGCTCATCGGTGACGACTGCGCTGTTATCCCCGCTCGCGAACATCCCCTCACCTGTCACGAGACTCACGACCTCGAATCGCCGTTTCATGGCGTCGATCGCCGCGAGCTTCGTTCCATCGGGGGACAGCGCGATCGGGACATCGATCGCGACCTTCAGCGCCACCGGCGCGCCCCACGCGAGCGCCTTGTCGAGCTCCACCCAGCGCACTCCGATCTCGCGCTTCGCTCCGCTCGCGATCGCGGCGAGCACGCGCCCCCGCCGCACGGTGATCCATGCGACGCGCTGACCTGCCTCGGCTGCGAGTTGCGATCGCTTGCGTCCGCTCGCGTCGTACCAGACGAGGAACTCGTCGCGGCGCCTGGCGAGCACGCCGCCCGGCACCGCGGCGACATCGACGAAACCGGGCTCCGGTGCGAGGGTTACGTTCCCGCGCAGTCGTCCGACGCGATCGAGCTGCAACAGCTCGAGCCCGCCCGCTTGATCGAGGAGCGCCACGACGAAGCCGTCGTCGATGCGTCCGATAGCGACGCGCCGCGCACGCCCACCGCGCACGACAATCGGCTCGCGCGTTCCATCGAGCGCCAGCCACAAGCGGCCCTGCCCGAGGGTGTCGATCGTGTATGCCACCGTCCCGTCATCGGTGATCGCGATGCGCTCGATCGCACCGCTGTGCGGTGCGGTCGCGGGTTCGGCAGAAACGCTACCCGAACCGACGACGACGACGTCGGGCTTCGAAGATGACGACTCGGTACGCTTGTCGCTGCACGCCGCAACCGCGAGCAGCGCCACGACGAGGCTAGTCCGCATCGCACACGTTCTCCGTCTCGGGGCTGCTGGAGAACTTGACCTCGTGTAGACCGAACCTCCAGCCGCATTGCCGCGCTGCCAGTGCGCCCGTCGACAGATCGAATCGCACGAGCGCATCGCCGAACGCGGCGACCAGATCGTCGCCGAGCCAGCCCAGCCGGCGGACATCACGGACCGACGTCGTCCACACGTGCGTGCCGTCGGCGCGGTACAGCGACACCTCGTTACCGATGATCGCCGCGAGCCGCGAGCCGTCCTGGTTCGGCGCGAGCCCGAGCGTGTCGATCGCGAGGTCGCGGGTCCCGTGCGTCCGGCTCTGGACGTGGATCTTGCCGCGTGTCTCGTAGCTGTAGATCCGTCCCGCACGATCGATGGCGAGCAGCTCACCGGCGACGCGGATCGTGCGTCGCACCGTCACGCGCTTCCCTCCGAGATCGCTTGCATCGATCTCGCCGACGATCACGCCGGTCGCGCGTTCCTCCACGGTCAGCGCCGCGATGCCGCGCGAGAGTGTTGCATCGAGAAGTGCGATCCGATGCACCACGCTACCTGCCTGTACATCGATCGGAGCGCCAAACACGTGCTTCTCGGGATCGTAGCGAAGGAGCCGGACGATCGCGCCGTCGATCGCCGCGAGAAGGCCCGTCGATCGCTCGAACGCGACCTCGCTCGTCCGCACGCCGAGCTTCTGGTGGGTCCGTGCCCGAGCGAGATCGAACACGGATAGCGCGTGGGAGTCGCCCCACGAGTCGCTGGACGAGGCCTCCGGCAGCGACAGCGCGATCGCGAAGCCATCGCCGATCGCGTGCAGTTCCTCCTCGTCCGGGTGATCGATCGTCGACCCTTCACGGAGCGAGCTGTCGACGAGGACCGACTGCCGGCCGCCCGTGACCATAATGCCGCCCGGTGCGAACCGCATGGTCGCGCTCGACCGCATGTGGTACCCGAGCTGCTGCGAGCTGGTCTGGCGATGCAGCACGAGGTCGCGATCCTGCGCCGACACGAGGACGCCCCGCGCGATCGATCCGTCCAACACGTTCGCCGCGACGACGCGCGGCGCGCCTCCGAGGGGCGCCTTCTTGCTGGTCGACCACCACACGAGCTTGTCTTGCACCAGACACGCGACGACGTCTGCCTCGACGAACCCGAGCGCGACGGTCCGCGAGGCATTGTCCGTGCAGATCGCCGGTCCCTGTTTGCCGGTCGAGAGCGAGATCGAGCGAGCGACGCCGAGCTGGTTCGTCACGAGGTACGCACCGTCCGGCGACACGGCGACGATCTCGTTCGCGACGAAACCAAGCATGGAGATCGATGCGCCCCACGTCGTGTCCGGCTCGATCCAGCGCACGAACTTCTTCGTTCCGCGCTCGCCGATCGCGAGCGCTCGCTCGCCCGCGACGAGGAGCCGGACAACGCGCGTCCCCGGCTCCGCGGCGAGGATCGCGGTTCGCTCGCCGCTCGCGGACAGCCGCTCGATCGTCTCGTCGGCACGTAACGCGAGCACCGAGCCTCGGAGCAGCACCACGTCGTCAACCGGTTCGCCACGCACCTTCACGCGACCGCGCATGCGGCCGTCGCCGTGGGTCTGCAACAGCTCGAGACCGCGCGCGGCATCGATGCTCGCGATCACGAACCCGTCACCATCGTGTGCGATCGCGAGCGCGCTCGGCCGCCCTGCGTGCACCACGAACGGTTCGCGCGTGCCATCGAGCGACGGCCACACGCGGATCGCACCGCGCACGTCGGCGGTGATCGCGGCGTCGCCTTCCCGCGTGACTGCAAGCGTTGCGATCGCTGCCCCGTGCGAGCCGGTGATCGCGGAGGGTGGAGCGAGGGCCGCGATCGACGCACGAGGCGCTGTGATCGGGCTCGGCGTCGTCGATGGACTGCGTGCCGAATCGGCGCTGCACGCGACGACGAGACCGAGGACGACCGACCAGCGCACGTGTCCGATCAACATTTGACCCTGTGGTAAAAGTCTTCGACGGCAATTGCTCACGTGTGCAGGGTTACCTGAGTCGTTCTAGACGTTTCGCTATCCATGAACGTTTACACACCGAGATCGCTTTCTCCCAAATTCCAATTGAACGCGCGGCGAGCGAATGTTCAAAACGGGGTCGGGCCACGGGTGGCGTGGCTGTCGTTGAGGAGGATGTAATGGCGCTCGGTACCGTGAAGTGGTTCAACGATGCCAAGGGCTACGGCTTCATAAGCCGAGCGGATGACGGCAAGGATGTGTTCGTTCACTATTCGTCGATCTCGGGCGAAGGGTTTCGCACCCTGACCCAGGGCCAGACGGTGGAGTACGACGAGCAAACGGGCCCCAAAGGTCTGTTCGCGGCGAAGGTGCTCAAGGTCATCGAAGCCCCGCCTCCGCAGTAGCCCAACAGGCAACTATCGAGCGAGTTGGGTCGCGCGATAGTCGCCGGACTTGGTGCGAGTGAGCACCAACGCGAACGCCTCCTTGGCGGTTCGCACTTGTAGGACGAAGTTACCTTCGGGCAACGCACCGCCGTTGGTGTATTCGCTCGGAGAGAGCAACTTCCAGTCGCGCATCGCGCCGGACTCCACGACGAGTCCCGTGTACATGTCCTGAAGATCCGCGGTGGTCTGTGCGGCGACTTTTCCGCCCGCGTAGAACGGCACGGTCGAGAGCTTCACGAGCTTCTCCACCGACGCGGTCGCAAACGCGGAGATCCAGAGGTTGGCGGCGAACAGCGCCTCCTTGTCGGTGACCGAGCTCGACGGTGACACGCGATCGTTCGACTTGCCGTCGTCGGGAGTCACGGGCTTCGTGTTCGCCGGCGGTAGCTTCTTCTTGCCCGGCAGTTTTGCGGTGTTCTTCACGAGCGCGCTGTCATCGAGCACACCCTGGCCCGAGTCCTTCGGAATGTCCGTCAGGATGTACGGCTCGACGTTGAACGTTCCGCACTGGCGCCAGTTGCGATAGAAGCCCCAGCGCAAGTACACGCGGTCGTCCGACGAGCGAATCGCCTCGGGTGGTGCTTCGAAGGGCGCGGACGACATCACCGTGTCGATCGCGGCGACATCGAACTCCGTCTTGCCCGAGGTCTTCACGATCGTGACCTTGTGCAGCGTGCCGTCGGGATTGACCGACACCTCGAGGTTCGTCCACAGGTCGGGGTTGTTCAACGGATCGGACGCGCCGCGATCGTCGAGGGCCTCGAGGAAGCCAAAGCCCCACAACTCGTGGATCCTGCGGTGCATGCGCGCGATGTAGACCGCGAACGGATGCGCGCGTGTCTTGAGCGCGGTCTGGTTGCCTGTGCGCACATCGGGGACGAAGTTCTCGAGAGAGCTCTTGATCGCGTCGAGCTTGCGCTCCCAGCGGCCCTTGCGCGCACTCATCTTGCGCGCGGCGACCTGGCGCTCCTCGTCGACCTTCTCCTTGCCCATGATGCGCTCGTAGTCCTGGAACGACAGCGGCGTGTTCACGCCGATCGTGCCCTTGCGCCCGGCCTTCCGCCCATCGCGTCCCTGATCCTGAACGGACCCACGACCGGCGATCCCTCGCATCGAGAGCACGCCCGGGTCGCGCTCGCCGGTCCCGTCGTCGCCGTTTTCACCACCTTCGCCGACGATCACACCCTTCGCCGTCTCGCTGTCCCCGGAGTGATCCGTCTGATCGATGCGCTGATCCGTCGTGGGCGTTGTCTCCTCGAGCTGACGGATCTTGTCGTCGGGGCCACCGATCTCGGTCGCCTTCGAGTCGTTCTCGACGGACGCGACGGTCTTGCCCTCGGATTCCTTGTCGAGGTTCGTTTCCTTCGCGCGCGACTCTTCCGCCACGTCGCGATTCTTGTCGGACAACTTCGTCGCGTCGTCCGGTGCCTTGTCGACGACGCTCTTGTCGTCCTTCACCTCGACCATCACCATGTTCGGCGGCGGTTGCTCGGGCTTCTTTTGTTCCTTCTCCTGCGGCAGAGGCGGAGGCGGGGGCAAGGGAGGCGGTGGCGGCTGCAACTTCGGCGGCGGCGGCGCGAGCGCGACCTGGAGCGGCTTGTCCTCGAGCTTTTCGGCGTCGATCGGCGAGGGTGGCGTTGGCGCCAGCGGTTTCAGGATCTCGTCGATGACCTCGTCCGGCGCGAACGCGACGTCGACTTCCTTGGGCACGAGCCCGAACTTCGCCGCCACCTCGGTGTTCGTGGTCAGCGTGAGCGGGCACTCCATCACGTCGCGCACCTCGCCGCGCGCCATCGCTTCGGCATCGAAGTCGAGGCACGTCGCGAGCGGATCACCGAGGTACGGGCGCAGCTGCACCGGCGGGCGCATCGGCGCCTGCGCGTACCCCTCGAACGTCGCTTCCTCGTCGAGTACGGCCGTCAGCTTCACGTGCGTCCCCTCGGGCAGCGGGAGCCGACACCGCGTTCCAACGACCTGCTTGGTGCCGCTGTGACGCCCCGTGCGGATCTCCGTCGCGAGTCGCTGGAGATACGCGGCAGTGGCGGGGAGCTGCTTCGCGATCGGGAGGTCGGCGATTCGCTCCACCTCGCGGTCCTTCGGGACACACCGGAGCATCGGCGCGGTGTCACCGACCCGGGTGACGAGCACCGTGCCGCGACCCTCGCCATCGAGCCGGATCGTGAGCGCGGGGTCAGGCTCGGGCAGCGTGATCCGATAGGTCACGAAGGCCACGGCTTGCGCGCCGACCGAGACCAGCACCGCGGGAAGCAGCATCCAGCGGTCGCGGTATCTCCGCGGCTTGCTTCCGATGGGTCCCACTGTCACGCCAGTTTGACATACGAATCCGCGCCTGGTTGGCTGGATTTCCGTCGGAAACCTCGACCAGACGGTGATCGACCGAACATCAACGATGACCGTCGATGACCGAATCGCGTTGCCTGTTACCTCGCCGCCGCGACCCACGACCCAGCGCTTCCGCAAGCCGCTCGCATGGGCGTCACCGGGCGCACTCCCGTACGCGGGCCAGCGCTACAGTTTGCGGTACACGCCGACCACGATCCCGATGATGTCGACGGACTTGAAGTCGCTGCGACGCACGATGATCGGCGACATGTTCGAGTTGGCCGGTTGGAACCGGATGCGATCACCCTCGGGGTAATACCGCTTCACGGTGGCCTCCCCTTCGATCATCGCGACCACGATGTCGCCTGTCCCGGCCGACGGTGTCTTCTTCACGAACACGTAGTCCCCGTCGAAGATCCCGTCCTCGATCATCGACTCGCCGACGATACGCAGGCCGAAAACCTCGCGGTGCCCCCCGATCAGCACGCGGTCGACCTTCACCGTATCGGTCGCATTCTCGACGGCGAGGATCGGTTGCCCGGCCGCCACCCGACCCAGGATGGGGATCTCGGCCATCTCGTCGTCCGAGTGGACGACCTCGACATTGCCGGTCCCCATGGCCGGCCTGCGCAGCGGGACGATCTCCCCGTTGCCATCCGGCATGACCGGTCTCATCGCCCGCGACTTCAGGTCTTCTCGTCGGAGATGACCCTTCTTTTCGAGGGCCTTGAGGTGATCGTTCACCCCGTTCGTCGAGCGGATGTGGAAGTGCTCGCCGATCTCCCGCAGCGTTGGCGGAAAGCCCCGCTCTGCGATGGAAGCTGAAATGAAATCGAGGATTTCCCGCTGCCGATGAGTCAGAGCGTCCGCCATGGCACCTTCTTCGTCCTGCCGCAGAAGCGGAGGAGGTTTCCGAGGTCTACTGAACGTACACACCGTACTGAACGCCCTACCAGCCTGTCAATTTTTTCGCCGTGATTCTCGCGAAAAACCCGCGCGTCCGACGAGGATGACTACGTGACCCACGGGGAAGGACGAGGGCGAGACCAGCGTTCGAGCGGTGTGATCCGTGCATCGCTGCTCGTGGCGACCACGAGCGCGACCCTATCAACGGCCAGCTTCGCGACCCCGACCCTCTCGACGGTCTTTTCAAGCCCGACCTTCTCGACGGTCTTTGCGAGTCCGGCCCTCTCGACGGTCTTCGGGAGCCCATCCCTCGCGACGATGAAGGCGGCCCTCGAGAAAGGCGACCTCGACGAGGCGTCGCGCCAAGGGGTCCTCGCCGGTCCCGCCGTGATCGAGTCGGCGCTCGCCTCACGCGATCGCGCGACGGTCCTGGCGGGCATCGCCGCGGCGCCGCGCGTCGAAGGTCGCGCAGATCTCCTCGAGGTGCTCGGCACGCTCGCTGCGGGTCCCGATCGCCGCGTCGCGATCCCCGCCGCGCGCGCAGCGGTGGCGATCGCGCGCGAGATGGTGCAGCCCGATCCGCCCGACGATCTCGCAGACGCGGACCTCGTCCTGTGGCGCGATCGCTTCGCCGAGATCGCGAACGATCGCGCGCGCTGGATCGAGGTGCGAGTCCTGGCCGTCGATGCAGCTGCCTACCTCGAGCGCGCGCGTCGCCCCGCGATGAACGCGGGCCCATCGTCGCCGGGGACGATCGCGTTCGATCCCGCCCGAGCGGAAATCCTTGGTGTCGCGTGGACCAGGGCGATGGCCGATCCAGATCCCGCGTTCCGTCGCGCGGTGCTCGCGCACGTCCCGGCGCCGACGCCGCCGGCCATGTGGCCACATCTGGTGAAGGTGATCGGCGCCGACGCCGATCCACACGTCGCACTCGCCGCGACCGCCGCGTTGTGCGCTGATCTCGCGTTCGACCCGCCTGCTCCGATCCTCGCAGCGCTTGGTGTGGACATCGCGCGCGTCCAAGCGATCGTGTCGACGAGTGGTGCGTCGCGCGGTCATCTTCGAGAGGCGTCGCGGTGCCTCGCCGCCGACAAGTCCCCCGCGAGC
>JBJXGN010000101.1:0-4355 GCA_046160585.1 Kofleriaceae bacterium
CGGTCGCACCGTGTCGCCGGTCGAGGTTTCGGCCGAAGTGCTGCGCGAGCTCAAGTCGCGCGCGGAGTCGTCGCTCGGTGGACCGATCGAAGGCGCCGTGATCACGGTGCCGGCCTACTTCGACGACGCACAGCGCCAAGCGACGCGCGACGCGGGTCGGCTCGCGGGGCTCGAGGTGATGCGCCTGCTTGCAGAGCCCACCGCGGCGGCGCTCGCCTACGGCCTCGACCGGGGATCGCGTGGCACGTACGCGGTGTTCGATCTCGGCGGTGGCACGTTCGACATTTCGATCCTGAAGCTCGTCGACGGCGTGTTCGAGGTGAAGTCGACGGGTGGTGATAGCGCCCTCGGTGGCGATGATCTCGATCGCGCGATCGTCTCGGGCATCGTTGGTGATGCGCTCGCAAACGCAGACCGCGCGATGGTCGCTGCGGCGGTCGCGGAAGCCCGCCGCGTGAAGGAATCGCTCACCGACGCGCCGACCGCGACGTATCGGCTCGATCTCTCGCGCGCGAAGAACGCGTCGAAGGGATCGAACGGATCGCCCGGATCGCATGGCAGCTCGAGCTCTCCGTCGAACGGCGCCAGCGGCTCTCTCGATACTGTCGAGCGCGTCGTCTCTGTCGATGACCTTCGCGCGTGGGCGAAGCCGCTTCTCGAGAAGACCGGCAAGGCCTGTCGACGCGCGTTGAAAGATGCCGAGGTCGACGCGGCAGATCTCGATGGCGTGATCCTCGTCGGTGGTTCGACGCGCTCGCCGGTCGTGCGCGAATACGTCGCGCAGCTGTTCGGGCGCGAGCCGCTGATCGACATCGATCCCGACCAGGTCGTCGCGCTCGGCGCGGCCGTGCAGGCCGACGTGCTCGCCACGGGCCGCCAGGACGTCACGCTGCTCGATGTCGTCCCGCTGTCGCTAGGCATCGAGATGATGGGTGGTGTCGTCGAGAAGCTCATCCATCGCAACACGACGATCCCCGCCGGCGCGACACAGACGTTCACCACCTACGCGGACAACCAGACCGGCTTCGACATCCACGTGCTGCAGGGCGAGCGCGAGACCGCCGACGCGTGCCGGTCGCTCGCGCGCTTTGTGCTGCGCGGCGTGCCGCCGATGATCGCGGGCATGGGCCGCGTCGAGATCACGTTCCTCGTCGATGCCGATGGCCTCCTGAAGGTGATGGCCAAGGAGCTCACGACGGGCAAAGAAGCCTCGATCGAGGTCAAGCCGACCTACGGGCTCACGGACGAGGAGGTCGAGCAGATGCTCGTCGACTCGTTCGAATACGCCGAGGAAGACCTCGCGAAGCGCAACCTGCTCGTCGAGCGTGTCGAGGGCGATCGCATCCTCGCGGCGACGAGACTCGCGTTCGCGACCGACGCGCAGGACGGCGCGCTGCTCGACGACGACGTTCGCGTGGCGGGTGAAGCGGCGATGAAGACGCTCGAGACCGCGATGGCCGGTACGGACCACCTCGCGATTCGCCACGCGGTCGAAGCACTCGACGTCGCCACCAAGCCGTTCGCGCAGAAGCGCATGAACCGCGCGATCGCGGCCCAGTTCCAGGGTGTTGCCCTCGAGGACGCGGCCAAGAAGGTGGGCGCGTAATGCCGAAGGTCACGTTCAGAAACCCGCAGGGAAAGCTCTCCCTCGGCCCGATCACGATCGAGTGCAAGCAGGGCATGTCGATCCTCGATGCCGCGGAGGCTTGTTCGCCCGAAGCGCGCGTCGGTCACGCGTGCGGCGGCAACCTCGGCTGCTCGACCTGCCACGTCTACGTGGAGCAGGGCTTGGACTCGCTTGGCGAGATCAAGGACAAGGAGAACGACATCATGGACAAGGCGTTCGACGTGCGCGCCGAGTCCCGTCTCGCCTGCCAGGCGAAGGTCTCCGACGAAGATGTCGTGGTCGAGATCGCGGAGGAGTCGCTGCGCGCCTGGCTCGACGAGAACCCCGAGGAGCGAAAGCGCTTCGCCGCCGCCAGGGCGGGGAAATCGTAGCCGTGAACGAGACCGTTAACATTCAATCGGCAAGACTAGCTCTTGAGGACGTGCGCAACGAAGCGGAACACGGACAAACCTCAATGGATCTTCATCTTCGACAGGCCCTGAAGTGTCGATCGTAAGATGAACATGCGATGGCCACTGGTCACCACCTCCCCAGATCCTGCCGATTACTTGTCCGCGTGTTACACGTTGTCCTTCGGTCACAATCACTTGCTCGAGGTGCACATAACTAGCCATCAGGTAGTGTGTGTATAGAAAGGAAGTGTGATCGACGAGAACTGACGAGCCATGATTGATATCGGCATCGTCGCCGAACACGACTGTGACAACGCCGTCGCCAATCGCCACAACACTAGCTCCTGCCCGCCCCAGAAAGTCGACGCCAATGTGCCCGCTCACGAACTTCCCGTTGCGAACTGGTCTGTGTCTCGTCAATATATTGTCTTCGGCACAACGGCAGTCATCGATATCGGGTAAAGGGCCAATCGCCTTCACGGTCGGTGCTTGGGGCGATATGGTGCAGCCGAACAGTAGCAATAGAGTCGCTGCGAGTACGTGCACCCTCTACTCCGCCACAGGCAACAGGTCGTCGTAGTCTTTACAGTATTCGTCGTTGATATCGCATCTCACTCGGCAGTCGAAACGACGATCGCGTTCTTCTCTTGTCTCGCGATATTTAGCGCATTCGCGAGACGTGCATTCGAGGCCTCTGGCTGCTCCATACTCGCCACATTGCGCGTTGGTGACGTTGTTCAAGAGTGGAATTGGTGTCGGCTCGAATGTCTCATTGGGCGGTTGTCCAAGTAGGGACATGTTTGGTCGACAATAGCACACCGGGCTGGTGGTGGAATATGAGTTATTGCAACGCATAAAGTAGTCATTCATAACTCGATTGAGGAACCAGCAGGACTCTCCCTTGCGTTGACCCGGCGTTTCTCCATACGGCCATTTCGGTGCCCGATTTGTAACAGCACCGCCGCCTCCTGGTGGACGAGGGCTACCTGGCGGTCTAGGCCCTGGACCGTCGCCTCCGGGGCCTTGACCACCGTTGTCCTCCCAATGGCAGTGTGTGCTGTTCACTACGATGTGCTCGCCTGGATATCCCAATAAGTCATCCAGTTCCGCACTGCCATTTGTGCATACCAATTTCTTCATCAGGCCACTTGGATCAGTCTCTTCAACTGGATTTCCGTCAGCATACATGTACGATGACCATGTTGCGGGTGACAGAGGATCTGTTTGTAGGTATCCGCCAATCATCGGATCGTACGTTCTGAATCCGTTGTGCACCAATGCAGGACGATGCACCGTCGTCCCATCGTTTCGATATGCGGTTGTCTCTGCATCCACTTGCTGCCCCTCGAAGAGCAACGGCTGATAGACGGAAGAGCCCAGCGCGATGACATCAAACCCATATGCACTCGGGTTAATGGCCCACATCCGTGTCATGTCACCGCTCGTAGGCCATGCCCACAGTTCAAGGGGTCGATGCGTCTCATCACCCACGACATAGCGCCTAGACACAGCGCCGGAGGGTGCGTCGGCCTGATACATCGCGGTCACCCTGTCTCGGAGCCACAGTAGCTGGAACACCTGAAAAGTAGACGGCGAAGTGGTGTTCGGCGTGTATCTCACTTCGGTGAGACGAGAGTCAGCGTCGTAGTAGTAGAACCACGTAGATGTGACGTCGTTCAACTGAATCGACTTGTATACGCGTCGATTCTGCGCATCGAACGCGCTCGTCGATGAATAACTGTACCACGTTCCACCTGAACGGTAGTAGCCAATAGTGCCTTGGCGATTAGACCGCTGATCGTAGATGTATCCGCGGTATGCAGTAGTCACGGGGTCATCGACCTCATAGTACCGCTCGCCTTTAGCAGTGTAGTAATACTGCATTGTCGTGAAACCGCTGGTGTTCTCGCCGACTTTTCGAATGCGGTGATTCGATAGTGAAATGCCTGCGTTGAACGAACGAATGTAGGCAGTCGAACCGTTCGAGAACCGGTTCTCCTTCCATACGCCCGAATTCGTGAACGGCGGCGAGGCCGTGTGGCTGTTCTTGATGCCGGCCCCGGTGCTCGGGCAGCTGCCGACGCTGGTGGTCGTCTCGCACAGCAGCCGATCTTGGTCGTCGTATCGAAAATAGGAATCCTCGACGCCGAGCGTGTTCGGCGTGTAGTTGCGAGCCGTGATGCGGCCCTTTAGGTCCTCGGTGAGCACCGTCGACTGGAGCGTGGTTCCGCCCGTCTGCGTCTCGGTGTAGAGGCCAGTGGCGCGATACGCGAGGTTGCGCGTGACGCGGGTCCGCGTCGCGACACCCGACATCGTGCTCTGGTGGTTGTATTGCT
>JBJXGN010000102.1:0-42756 GCA_046160585.1 Kofleriaceae bacterium
GTGGTGCCACTCGGCGAGCGCGGCGTCTTTGCGGCCGAGCGAGAACAGCGTGACGCCGAGGTGGATGCGTGCAGGGATGAAGTCCGGGCGCAGCCGCTTCGCGTGCTCGAACTGCGACGGCGGCGTGGAAGACGCCCATGTCGCGATAGACGTTGCCGAGGCGCACGCGCAGATCGGCGAACTCGGGGCACAGATCGAGGGCCTTGCTGTACTCGCGGACGCTCTCCTCGAACATCGCGAGGCCGCAATACGCCTCGCCGAGGTCGGCGTGCATGTTCGCGAGCTTTCCGCGCGCGAAGCGATCGAGCGCGTTCGGCTGCCCGACGGACGCGGACACCGCGCGCGTGTACACCTCGCGCGCGCGCTCGTACTTGCCGCGATCGTTGTACGTGACCGACAGGTTCAACGCGGCCTCGGTGTACCGCGGGTTCAGCTTGAGCGCGGTCTCGAACGCTTCCTCCGCGTCCTGGAACCGACCCTGCGAGTGATAGACGACCCCGAGCATGTTGTAGAGGTCGGGGAAGTTCGGCCGCGCGGACGCCGCCTCCGCGAGGAACGGCTCGGCCGTCTCGTATTCGCCCCCATGGTAGTGTTCGCGCCCGACAGCGATCAGCTGGTCGATCCGGTCACGATCGGGCCGTACAGCGCTCATCGTCGGCAACGATACTACGACCGACGTCGCTCGTCGTCGTCCGACGCGACGCGACGCGCCTACTTGCGTGGCAGTCCGCCGAGCGCTTCTTTCGCGTCGGACGCGCGATCCGAGCGCGGGTGTTTCGCGACGAGCTCGTTCCACACGTTGCGCGCGCGGTCGGGCATCGACACCGCGACGTACGCGCGACCGAGGAGCCACAGCGCTTCCTCGTCGTAGCCGACACCGCGATAGCGCTCGAGCAGGCGGCGCAACCGGATCACGGTGCCCATCGGCTTGCCGCGATCCCAGTAGTAGCGTGCGACGTACCACTCGTGATCGGCGAGGCGCTTGCCGACCTTGACGATGATCTCGTTGGCCTTCGCGCGGTACGGCGAGTCCGGGTACTTGTCGAGGAACGTCTTCAGCTCGTTCGCCGCATCCTCCGTGGACGACTGATCCTTCTCGTACGATGGAGGGAACAGCCAGAAGTCGCCCGAGAGCTGTTTGAAGTAACCCTCGCCGATGCGGAACGATGCGTAGCCGTTCGCGACCATCTCGTGGGTCGGGTGAAACTTGATGAACAAGCGATACGAGTCGATCGCTTCGAGGTACTGCTCGGCGCCGAACTCGGCGTCCGCGAGGCGAAGCTCGGCGAGAACCGCGTACTTCGAGTATGGGAAGCGGCTCTTGATGAAGCCCATGTACTTCGCCGCGGCGATCCAGTCCTTGTTGTCGAGCTCTTTGAGCCCCTTCTCGTAGTTCTTCTGCGCAGAGACCGAATACTCGACCGTGCCGGCGCCGCTCTTGCCACCGCAGGCGGGGGCAAAGACCGAGAAGGCGAGGGCGACGAGGAGGGCGAGACGCATGCGAATCCGAGAGGTTCTAGCCCACCTTTGACCCGGCTGCTAGGCCTGGGGTTGCCTGGTCACGTCTTCGCCAGGTCATTGAAAGGTCGCGTGTGCGCGGTGCATGGGCAGCGTTATAAGGAGGCCATGCGCCTCCTGTTCTTGTTCGTCCTCGCGGCCAGTGCGTGTGGTGGTCGGTCGCAGATCGAGATCGGCCCCGTTCCGGCGGCGCGAACGACGGGGACGTTGAGCGGCCCTTTGTGCCAGAACACCGAGTGCTCGTGCCGCAAGGGCGACGAGGACGCCGGCTTCCCCGACGGTGCGCGCAAGCGCTTCGAGTTCCGGCTTCTGAGCGCGCAGCGGCTGTGGTTGAAGCTGCCCGGCGACACGATGCTCTACAAGAACCCGGAGAAGTCCGAGACCTGCTTTTACATCGATCTCGCGCCGGGGCAGCACGCGCTCGAGCTTCGCGCCTCCGACAAGGCGGGCGTGTCCGCCGAGCTGATCGTGCGCGAGCTCGGCACGAAGACGAAGAGCTGGTACGAGACGTTTCGCTTCGAGTGCGGCAACCCGGGCGCGTGTTCGTTCGACGAGCTCGACAACCTCAAGGCCGACTACACGGGCGCCGAGAAGAACCTGTTCGACAAGTGCGGCTCGACGAAGGTGAAGTCGATCCTGTGGGACCACGGCAAGGCGCCCGACGGGACGCACCCGAGCGAGCTCGTCGTGCGCGCGACGCTCGACGTGTACAAGTTCCCACCATGGAAGGCGCACGGCGATCCGACGTGCGGGCAGGGTCGCGGCCCAGGCGAGGTCGATCCGGATCCGGAGGGCGAGAAGGAGCCCGAGGTCACGCCGGCGCCCTGAGCGCGACGCTCGACGATGTCCTGGGCAGATCTCGACAAGGTTAGCGTCAAGCAGCGCGCCGATGGCAGTGTGCTGCTCGTCGTGCACGACGGCCGCACGTTCGCACAGATCAGCGAGGCGCGCCTCGTGTCGATCCTCGTCGCGATGTGCCGCGTCGCGCGCGCACGCGAAGCTCTCGCGCAGAGGTTCTCGAACAAGGGCGTTGTCACCGTGGTCACGTCGGGCGAGCCGCCGGGCTTCTTCGTCGAGGCGGTGACGTCGGCGGGCGGCGTCGTGTTCGACGGAAAACGCGAGCACGCGTTCCCCACGCCGATGTCCGCGACGATGCTGCTCGACGGAACGCTGTGCGATCTCGCGACCGCGGTCCGCCGCCGCGTCAACGTGCGCACGTTTCGCGACGCGCTCGAGGTGCGCGAGCACGAGCTGCGGCGCAAGCCTGTCGCGAAGACCGAGCTCGCCGCGTATTGGTCGACGGTGTTCGAGCTCGTCGCGCTCGCAGGCGAGCTGTATCGCGCCGAGGAGCCGGGCAAGTGGGAGCTCGTCGGCTCGGCGCGGCCACCGCTCGGCCTGCAGCAGCCGAAGAAGCCGATGGTGTTCCCGGCCGAGCAGGCGCAGGCGATCGCGGCCGGTGGCACCGCATCGCTGCGCACGGCGGTGGATCTCGCGAAGCCTCGCGCGCCACACGCGCCGCTCGAGACGAGTCTGCGCGCGATGCCGCTACTCGTCCACCGGCGCGCCGTGGAGCTCGACGCGCTGACGTGGGAGCCCCTCGTCCCCGCGGACGCCGATCACGACGAGCTGCCGGTGATCGCGTACGTCGAGGATCAGCCGGCGGAGCTGTTCTGGCCACGCAACCAAGGCGCCCCATCGCGCGCGCTGCGGCAGCGCGCGATCGGGAACCTCGCGCGCACGGAGTTCGTAATCGAGCTGATCGAAGTCGGAGATACGCGGGTCGCGCTCGTGGTGCACGAGAGCTTCGGCTGCGAAGCGATCCTGCATCGTCCGACGATGGAGCAGATCGAGCGACTCGTGGGAGGCGATACTCTCGTCGTAGGCTTCCCCGAACGTGGCCAGATGCTCGCGACGGCGATCGCCGACGACGACCAGCTACTGCCGTTCCTGCACCTCGTGGACAAGCGTTATCACGCTGCCGGTGAACAGGAGCGAATCAGCGGAGAGGTGATCGTCTACACCGATGGAAAGGCGATCGAACGGCTGCATTCGCACTCGATGGACACGCGCCGCGCGCTGCGCCGCATGGGTATCGACCCCGATGCGTAGCCAATCGAACCCCACAAGAACAACAGGGAGACGGAACACCGTCGACCGCACCCCCACATCCTGCTAGACCTGCGGGCCTCATGCCCGTGACGCCCTTCGACTACCCGGACGCGTACGACATCATCGTCGTCGGGGCGGGGCACGCCGGTTGCGAGGCGTCGCTCGCGGCGGCGCGGATGGGCGCGCGCGTGCTCGTGCTGACGGGCAGCCTCGAGATGGTCGCGCAGATGTCGTGCAATCCGGCGATCGGGGGCGTGGCGAAGGGCCACCTCGTGAAGGAGCTCGACGCGCTCGGCGGCGAGATGGCGAGCGTGATCGATCAGACCGGAATCCAGTTCCGCCGGCTCAACGCGAGTAAGGGACCCGCGGTCCGCTCGACGCGCGCGCAGGCCGACAAGCGCCGCTATCGCGACGAGATGCGGATGCGGCTCGAGCAGTGCGAGAACCTCGCGCTGCGCCAGGGCGAGGTCGCCGAGCTCGGCGTGGTCGACGAGTCGACGACCGCGTTCAACATCGCGACGACGAGCGGTGGTGCGCGCACGCGCGTGGTCGGGGTGACAACGACGATGGGCGTTCGCTATCACACGCGCGCGGTGATCCTGACGACGGGTACGTTCCTTCGCGGCGCGATCTTCGTCGGCGAGGCCAAGGCCGCGGGTGGTCGCGCGGGCGAGGCTCCGGCGATCGGACTGTCACACTCGCTCGCGTCGCTCGGACTTCCGCTCGCGCGCCTCAAGACGGGCACGCCGTGCCGGTTGGACCGCAAGACGATCGACGTCGCCGGGCTCGAGCTCCAGCCGGGCGACGATCCGCCGCCGATGTTCCGCTGGACGCGCACGCGGCAGCGCCCGCCGCTGCCACAGATCTCGTGCTGGATCACGTACACGAGTGACGCGACGCACGCGATCATCCGCGCGGGCCTTTGGCGATCGCCGCTGTACAAGAAGGAGATCCAGGGCGCTGGCCCGCGGTACTGCCCGTCCATCGAGGACAAGGTCGTCCGCTTTGCGGACAAGGATCGTCATCAGATCTACCTCGAGCCCGAGGGTATCGACTCGGCCGAGGTGTATCCGAACGGCATCTCGACGTCGCTGCCGTACGACGTGCAGCTCGCGTTCATCCGCACGATCCCCGGCCTGGAGCGCGCGGAGATGACGCGCGCGGGCTACGCCGTCGAGTACGACTTCATCGATCCGCGCGAGGTGTTGCCGACGCTCGAGACGCGGCGGTGCGCGGGCCTCTATCTCGCGGGGCAGATCAACGGCACGTCCGGCTACGAAGAGGCGGCGATCCAGGGCCTGCTCGCCGGCATCAATGCTGCCGTCGCGCTTGGCTTCGGGAATCGATTCGGGCACACCGAGCCGGTGATCCTGCGCCGCGATCAGGCGTACGCGGGCGTCCTCGTCGACGATCTCACCACGCGCGGCACGCAGGAGCCGTACCGCATGCTCACGTCGCGCGCGGAGTTCCGCTTGCTGCTACGCGAGGACAACGCGGTCGATCGCCTCATGCCGATCGGCCGCGCGCTCGGACTCGTCGACGATGCGCGCTGGCGCGACTACGAGGCGTGGAGTATCGAGCTCGCCGCCGCTCGCGAGCGAGCCGAACGCGCGTTCGTCACCGGCACCGACGCCGTCAACGCGCAGCTCGTCGCGCACGGCACCGCGCCGCTGGCGGGCCGTCGCGCGTCGCTCGCAGAGCTGCTGCGCCGCCCCGAGCTCGACTGGCGTGCCGTCGAGAAGATCGCCACGGCGGGTGGGCTCGCTCCCGCGGACGCGAGCCCCGAGGCGCTCGAGCGCATCGAGGTCGAGGTCGCGTATGAAGGCTACCTGCGCCGTCAGGAGGCCGACGCCGCTCGCGTCTCGCGCGCCGACGGAGTGCGCGTTCCCGACGACGTCGACTACCGCGGCATCCCGGGGCTGTCGAACGAGGTCGTCGAGAAGCTCGAGCGCATCCGTCCACGGTCGGTGGGACAGGCGTCGCGCATCAGCGGCGTGACGCCAGCGGCGATCGCGATTCTGTTGACGCACATCGGCGTGCACGAGCGCCGAAAGGCTGCGCCCGTCAGCTGATAGAGCCGCCCGGGTGCGTTACCGTGCTCGGATGAAGCGGGGAATGGCGCTCGGCGCCGTGTTGTTGTCGTCGTCGGTCGCGCATGCGGGCGGCCTGTATCTGCCGGGCTCGGGCGCAGTGTCGACCTCGCGCGGCGGTGCGGCGGTCGCGTCGGCATCGGACGGAGAGGCGCTGGCGCTCAACCCGTCGGGGTTCGCGAAGACGACCGGCACGCAGATCACGCTGTCGATGGCGATCATCGACTACGCGGTCTCGTTCCAGCGCCGCGGCACGTACGATCAGATCGAAGGTGTGGATCTCCCGTACGAGGGTCAGCCGTACCCCGTCGTCGAGGACAACGCGAAGCCGCCGCTCGCGCTCGGCTCGTACCAGCCGATTCCTGTATTCGCGATCAGCACGGATCTTGGAGGCGCGGTGTCGGGGCTGCGGCTCGCGGCCGGCATCTACGCACCGAACTCGTATCCGTTCCGCGATCTGTGCGTGAAGACGGGAAGCACGTGCGAGGAGTACGAGTTCGGCGGCGATCCGAACGCCCCACCGTTGCCCGCGCGTTACGACGTCGTGAAGCGCGACGCGAAGCTGATCATGCCGACGCTCGCGGCGAGCTATCGCATCTTGCCGAACCTCGACGTCGGCGCGCGCTTCGGCTGGGGCTTCGCGGATCTCCAATCGACGATCCATCTGTGGGCTGCACCGAACAACCTCGTCGAGGATGTCGGCGGCGACGGCCGGCTCACCCTCAAGGGCAAGGACAACTTCGTCCCGAGCTTCGGCGGTGGCTTTTCGTTCCGACCGACGCCCTCGCTCGAGATCGGTGGCGTGTACAACTCGGCGATCAAGCTCGGCGCGAAGGGGACGGGCAGCGCGGTGCTCGGTGACCGCGCAGGTGCGAGCGGCGTCCAGGTCATGGTTATCCCGCTCCCCGACGAGTCGGCGCAGTGCAAGCCCGGTGGACGCGTCGGCGCTCTCTCCGCGTGCATCAACCTCGAGCTGCCGATGTCGGCGGTGCTCGGCGCGCGCTACAAGTTCCTTGGCGCCGACGGCATCGAGCGCGGGGACATCGAGCTCAACGTCGGCTGGGAGGACTGGGGCGGCGGCGCGACGACGGACTACTCCGTCACGATCGATTCGCAGATCGTCGTCCAGGGCAGCGACGCGGGCGTGAGCATCAAGCAGAACATCGTCCGCCACGGCTTCCAGGACGTGTTCAATGCGCGCCTCGGCGGCAGCTGGCGTTTCCCCGTCGGTGGCAACACGCTGATCGCGCGCGCGGGCGTGGCGTACGACACCGCGGCGGCGACGGAGGGCTGGTACCGCCTCGACGTCGACGGTACCGCGCGCACCACGATGACGATCGGCGCGGGCTATCGCGCGCGCCGCTTCGAGGTCAACGCGGGCTTCGGCTTCGTCTACGAGGGCACGAACGACAACCCGGGCACGTGCAACCCGACCTCGCCCCTGCCCGACATGCGCGGCTGCAACATGGACGGTGTCGAGGCGCCGCTCGAGGAGCGCCAGGGCCCGGACCCGATCAACCCGATCGTCGTTCCGTCGCAGCAGCGTCAAGCACCGGTAAACCAGGGCACGTTCGAGTCGCACTACATCCTGTTCATGCTCGGCGCGTCGACCTGGTTCTAGCGCCCGAAGAAAGTCTGCAACGAATCAGCGGTGTGCCCTCTATTCGGGCATGCGTTCTCTCGCATCGCTGCCGTTGATCGTGATTCTCGGAACTTCCGCGCTCGCATCGCCGTACGAGAGTGGCGGGAAGGTCGAGGAGTTCATCGGTGCCTACACCGAGAGCATCCCGATCCAAGTCCCCACGTTCCATGGAATCGAGCCGAAGCTCTCGCTCCAGTATCACTCGGGTCGCGGCACCGGCTATGTCGGCGTCGGATGGTCGCTGCAGGGCCTCAGCGTGATCGAGGTCCGTGACGCGCCGTCGCTTGGAACCCGCAAGCGCTACTACCTCGACGGTCAGCTCCTCGTGGAGTGCAGCGATCAGGTCGTCAAGGGACCCGCGTGTGAGCCCGCGGCCGGCACGCTGAGCTTCAGCCAATGGTTGTCGACGCAATCCGAGAGCTACCTACGTGTCGAGCTCGGCTTCGATCCGACCAACGCCAGCCAGGTGAAGTTCGTCGTGTGGAAGCCGGACGGCACGAGGCATGTCTACGCGCGAGCCAGCTCGTTCGGACCATCGGGGCGGTACGTGCTGAGCCAGGTCATCGACACGAGCGGCAACACGGTGACGTACGAGTGGTCGTCGGCGAGCGCGGGCGCCAATCCGAACACGAACATCCCCACGCGCATCCACTACAATGGCACCGTCATCGACTTTCGTTTCGGCGCGCGCACGCTGCCCGAGACGTTTGCGGAGTTGGGCCGTCTGGAGACGATGTCCACCCAACTGCGCGTGATCGACGTCTGTGTGAACCCGAGTGCGACGAGCACAGCGTCGTGTCTTGCGAACGGATCGGTCGATCCGAACCGCGCACGCACGTACGCGCTGCAATACAAGACCAGCGCAAGCACCACGCGGCCGCTGCTCACGAGCGTCACGATGTTCGGCAAGGACGCGCGCGTCGCAACGAACCTGGACGTGACCGGCACGTCGACCGTGCCGGTCACCTTCTCTTGGAGTGATCGCGCACCGTCGTACTCGAAGATGGACATCGGCATGCAGCCGCAGTGGGGGCACGATGCGTACCGCGGGATGGTGGACTTCGATGGCGACGGCAAGAACGACTACTGCCGCGACACGAGCTCGATGACGCTGGGCTGCGCGATCTCGACCGGCAATGGTTTCACGGAACGCACCGTCGGAACGTTCTTCGACTGGGGATCTGATCAGACCTGGATTGATTGGAACGGCGACGGCCGCTCCGATTTCTGCCGCATGACGTGCGTCACCGACAGTGGCAGAAGCTGCTGGGGGACTGACACGAAGAGGAACTACCGCATCCTGTGTGCGCTTTCGACGGGCACAGGAATCAACGACACGGCGATCGGCAGCGCGATGATCAACGACGATGCCGGAGGGGACGGCGCGCGATGGTTCGTCGATTGGAATGGTGACGGTCGCGGTGATCTGTGCCGCGCGATCGTCGACCCCTGGAACGGCCTGCCGAGCTTGAAGTGCGCACTGTCCACCGGCACGTCGTACACCGAGCGGACCGTCGGCGTGCTCGGGGATGCAGCCGCGTCCCACAAGTTCGAGGACGCGCTCGGATATGCGGGTACACGAGCGTTCGTCGACTGGAACGGCGATGGACGCACGGACTTCTGTCGCATCGTCGACGGGCCGCAGCAGTACCAGCAGGGCCTGAAGTGCCTGCTCGGCCAGGTGGACGAGCTCGACCGAAGCCGATTCGATCGCGTGAGCGGGACGGATACGTTCATGGGCGTGATCGACATTGTCGGGCCGGCGGATACGCAGTGGTATGTCGACGTCAACGGCGACGGCTCGACCGACTATTGCCGCATGACCCACGACACGCAGATCAAGTGCGCGATCTCGACCCAGATCGGCTTTCAAGATGTCGTGTGGGCGACGAGGCCGAACGGGTTCGGCGTGCGCGATAGCCCGCGCTGGGGGGACATGGATGGCGATCACAAGATGGACATGTGCTTCAACAACCCAGGCCACGGGAAGGAGTGTCTGATCTCGCAAGGGCTGTTCGGGGTGATCCTGCCGAATCAAGGCATCGTCGAGCCAAGCTGGACCAACCAGCACTGGATGGTCGACTGGGACGGCGATGGTCGTACCGAGTACTGCTTCACGGCCGGCTCTGCGAACGGCGTGGGCAGCAAGATGACGTGCATCAAGCGAGACTCGACGATGCTGCTGGATCTCGTGACGGCGACGTTCAACGGGATGGGCGGCGGCTCGACGGTGATCTACGCACCGGCGACGAAGTTTCAAAGCGGCCGCGTCCGCATCCCGGTCGTCGAGTCGTTCACGCGTCACGGTGGGCAGGAAGGCAACATCACGCAGACGTTCCGCTATGCAGGCGCGAGCTACGACGCGTTTACGCGGCGCTTCCTCGGCTTTCGCACCGTTCAGATCCAGGACGCATGTCTCGCGAACGAGGCGGCGCCCTGGCAATGCCCGCTGACCGAGATCGAGTCGCGCCTGGACCCGAGGTGGCCGACCGCGCCGGCGCGCATCAGTCGCTTCGCCGGTCAGGGTGGGCTCGAACTGAATCGACAGGAGCTCACGTACGCCGACACGACGACCGTACCGTTTCGGTCGGATCTGATCCGCGACACGCGGACGCAGTACGAGGGCATGGATACCGTCGCGACGCGGCGGCGCTTCGAGCACGACAAGTTCGGCAACATCACCAAGATCTACGACGATGGACTGATCTTGGACTCGACGAACTCCGTGACCTCGCTCCTCGACGACGATCGCACGCTCACGACGACGTTCGCCCCGGACATCGAGCGTTACATCGTCGACAAGCCGACGCGTGTTACGGGCAGTGACGCAAGTGGAACGCTCACGGACGTGAAGTACACGTACGACACGCGCGGCCTGGCGACGCGCTCGGAGATCTGGCTCGACACGGCGAACGCGTTTGTTCAAAGCTCGTTCGCATACGACAGCGCCGGAAATCTCATCTCCGAAACCGATCGGAACGGTCAGACGACCAACTACACCTACGACTCGACGTATCGGACGTTCGTGATCGAGACGACGCTGCCACCGGCGGGCACACCCGCGGTGCGCCTGGTAACGCGTGCCGAGTGGGATCCCCGCTGCGGGCTTGCGACCAAGGAACGAAATCAGGTCAATCAGAGCACGGACGTTACATACGACGCGGTGTGCCGCCGCACGCGCACGCAAATGGTGCCCGGCGCGTGGGAACAGGTCGCGTATCACGACTACGCGTTCCCGTACGACATGCCGTACACCGTTGTCACCACGCCCGGCTCGACGTCGCGTGCGTTCTCGATGGGGCCGAACTGGAAGCGCACGCACTACGACGGCATGGGGCGCGTGGCGAAGATCATGCGCAACGGTCCCACGCCGACGACGGAGATCATCGAAACGGAGATGACGTACAACGCGCGCGGCAAGCTCGCGACGCAAACCAAGCCACGCTACGCCACCGACCCCGTCTTCACGACAACGTTCACCTACGACCGGAGCGATCGCGAGATCGAGAAGAAACTGCCGCCGGCGATCGTAGCCGGCCGAGATCACCCCGGTGACACCACGACGACGACGTACTCGATGCTGCGCGCCGTCGTGCGTGACGGTCTCGGCACACCCGAGATGACGAAGTTCGACATACATGGACGACCGCGGGTGACCGGTAACACGGACGGCTCGTTCCATACCTACGACCTCACCCACTACACGTACGATCGCCGCGGGAATGTCGCGACGATCTCGCAGAGTACCCACGTTGGCGCGGCGCTCGCGACGGTGGAGTACACGTGGGACTCGCTTGGCCGCAAGACGTCGGTGCGCGAGTCGAACAGCGGCGTGCGAACGTTCCAATACGATAACAAGGACAACGTGCTCGTCGAGACCGACGCCGCGGGCATCCGCACGGAGCACAGCTACGACGCGCTCGATCGCCGCACGTTCAAAGCGACGTATCCATGTGTCAGGCGATGCACTGCCTCGATCCTCTCGACGTGGGCCTACGACGAGCCGCGCGCGGGCTACGCTAACCTCGGCCGCTTGACGTCGTCGACCGACGCGTCGGGTGTCGCGACGTATGACTACAACGAGCAAGGGCACCTGATCCGCGGTGGACGGACGGTCAACGGCGCTGGACCGTACATGTTCACCAAGACGTACGACGGCGACGGGCGGGTGACCTCGACGCTCTACCCGGACCGCACGCGCGTCGGGACGCCCACCAACGGCATCCGCTACGACGACACCGGGCGCATCTATTCGATCCCCGGCCTCATTGACAGTGCGACGTACGACGCCGCCGGCAAACTCACGTCGTACAAGACCGCGAGCGGGGCCGAGGCAACGTACGAGACCTCGAATCCGCGCGGCCAGGTGTCGGGGTACACGTTCAAAGGGAACAAGGCAACCGGCTCTGTCGGTGTCGTCGGCGAGTACGAGCTGACGAACTCGTCGTCAGGGCCGTACACCCCGACGCGAATCGTGCTGCCAACACACGGACGTCAGGGCGATACCGTCACGGTGTCGACGTGCGGCGCGTCCGTGCCGGGCGCGTCCGGAACGGGCGATACGTATCTGCGGCTGCGGGTGCGGCCGACCACGAGCCCGTACGAGGTGCCGCGCGCGTTTAATGACAACGCGACGACCCCGGGATGCGCAGCTCTGTCGACGGTGACGTACACGCTCGAGAGCGACGGAGAGGTCATCATCTATGCGGGGTGTGCGACATCCGGCTCGTGCTCCGGCACGATCGCGGTGCGCCACGAGCGTGGCAACCAGAACATCGCGCTGAACAAGTCGGTGTTGCAATCGACAATTCTCGACGCTTCCTGTGGTCCGACGTCGAGTGTCGTGGACGGCAATGTGGACGGACGATGGTGCTCGGCGTCGTCGATGCTGCACACGGAGTTCGAGATGCAGCCGTACTTGATGATCGACCTCGGCAGCGAGCAAGACATCACGCGCGTCGACGTCTACAACCGCACCGACACCAACCTCTGCGATCAGGCATGCCTCGATCGCCTCGCGAACTTCGACGTCTCGGTGTGGAGCGCGACCGGGTGGGCTCTGAAAGCGTACGTGCCGCACGTGGTCGACGGTCGAACGCAGCTGGCGATGACCGCACGCAGCCGCTACGTGCTGCTCCAGCTCCGCGATAGGAACTACCTGAACACGCCCGAGGTCCAGGTGTTCGGTCCGGTGACGGGCCCCCAGCCAGTGCTCGATACGCAGCCCGTGTTCGAGCAGGCGCGCCTTTACCGGTTGAACAACGGAAAGATCGCAAGCGTATTGACGAACCGCACGCGCACGTCGTGGTGGTACACGTATTCGAACCAGTACACGCGACAGCTGACGTACGCAGAGAGTGGCGACCCGACGCTGACGCAGGCGTACGATAGCGACAACGGCAACCTGTCGATCGCGCACCCGACCGCCTACGGCGTTGCACCTGGCGCTCCACCACACGCAGTGACGCAGAGCGGGGTGGACCGATTCTCGTACGACGTGCACGGTCAGCGGGTCCAAGCAAACCTCCGGAGTCTGACGTGGAACCTCGCGCACCAGCTCGAGCACTTCGATGGCGTGAGCTACTCGTATGACGCCGATGGCCTCCGCCTGACGAAGACGTACGATTGGAACACGACGACGTACCTCGGCAACGACTACGAGATCAATGGTGCGACCGGCGCGCACACGAAGTACATCACGCTGGGCGGCCGGCTCGTCGCGAGACAGACGACCAGCGGTGACACGACCTATCTGTTCACCGATCACCTCGGCTCGGTCGTGCTCGGTCTCGATCCGTCGGGAGAGGTCACCGAGTCGCGTAGCTATGGACCCTTCGGTCTGACAATCGCGGGCGATGACGCGGGCCGCGGCTACACCGGTCAGCGCAAGGACGAGAACGGCCTTCTGTACTTGCACGCGCGCTACTACGATCCCTATACCGGCAGGTTCATCTCGCCGGATCCGACGGTGTCGAGCCATCACCCGATCGGCATGAACCGCTACGCGTACGCGATGAACGATCCGATCAACCGCACCGACCTCGACGGTCTCGGTATGTGGGACAACGTCCACTCGGATCTCGGCGAGGCGGCACGCCAGACCTCGCACTTCCTGTCGCACATCAACCTCGTCGACATGATGCAGTGGATCTCGAACAGGTCGGGCCACCGTGCGCCCGTGAAGAAGTTCCTCGGTGGTTTCAATATCGGCGTCGGCAAGTCACTCGCGTTGATCGTCGGCAAGTTCCACGCCGCGGCCGAAGAAGACTGGGACAGCTACGGCAAGATGATGGCCTCGGAGCTCGTGATCTCCGCCGCTGTCGCTGCGAGCATTCTGACCTACGGAAAGGCAGCAGCACCGGCGGTCGCGATCATCAACTCGATCGCGCTGCCGACGGCACTCACGTTCATCCAGACGCAGAACCTCGACGACACGCGCGACGTCTTCGTGAAGAAGTTGCCGGGCGTGGCGCAGAAACTCGGTGAGAAGCTGGTGAAGCCAGCGGTAACGCCGCTCTTCGACGCCATGAAGAACGAGGCGAAGGAGGGGCTCGGGTGGGTCGGAGAGAAGTTGTTTGGTGGCTCGGACGGTGGTGGCGGAATGAGTGCGATGGGCGCGATCTCGAGCGTGGTCTCGACCCTGATCGACGCCGAGCCGTACATCGTGATCGACCCACGAATGCACGCGCAGTCCGTGTCGCCGCAGACCCGCCTGTCGTCGAGCAGCGGCACGCTGTTTGGGCCGGGGTACAAGCGGTAGCGCACGAAGGGTTGGGTTAACGTCGCGGCGATGAAGCTGCGCCTCGCTCCGGTCCTCGGTTTCGTGCTCGTCCCTGCCGTCGCGCATGCGGGTGGTCTGTTCTTACCGGGCAATGGCGCCGTGTCGACGTCACGCGCGGGCGCGGCGGTCGCGTCGGCGTCGGATGGCGAGGCGCTCTCGATCAACCCCGCGGGGCTCGCGAAGTCCAAGGGCACGACGATCACGCTGTCCGCGGCAATCATCAACTACGCGATGTCGTTCACGCGACGCGGCACGTACGACCCGATCGACACCGACGCGCTGCCCTACGAGGGCCAGCCGTTCCCGACGGTGCGCAACGACGCGAGCCCGCCGCTCGGCATCGGCGGGTACCAGCCGATTCCCGTCATCGCCGTCGTCACGGATCTCGGCGGTGCGGTCAAAGGACTCACGCTCGCAGCGGGCGTGTACGCGCCGAACTCGTACCCGTTCCGCGACATGTGCACGGAGCTGTCGAGCGGGTGCCGAAAGTACGCCTTCAACGGCGACTTCAACGTCGCGCCCCCGCCACAGCGCTACGACATCGTGAGCCAGGAGGCCGCGGTATTCGTCCCGACGATCGCCGCCGCGTATCGCATCTCGCCGCAGCTCGACGTCGGTGCGCGCGTCGGGTGGGGCATCGGCGAGGTGAAGTCGAAGATCGCGCTGTGGGGGACGCTCGACAATTACATCGAGAACGTGAAGGAGGACGTGCTGTTCGGCGTCGAGGGCAAGGACAACTTCGTCCCCTCGTTCGGTGTCGGCGTCACGTTCCGACCGACGCCCGTCGTCGAGCTGGGCCTCAACTACAGCTCGCAGATGTCGCTGCTCGCCAAGGGTGACGCGACGAGCGAGCTCGGTCCGGAGGCACTGCTCAACACGTTCCCGATCGTCGTGCGACCCGTCGCCGACGAGGAGGCGCGCTGCGCGCCCGGTGGAACGGCGGATCTGCAGAAGGCCTGCGTCGAGCTCGCGCTGCCGATGTCGGTGACGCTCGGCGGTCGCTACAAGTTCATCGGGAACGACGGCGCGGAGAAGGGCGACGTCGAGCTGAACGCGACCTGGGAGAATTGGAGCGCCGAGCGCGCGAACAACTATCGCGTCGTCGTCGATGGTGACATCTACCTGGTCGACGCCTCGGGCAACGAGAATTTCGCCGCGCCGATCGTGGACAACTACGTCAAGCACGGCTTCCAGGACTCGTTCGGCGTGCGGCTCGGCGGCAGCTATCGGATTCCGGCCGGCAACGCCGAGGTGATCGTTCGTGGTGGCGTCGCGTACGACACGCAGACGGCGAAGGACGGATGGCTGCGCGCGGACGTCGACGGGGCGGCGCGGACGACGGGCGCGCTCGGCATCGGCTATCGCGCGAAGCGCTTCGAGATCAATGTGGGCTTCGGCTACGTCTACGAAGGCACGAACGAGAACCCAGGGACGTGCAACCCCGACACGAACGCGATGCCTCCGGTGCAAGGATGCGGCTCCGGCGGCATCGAGCAGCCGGTGGACGATCGAACGGGTCCGGATCCGATCAGCCCGGTTCTCATCGAGACCGCGCAGGCCGAGAACCCCGTCACGCAGGGCACGTACGACTCCAGCTACACGATGTTCCTGCTCGGGTTCTCGACCTGGTTTTAGCCCCGTCGTCCCGTTGTGAGGTAGGTTCGCGCCCCAGGATGAAGACGATGAAGCTCGGTGGGATCGCGATCGGTTCGTCTCTACTCGTCTGCCTATCGCTCACGCAGAATGCGCACGCCGGCGGCTTGTTTTTGCCCGGCAGCGGCGCGACATCGACGTCGCGCGCGGGCGCGGCCGTCGCCTCCGCCGACGACGGCGAGGCGCTGTCGATCAACCCCGCAGGGCTCGCGAAGTCTAGCGGCACCACGCTCACCATTTCGCTCGCGTTCATCCGCTATTTCATGGAGTTCACGAGGCGCGGATCGTACGACGCGTCGTCGAACCCCGACTTCCAGCCGACCTACACGGGCGACGACTATACGACCGTCAAGAACAACCCCGAGCCACCGCTCGGGATCGGGAAGTTCCAGCCGATCCCGGTGATCGCGCTCTCGACCGACTTCAAGGGCATCCCGAACCTGCGCGCCGCGATCGGCATCTACGCACCGAGCGGCTATCCGTTCCGCAACATGACGCGGGGCTATCAGTTCCCCACGTTTGCGGATCCGGGCAACCTGAACGCACCACCCCCGCCGACGCGGTACGACACGATGCGCGCCGAGAGCCGTGCGCTCTTGCCGTCGATCGCGGCGAGCTATCGCATCCTCCCCGAGCTCGACGTCGGCGCGCGCTTCACCGCGGGCAACCTGACGTCGAAGCAGCAGCTCGTCGTGTGGGGCACGCCGAACAACGTCGAGGAGCGCGTCGTCGAGGATTCGCTGTTCGATGTCGAGATCACGGACAGCTTCATCCCCGCGTTCGGCGTCGGTGTCGCGTATCGCCCGATCCCGCAGTTCGAGATCGCCGCGAATTACTCCTCGGCGCTCGTGATCAAAGCGAAGGGCCAAGCGTCGAGTCAGAAGGGCCCCGACGTCGATCAGTCGCGCGTCGTCGGTCCTGTTCCCGACGAGGACTCGTTGTGTGCCACGGGCGGCACGTTCGAGAAGCAGAAGGCGTGCATCAACCTCCAGCTCCCGCAGACGGCCACGATCGGCGCGCGCTATCTGTTCCCCGGCGCTCACGATCAGATCGCCGGCGACGTCGAGCTCAACGTCGCGTGGGAGAACTGGGGCAAGAAGTGCGAGCGCCAGGACAACGATGGCAACGCGCCCGGCACGTTCGTCGATCCCGAGTGCACGTCGCCCGGCGAGTTCCGCGTGCTCGTCGACGGCGGCCTCTACGTCAACAACCAGTACGACCCGACGCAACGCCTTCGCCAGAGCATCAACAACTACAACCTCAAGGACGTGTTCAGCGTCCGCCTCGGCGGCAGCTATCACCTCCCGCTCGGTGACGCGCCCGACGCGAGCCGCGTGATCCTGCGCGGCGGCGTCGCGCATGACACGCAGGCCGCGAACGACGGCTGGTTCCGCGCGGCGCTGGACGGCGCGGCGCGCACGACGATGACGCTCGGCGGCGCCTTCCGCACCAAGCGCTGGCAGATCTCCGTGGGCGGTGGCTATGTCCACGAGGGCACCAACACGAACGGGGGCGCCAACGACGACGGCACCGACTGCAACCCGACGCTAGCGACGCTCGCGTGCAACGGCTCGAACGCGTCGCGCCCGCTCGATCAGCGCAAGGGCCCCGATCCGTCGAACCCGTTGATCGACGCCGCGTTCCAGGCGGAGAACCCGTACAACCAGGGCAGCATCAAGAGCCACTACATCTTGCTGATGCTCGGCTTCACGCGGTGGTTCTGAGCAGGTTCTGAACGTTCGTGCCATAGTGCGCAGATGGCCGTCCGGTGCGGAAATTGCGGTGGTCACTTCACGCCGCACGAGGTGCAGTTCCGCCACCGCCCGCGTTATCCATGGCCGCTTTCGGTCGCCGGACAGCGAGCGCTGACCGAGAACCAGCAGCGCGGATCGACGCTTCCGCCGTGCCCCGAGTGTGGCCAGCAGACGTTGCTCGGCTGACGTGTCATAAACGTCCCATGAGCAAGGCGTTAGTTCCCACGGGTGGCTCGACCGCGAGCGGCGTTGTTCCGGCAGTATGCAGCGCGGTGATCCCGGGTCTCGGCCAGCTCGTGAACGGAGAGACCGACAAGGCGATCGGTGTGTTCGTCGTGTCCGCCGTCGCGGGCGCGGGCATCATCGGTGCGATCCCGCTGATCGGTCCGGTCGCGGGGGTGGTCGCCGGTATCACGTGGCTGTACGGAGTGGCCGACGGGTACATCCAGGGCAAGAAGCGCAGGTAGGGTCTCCGCGTGTCGCTGTTCGACTCGCCCGAGTTCACGTCTCGGCTGTTCTTTCCGCGCGGCGACGTGACGCCGCCGCCCGACGGCGCCGAGGACGACTTCGTCGAGGTCGGCGGAGCGTTGCTGCACGTGCGCTATCACGGCGTGTCACCCGAGCGCCGGACGCTCTTGCTGTTCCACGGTAACGGCGAGGTCGTCGGCGACTACGACGACAGCGCCGGGTTGTTCGCGGCGGCGGGCTTCGGCCTCGCGGTGGTCGACTATCGCGGCTACGGACAGAGCACGGGATCGCCGTCGCTGCGCAGCACGATCGCCGATGCGCACGTGATCCTCGGCGCGGTCCACGCGACCGCCGCGGCGCCGATCGTGATCATGGGCCGCTCGCTCGGTAGCGCGTGCGCGGCGGAGATCTACGGCAAGAACCTGCCGATCGTCGCGGGTGTGGTGATCGAGAGCGGACTCTCGGATCTCGCAGAGCTCGTGCGGCGTCGCGGGATGGAGCCGCCCGACCGGTTCGCCGACGACGACAGCGCGGTGTTCGATCCACTACCGAAGCTCGCACGCGGGACCGCGCCGCTCCTCGTGATGCACGGCGAGCGCGACACGATGATCGCGTCGGTGGAGGCCGAGGCCTCGTTCGCGGCGGCAGGAACCAAGCACAAGAAGCTCGTGATCATTCCAGGGCGTGGACACAACGACGTGTCGTTGTCCCGCACGTATTGGGATGCGCTTGCCGCGTTCGGCGCGTCGCTCTCGTAGCCGGACCGCCCGCTTACCAGTCGGCAGCGGTAACCGTCAGTCCTGACCGTATGTCGGAAAGCTGCTAAGGTCGGCCGGTGAGTACAACGGTATCCGACGTCTTCGATCAGTTCACGGGTACGGCCAGCTACATCGCGTCCGAGGATCTCCGCCACGCGGTCAATGTCGCCGTCGCGCTCGCGCGACCGCTGCTCGTTCGCGGCGAGCCGGGCACGGGCAAGACGCTGCTCGCAGAGAACCTCGCATCGGCGCTCGGCATGCCGCTCGTGCGCTGGCACGTGAAGTCGACGACGAAGGCGAAGGACGGTCTCTACGTCTACGACACCGTCGCGCGCTTGCACGACTCGCGGTTCGGCGATCAGGTCGACGTGCGCGACATCGCGAAGTACATCAAGCTCGGGCCGCTCGGCTCCGCGCTAGAGGCACCGTCGCGCGTCGTGCTGCTGATCGACGAGATCGACAAGGCGGACCTCGAGTTCCCGAACGACCTACTCCACGAGCTCGACACGATGAAGTTCCGCATCGACGAGACCGGCAAGGAGATCGTCGCGCGCGAGCGTCCGATCGTCATCATCACGTCGAACAACGAGAAGGAGCTGCCCGACGCGTTCCTGCGCCGCTGCGTGTTCCACTACATCCAGTTCCCGAACCGCGAGCTCATGGCGGAGATCGTGCGCGTCCATCACCCGGACATCTCCGATCGGGTGCTCGACAACGCGCTCGAGGTGTTCTTCGGGCTGCGCGCCACCCCGAAGTTGCGCAAGAAGCCGTCGACGTCGGAGTTGATCGATTGGATCATGGCGCTCAAGAAAGCGGGCGTGGATCTCGCGCGCGTCGGCGGCGGCATCCCGTTTCTCGGCACCCTGCTCAAGACGGAGCAGGATGTCGATCTCGTCGGAAAGCGAGCGAAGGCGTAGTGCTGGTCGACTTCCTCTTCGAGCTTCGCGCCAAGAAAGTGCCGGTGTCCACGCACGAGTGGATGGCGCTGATGGAAGCGATGGCGAAGGGGCTGCACGAGTCGTCGCTCGACGGCTTCTATCGCCTCGCGCGCACGATCTGCGTCAAGGACATCGCGCTGTACGACGCGTACGACGAGGCGTTCCTCGCGTACTTCAAAGACGTGCATGTCTCGTCGCTGCAGCTGACCGAGGAGCTCCTGCAGTGGCTCGGGGATCCCAAAGCGCTCGAGTCGCTCACCGAGGAGCAGCGTGAGATGCTGAAGTCGCTCGACCTCGAGAAGCTGCGCGCGATGTTCGAGGAGCGCCTCAAGCAACAGAAGGAGCGCCACGACGGCGGCAATCGCTGGGTCGGCACCGGCGGCACGTCGCCGTTCGGCACCAACGGCAAGAACCCGACGGGCATGCGCGTCGGGGGCGGGGGTGGTCGCAGCGCGATGGCCATCGCAGGCGAGCGCCAGTTCCGCGAGTACCGGCGGGACGTGGTGCTCGACGTACGCCAGATCGATGTCGCGCTGCGCGGGCTGCGCCGCCTCGGTCGCGAGGGGGCGATCGAGGAGCTCGACCTGGACGAGACCGTCGACAAGACGTGCAAGAACGCGGGGGAGATCGACATCGTGTTCCGGCCGCCGCGGCGCAATCGCGTCAAGGTGGTCTTGATGATGGACGTGGGCGGCTCGATGGATCCGCACGCCGAGCTGATGTCGCGGTTGTTCACCGCCGCCTCGCGTTCAGGTCGCTTCGCGAAGTTCCGCAGCTACTACTTTCACAACTGCGTCTACAACTCGGTCTACGAGGACGCGGAGTTCCGCAAGCCGGTGCAGGTCGCGGATCTGATCTCGAGCTCCGATCGCGACGAGAGGCTCGTCCTCGTCGGGGACGCGCTGATGCATCCCGCCGAGCTACTCGATCCGGGCGGGTCAATGTACCTCTACTCGCAGGCGCGCGCGTCGGGTCACGAGTGGCTGCGCCGGCTCGCCGCGCACTTCCGAAGCGCGACCTGGCTCAACCCGGAGCCCGAGCGGTTCTGGACCGGGACGACCATCGAGGTCATCGCGAGCGTGTTCGCGATGTATCCACTCACGCTCGACGGTCTCGCCCACTCGGTCCGGTATCTCACCCGAGGCGGCGAGCGCCCCCGTGTCGGCAACCCTGAAAAGTGGCTAAAGTCGATGCTCGGCTAGTTCGGGCAGGGGTTCTCTGCGTCGGGGCAGCCGCCGCCGGAGCGCGGCGTGGAGTTGCCCATCCCGATCGCGCACCACTCGGGCATCTGCGGCGGCATGCCGTCGATGAAGAACGGCGACTGGCCTTGGCCCAGCCAGAACGGATGGTTCCACGCGAACTGCCACATACCCGCGTACTGCGACTCGTCCATGTACTGCGTGAGCGGCGGCTCGACGTGCCCGCAGTTGTGGCGGCACTCGATGAGGAAGTGGCCATCGGCCGCGAGCGCGGTCTCGAGGTTGCGCGACGCGACCGAGAAGTTCATGCCGAAACCCGCGCAGCCCAGCAGGTCGGTGGCGCCGTCCATCATCGGCGGACCGTCGCCGCCCCAGAGCACGAGGCCGGGCAACTTGCGGGTCGCGCCGGCCCACGGCTTGATGATAGTGGCGCCGGTGCCGCCGGAGAGCGACATGAAGGAGGCAAGGGTCTGGGAGCGCGCGGCCGCGAGCTGATCCGTGAACAGTGCGCCGGCGGAGACGCCGACCGTCGAGACGCAGTGATCGTTGACCGTGTATTGCGCGCGAACGCACGCGAGCATGTCGTCGAAGAACTTGAACTCCTCGTTCATGCGTGCGGGCGACTGGGAGATGTCGAACGGCCAGCGCATGTCGAACGACGTGCCGATGATGTTGGCGCCCTTGGAGTACGGGATGATCCCGATGAAGCGCTGGTCGTCGACCGCGTCTTGGATCTGGCCGCGCACGAGGAAGCTATTCGCGCTGCCGCCGAGCCAGTGCCACATGAACAGCACCGGCAGCGTCTCGGTCGGCTGGAGGTTCATCGGGAGGACGAGGATGAACTGGCGCGTGTTGCTCGAGCTGGTGATCGTGTTCGTCCCGGGCACGAGGACCGGGCAGCCCGCGGCGGGCAGGGGCGGCATAACCGGGGTCGGGGCGCCCGCGGGGACCGGAGCGTCACAGAGAAACCGGTGTTGGCCGTTCGAGGGACCGTCCGGGGGCAGCGGCGCGTCGGGCGTCGGCGTGATCGGCGCATCCGGCGTCGGCGTGACCGAGGCATCGGGCGTGTCGGTGTTGTTTGGTGGATCCTGTCGGGTCGAGTTGCTGCACGCGAAGAGCAAGAGCATCGAGGCCAGCAACGATCCTCGAATCAGCACGGACGCGATCATGCGCGGCCGTCGTGCAAGCGGTGTGCGCGGTGTAAGTCTGGCGGTTCGGAGGCGTCCGCTCCAAATCGACCATATATGGACACCTGGACAGACGGCCAACCGGTTGTCCACTCATGAGAATCTCGCTGAAGTCGAGCACAGTTTGCGCAGACGTTTCTTTCACGAGCCGAGGTGGCCCCGTACCATTCAAGGGCGCGTGATCAGGATGTGGAGTGGCTCTCGACCAGAATGATCGAACGCTGATCGAGCGAGTCGATCCCTTGCTGGGATCGGTCCTCGATCGTCGGTACCAAATCGACGCCCGCATCGCGGCGGGCGGATTCGGAGCGATCTATCGCGCGACCCACGTGCAGTCGGGCCACGAGGTCGCGCTGAAGGTGCTGCACCAGCGGCTCGCGACCGACCGAGGCGTGGTCGCTCGGTTTCGGCGGGAGGGCGCGACCATGACCGCGCTGCGCAGCCCGTACACGATCGCGGCGTACGAGTTGGGGGAGGCGGAGGAGCAGGGGATCCTCTACATCGTCATGGAGCTCCTGCAGGGCGTGTCGCTGTTCGAGCGCTACCGCGCGACCGGTCCGATCCCGTGGCGGCTGATGGCCAAGGTCGCGCGGCAGGTCTGCTACTCGCTCGCGGAGGCGCACGCGCTTGGCATCGTGCACCGCGATCTGAAGCCGACGAACATCCACCTCGAGCCGATCGGCAACGATCCGGATCACGTGAAGGTCCTCGATTTCGGCATCGCGAAGATCATGCAGGACTCGACGTTCGACTCGAGCGACCTGACCAACGCGGGGCAGATGATCGGCACGCTCGACTACATGTCGCCCGAGCAGATGGTCGGCGGACAGACGACCGGCCAGACGGACATCTACACGCTCGGCATCGTCATGTACGAGATGATCGCCGGCGCGCGCCCGTTTGCGGAAATGCCCTCGGCGGCGGCGACGCTCGCGGCGATGCTCAAGAACACGCCGACACCGCTGTCGATGCGGATGCCGGTGCCCGAGTCGATCGATCGGATCGTGATGCGCTGCCTCGAGCGAGAGGCGATCGACCGCTACCAAGATGTGAACGAGCTCGGCCGCGAGCTCGAAAGGCTGTTGCCCCAAACCGAGGACAACGACGCCACGCGCGTCGTGCTCGTCGATCCGGCGGACTCGATGAACTCGCGGATCACGGCCCGCACGCAGGCGGCGATCGAGGAGTCTACGGTGCTCGGTCAGGCGCCGCCGCTGCGCGCGAACCGACCGAGCGCGCCGTTGTTTCCGTCGACCAACACTCTGCCCGGCGGGTACGCGCCACCGCCGGAGCTCCGCAACCAGATCGAACGTGCGCGTGGGCTGAAACCACCCACGATGCCTCCGCCGATCCCGGGTCCGCCTCCGTTCCAGCAGCAGCTCGCGCAGATGCCTCCCGTTGGAGGCCACGAGGAGGAGGGGCCGACGGTCGCGATGGCGCGCCGGCCGACGGGGATGAGCGTCGACCAGTTCGGGCGCGCGCGCCCGCCAACGCCTCCACCCGAACCGTATCCGAGGGCTCCGGGCGTCGCGCCCCATGCGCCACCTCCACCGACACCGCAGTTCTCCACGAACCCGCACCAGTTCGACATGGATCGCATGGCGGCGCGCGACGCGTGGATGAGCCGCATGATCTGGATCGCCGTGATCGTGATCGCGGTCGTGATCATCGCGGTCGTCGGCAGCCAGCTGTGAGCGGTTAGTTCGCGAACTTCAAGCGGTGCTGCTTGATCTTGAACGCGCGGCACTTCTGATAGAACCACGTCGGCTGGCCGTCGATGAAGACGTACGCGACATCGGTCCCCTTCGGCACGTCGACGGTCGCGCTCGAAGGGCACTCGAGCGAGTGATCGCGCACCTCGAACACGTGCTTGCCGGCCGGCACCTTCACGCGCTCGCGCATCACGCGCTTCTTCCACTCGATCTGGAGTTGTAGGTCGCGCCGGTCGTCGGTCGAGCTCACGACCAACGAGCCGTCGATACGCGGATCCATCCGGATCGTGCAGCGTTGCTTCTCGCCGGGAGGAAGCCGGCAGCGGACGGAGCCGAACGAGAGGGGCGTGATCACGTCGACGGTCTGGTTCGGGCCGGCGGGGACGGCGAGCTCGATGCGCGGCGCGTTCGTACGGGGATCGAACGCCGCGGGCTCGCCCGCCTTCTTCACGATCTCGCCGTTGACGAGCACGTAGGCGGACTCGAGATCCACGGAGTTCGGATCGCTGGGCGGTGTCGACTCGAGCTCGAGAACGGCGGGCGTCGCCCACAGCTTCGCGATGATCGACTCGACCTCCTTCGCGTCCCTCGCGTTCGCGTTCAGTGCGAGGAAGATCTCGAAGAAGTGGATCGCGTCGGTCAGCTTGCCCTGCCGGCGAAACACGTCCGCGATGTTGTACGCGGTGCTCGGGTGTGGCGAGATCGCGAACGCCTTCTTGTACAGACCGAGCGCGGTCGGCAGATCGTTCTGCTCGTCGGCGGCGAGCGCGAGCTTGAACGCGTCACCCGCGGCCTTGGCGAAGCGATCCGGCGGCGCCTTCTTTGGCTGTGCGGCCACGTCCGATGGGACTCCGACTCCGCTCGCGAGAGCGAGCAGTACGACGAGGGCCCTCATAGCTTCACCTTCGTCGTGGTGACCGTGATGTCCGAGCAGCCGCGCGACGGGTTTCTCTCCGCCTTCACGAACACGAACACCATGCCGTCGCGCGGCACCTCGAACGCGATCGTCGAACATGCGCGGTTCGGCTCGTACAGTGGGATGTCGTAGCGGCCCGGCGGCAGATCGAACCTGCGATCGACCCAGAACGTCTGGCCCTTGTACTCCCACTCGCGCGAGAGCGCGACCGAGCCGTAGATGCCGATCGCGACGTTGCCACCCTCCGGCTCCTTGTCGCTTCCACCCATGCGCCTCAGATCGTCTTTGCCCGGCTTCGCGTTGACGGTCATGTCGTCATAGCCGCGCGGACCGATCCAGTGCAGCGCGTATTCGCCCTTGTCGAACTCGAGCGTCGCGGGCGAGGTCGTCAGCTTCTTGCCGTTCACGAACAACACGCCGCCGGCCTCGATGGCGCTGACGTAGAGCTTGAACGGCATCTCTTTCAGCTTCTGGAGCAGCGCTTCGCCCGCGGCGACGTCGGCGTCGGGCTGTTTCACGTAGTTCTCGAGCGCGCGGATCGCCTCGTCGTAGCGGCCGTGCCGGATCTTCACGTCGGCGAGGTTCCAGTAGCCGTTCGCGACCGGTTCGCTGCGCACCACGCTGTCCCACTTGCTGCCCGCCTCGTCGAGATCACCGCGCTTCTCCGCGATCATCGCCTCGGCCCACAGCTCGAGCTGCACGGGCGTGTACGTCGCGAGCGCGGGCTTGCGATTCGGCGGCGGCGGGGGCGGGGCGACGCGCGGTCGTGCGTCCGCGTGTGCCTCGAGCCCGGCGACAGTTGCGACAACGACCGAGACAAGCGCCCACCCGATCGATCTCCGCACTCCCTCGGGGAGTGCTGCGTGCTCGACATCCGTCGAGCGTGCGATCCAACTCATGTGGATCGAGTAGCATGGCCTCGTGAGTGATTCTGGGTCCCATCCGCTCTGGGTCGTCCGGATGGTGATCGAATCGTCGCTGCGAGACGTCGAGGGGAGGCTCCTCCGCGAGAATCGCGCCCCCGCCGAGGCGATTCGCCCCGGCGAGATCGAAATGAAGAAGTGCCCGTATCCGGGCTCGCGCCAGACAGAGCCGCCGATGCCGATGAACATGTCGGCGCTGCGCTCGATGAAGCATCACTGGGACGACGTCATCAACGCGGCGTGTTTGATGCGCGTCGCGTACCAGGAGATCACTCGCGTCGAGCAGATGGGCGTCTTCGACCTGTGGCGCGTGAGTCAGCTCGGGTCGGCGTTGCCCTGGTACTACATCTTCGCCCACCGCGAGCTGGCGCCCGTGTACGCCGCGAGCCTCGCAAAGGCGACGCTTGGAATGGGCATCTGGGCGCAGACCGTATTCGTGCGCATGGCCGTCGAGCAGTGGACGCCACCGCCGATGACGTCGGAGACGATCCTCGAGCTCGCCGAGGGCAACTCGACGCTGCTTGCGGAGCGCGAGGTCTGCGCCGCACCCGTGAAGATGCTGCTTCGCTTCTACGACGCGCTCCTCGATCTTCCGCCCGAGGTGAAGACGCCGCAGATGCAGCGGCTCGTCGACGAAGGGGACGCGGTCGCTCGCTTCGGCGCCTACTACACGAACATGAAGCTCGCGCTGTACCTGATGTTCCTGGCGCGGCGGTTCGTATACGCGGATCTGCTCGCTGCCCTACCGGATAGCCCGCTTACCCCCGAGGTACGCGAGCTCTACGACGCCTCGTGCGAGCCACCCGACATGATCATGATCGCGCTCGCGGACATGGCGGCGATGCCCTTGATGAAACGCGCGGGGTTCCTCGCGTCGCTCGTGATGAACGTCCTGCCGATGACCCCGGACAAGAGCGATGTCCCGCTGCAAGCCGCCATGGTCGAGGTCGCCGCGGCGATGCTCGTGCCTGAGGCGCCGGCCGAGGTGGTGGCCGAAGTGATCGAGACGCAGGCCGTCACGTCTGACCAGGCGACGATCGCAGCGCGCGCGATCGCGACCTGGGCCCGTCTCGATCACCTGTTCGCTCGCGTAGTCGGGATCGTGGAGAACGGTATGCGCTCTGCGGTCGGAGCCGATCCCTGTCCCGGTCCGATTCGCGCCGAGGATCGAGACCACCTCGTGGTGGTGTCGGGACGCCCGGTGCTAACTCGCCTGGCCCCGCGGGCACTTAGCTCGCTCGCACCGACCTAGGGAGCAATCCCGAAATCAGGGTGGGGAACCGGCTCCGCATCCCTCGGGTTACGTCTTCGGGATGCGTCACCCAGGGTGATCAAGGGGGCGACCACGAACGATCAACACGTTAAGCGATCGAAACCGTTGGCACATCGGCTGCTCATAGGTTCGTCACACCACAACGCGGACCCACCACCCACCGCGTTTCTCAGGAGCCCAGCCATGTCGAAGAACACCACTAACTCCGTCGACGCGTTCGCCACCATCAACCCGGACCAGTTGAACAACGTCGCCGGCGGCGCCTCGCGCTCCAGCTCGGGTTCGAACTCGGAGCTGACGGCGATGCTGACGTCGATCTCGAGCTCCATCAAGGACCTCGCGAACCAGAACAACAACAGCTCTGGCGGCGACACGATGCAGATGATGCTGATGATGATGATGATGGGCGGCGGCGGTGGCGGCGGAGCAGTCGCTGCGGCGCCTGCCGTGCAGACTCCGCCGGTCATCAACGTCGACACCTCGGTTCTCGGCGGATGCCGCCGCGGCAAGAAGGGCTGGTAAGCCCGTCGCCAGCGATTGCTGGCGCACGCATGTGGACCGACGCATCCACGTTCGTGATCGAGTCGCGCACGCAGTTCGAGGTTTCGCCCCAAGCCGCGGGCGGCGTGCACGAACCGAATGCCAGCAGTCGCTAGCGATGATCGTCGCGGCTCGCCACGTACGGCAGTGATAGGTATCCTGCCCGCGTGGTAACCGCCCTCGGCAGCAAACATCGATCGATCCGCGACCTCACCTTCGCCGACCGATTCGTTCGCGACCTGCCGGGGGATCCCCGCAGTGACAACACGCTGCGACAGGTCCACAACGCGTGTTTCACGCGGGTGGTACCGACCGCCGTCTCGAAACCAGCGCTGCTCTACCTCGTGCCCGAGGTCGCGCAGCTCCTGGACCTCGACACGGCGGAGTCACCGGAGCTCGTCGAAGTCCTTGCAGGTAACCGGGTGATCCCGGGGATGGCACCGTACGCCGCCTGTTATGGAGGCCATCAATTCGGGACGTGGGCAGGACAACTCGGCGACGGCCGCGCGATCACGCTGGCCGAGGTCGTGAACTACTCCGGAGACAGTTGGGAGATCCAGCTCAAAGGCGCGGGTCCTACGCCTTACTCGCGGCGTGCGGATGGTCGCGCGGTACTTCGCTCCTCGTTGCGGGAGCTTGTCTGTAGCGAGGCCATGTTTCATCTCGGAGTGCCGACGACTCGCGCGTTGTCACTCGTCGCGACCGGCGATCTCGTCGAGCGCGACATGCTGTACGACGGCCATCCACGAATGGAGCCAGGAGCCGTCGTCTGTCGTGTGGCTCCCACGTTCTTGCGATTTGGAAACTTCGAGCTCCCGACCGCGCGTGACGATGTCGCGACGCTCGAGCGGCTCGTGAACTTCACGATCGAAAGGTTCTACCGACAACACGCCAACTCACTTGTATCCTCGCGAAGCTCGGATAACTTGAATCGGGGGCGTCCGGGGGTATCCCCCGGATGTGACGTACCTGCGTTCTTCCACGAGGTCATGCAGCGCACGGCGTTCATGGTCGCGGAGTGGATGCGCGTCGGCTTCGTCCACGGCGTCATGAACACCGACAACATGTCGATCCTCGGATTGACGATCGATTACGGGCCGTACGGCTGGATCGAGCCGTTCGATCTCGACTGGACTCCGAACACGACCGACGCCCAGCAGCGGCGCTATCGGTTCGGATCACAGCCGCAGGTTGCCCAATGGAACCTAGCGATGCTCGCACGTGCATTGGCGCCTGTGGTGGGCGACATGGCAGCACTGCGAGCATCGCTAGAAGCGTTTTCCGCGGAGTTTTCGTCGCTGCATCGCCACTCGATGCTCCGCAAGCTCGGGCTCGCGGGGCGTGCGGACACGCAATCCGACGACGACGAGCTCCTGACGACGCTCGCGGCATTACTCGTCGAGATCGAGACCGACATGACGCTGTTCTTCCGGCGGCTCACCGGCCCGCTGACCGTGGCGCAGCTCGAGCCCGCGTATTACGCGCCGCTGACCGACGTGCAGCGCGATCGCGTTACGCGCTGGCTGGCCGCGTACGCGCAGCGAATCCGCGCGGAGAAGATCGACGAGCGCGAACGCGCCGAGCGGATGAACGCGATCAACCCGCTGTACGTGCCGCGTAACTACGTCGTGCAGCGCGTGATCGATGCGACGGAGGCCGGCGATCGCGCGGCGCTGCCCGAGCTGATGGACGTCCTCCGACACCCGTACACGGAGCAGCCGGGCAAGGAGCGCTTCGCAGAGAAGCGCCCGGAGTGGGCCCGCTCGAAGGTCGGTTGCAGCATGCTGTCGTGCAGCTCATGAGCACGCCCGAGACCCTCGAGATCGTCCAGGTCGGCGACCCCGTCCTGCGCGCCACCGCGAAGCAGCTCACGCCGAAGGAGCTGGCGTCGCGCGACATCCAGAAGCTGATCACCCTGATGCGCGACACGATGCGTGCGGCGCCGGGCGTCGGCCTCGCGGCGCCTCAGATCGGCGTGTCACTCGCGATCGCGGTGATCGAAGACACGGCCGAGTACCAGAAGGGCCACCCGCCGGAGCGGCTCGCCGCGTTCGAGCGAACGCCGGTCGACTTCCACGTCATCGTGAACCCGGTGCTCCGCTTCGTCGGCGACGAGATGCTCGAGCACTTCGAGGGTTGCCTGTCGTTCGCGAGCTTCCACATGGTCGTCGCGCGCTCGCGCAGGGTCCACGTCGACGCGCTCGACGAGCACGGCAACGCGCTCAGCATCGACGCGAGCGGCTGGTACGCGCGCATCCTGCAGCACGAGATCGATCACCTGCACGGCATCGTGTGCTGCGACCGCATGGACCCACGGACGCTGTCTACCGGGGAGAACTTCCCGCGCTACTGGGCCGGCAAGTCCGCGACGGAGGCCAAGGCTGCCGTCGGTCCAAAGAAGCTCTGAGGCTCGGACGAAGATTGCCGCACCCATCCGTAGGCCTGCGGTATCCTCTCGCCACCATGCGTCGCACGCTCCCCGCGATCCTCGGCTTCGCCGCGCTCGTTCTCAGCCCACAGCTCGCTTGCACTTCGGAGGACGAGGGGTTGAGCCAGGCGCAGATCGACGCGATCCGCGAGTCGGTCGAAGGCACGTGGGAATTCACGGATGGCGCGACCACGATCCAGATGCGGCTCACGCAGTCGGCTCGCGACTTCGATCCCGATGACCCCTACGCGTCACTGTCGTTCTCGCTATTCGAGGAAGCGTACGCGTGCGGCAGCCACGGGCTCGTAAAGCCCGCGAACGCATGCGTCGATGTCTATTACATGCCGTTTGACGTCGAGATCGTAACGGGCACCGCGCCCGACTCGCGCGCGACGCTGTTGTCGCTCGGCGGCACGACGAACAACGAGATCTGGATCAAGCTCGGCGCGAACGAGCTGCGTGGCATCGTCGTGAACGACGTCGTGACGCTGCAAGGCAGCACCACGAAGACGCTGCGGAAGGTGCCGTGATGAAGCGCCGACCTCGCTGACCATCGAGCTCGACACGGTCATGTGCGAACGGGTCTCGTAGCGGCGCAGGTCGAGCGCTTTGGCGAATCGTTGTGCGAACCACGCCGAGATCCCTGAGTGCTCGCTTCCCTGCGGGCTCATCTCGACGAGCGCTCCGCGCAAGAGCTCGACACGCTCGTCGGCGAACACGCCGAGCTCCACGAGCTGCTCGTATTCGCGTCGCTTGAGCGGGCGAACGCGTTCGGGCGCGAGCAACGCCGGATCCAGCATCGGATCGACGATAGCATTCATCGCGCAGCGCTCATCACGCTTCGTGCCGACGCGCAGCGAACCGAACGCGCGGAGTCTCGTGACGCGCTGTCCGGTGTCCGGCCGGCTGCCGGATACGGCGTCCAGCCGGCGGACGACTCAGCCGAAGTGAAACGCGCTGACGGCCTTGCCGAGGACCGCGTTGTTGTACGCGGTGGTTCCCCGATCCGCGCCAGCAGCGCCCGCGATCACCATGAGCGGCAAGAGGTGCTCCTCGCGCGGATGGGCATCGCGCGCGGCCGGTGCGCTCGCCCACTCGGCGAGCTCGCGATCGCGAACGGCGGGCTCGTTCGTGGTGATGTCGCGCAGCCACGTGTCGAACTGGGTCGCGAGCGCCGATGCACGCGGATCGCGGAAGCCGCGCATGTTGTGATAGCTCATGCCGCTGCCGATGATGAACACGCCCTCGTCGCGCAGCGGCGCGAGTGCGCGGCCGATCGCGAGGTGCTGCGCGGGATCGAGGCCTACCTGGAGCGACAGCTGTACCGTCGGGATCTGCGCGTCCGGGTAGGCGAGCTTGAGCGGCACGAACGTGCCGTGATCGAAGCCGCGCTCGCTGTTCGCGGCGCTCGCGATGCCTGCGCCGCCGAGCAGGTCGCGCACGCGCGCGGCGATCGCGGGGCTCCCCGGCGCCGGCCACTGGAGCTGGTAGGTGTCGGCGGGGAAGCCGTAGTAGTCGTAGAGCATCGGCGGTTGTCGGCCGCTCATCACCGTCGGAACGGGCTCTTCCCAGTGCGCGCTGATCACGAGCAGCGCCGTCGGGGGCGTCTTTGGCAGCCCGGGAATGCTTGCGAGGTAGGTCGCGAGGTGCTCGTCGTACATCCGCGGGATCCACGGCCAGGGGCCGCCACCGTGGGGGAGGAACACCACGGGCATCCGCACTGTCGTCGTCGAGGGGGTCAGGGTGGTCACTCCCCCGGGTTTGTCGCAACCGACGAGGGCGGCGCCGGCGGTTGCGGCGCTTGCGAGGATCTGTCTACGCGTGAACCCGTCGGTCATGCCGACTCATCCTGGCATCTCGGACCGATCGCCGAAACCCACGGTTCGTACATGGACTGTTCCATTGCAGCCCACGTCGTCCCATCGGCGAGCCGCTTGGGATAACGTCGCGGAACGCATGTGCGAGCTGCTCGGGATGGAGTGCAATGTCCTGACGGACATCGTGTTCTCGTTCTCCGGACTCGCCACGCGCGGCGGCAAGACGGGCGTGCACGCAGACGGGTGGGGGCTCGCGCTGTACGACGGGCCGGTCGCGCGCGTGTTCCTCGAGCCAACGGCGGCGGCGCACTCGCCGCTCGCGACGTTCATCCGCGAACATCCGATCAAGACGCTGCTCGCGATCGCACACGTGCGCCGCAAGACGCGTGGCGAGATCAGCCTCGCGAACACGCATCCGTTCGTGCGCGAGCTGTGGGGCCGGCACTTCGTGTTCGCGCACAACGGCACGGTGAAGAACCTCGGGCGTCTCAAGCTCGGGCGGTTCAAGCCGGCGGGCCGCACCGACAGCGAATACGCGTTCTGCGCGCTGCTCGCGGCGCTGCAGCATGAGTTCAAAGACCGGCCGACACGCGCCCAGCTCGCGCTCGCAGTCGCCGCACACGCGAAGCGCATCGGCGCCGAGGGGACGTTCAACTTCCTCCTCGGCGATGGCGAGCAGCTCTACGCGCGGTGCTCGACGAAGCTGCACTACATCGTGCGCCGGGCGCCATTCAAGAAGGCCACGCTGTGCGACGACGACGTGTGCGTCGACTTCGCAGAGGTCACGACGCCCAACGATCGCGTCGCGGTCGTCGCCACGATGCCGCTTACCCGCGACGAGACGTGGACCGCGGGCGAGCCCGGCACGATGTGGGTGTTCTACGATGGCAAGCTGGCCAAGACACTCGCGAGTTGAATCGCACTAGCGTCTGTTCGACGGACCACTCACCAGTGCTCGTCGAGGCGCAGCGTGAGAGTGCCGCGCTCGCCGGTCTTGTCGTCGACGTACGTGCCCGCGAGATCGATCGACACGCGCTCCGTGTCGTCGTGATACGTCGCGGAGCCCGACACGGCGAGCTCGTAGGTCGCGCCGCCGTACGTGAACCAGCACGGCTGCGGCGCGATCTCGAGCCAGTTCCACTCGACGAACGCGTCGTACACCTCGCCCTTCGTCGCCGAGAGCTGGCAGAACGCGGCACCGAGATCGAGGAAGAACGCCTCGTGCACATCCTCGTGGATCTCGACGGCGGACAGGCCCGCGAGCGCACGCAGCGACGACTGTGCGCCAACGAGGACGACGTTGTACGTCATCTCGTAGTCACCCTCGTATTCGAACTGTTTGATGCAACCCGTGGCCGCCATCACCGACGCCAGAGCAGCGAGCTTTGCGATCGTGTTCATTCGTACCTCCGAACCCTCCGACCGACGACGACTCGCAGCGGATGCTCGAAAGTCGCGCGGTGCACTCGCGCGCGCGAGCTGCATCACGCGAGTGTAAGGTCGGTGCGTGTGTCGCGATCTAGTCGCTCGGCGCGAGCACGATCGCCTGCATCACCCACTCGTGTTGCGTGGTCAGCGGTGCATCGGCGACGTACGTGCCGGGTGAGCTCACGACGCGATCTTCGAGGATGTCCTCGAACATGTTGAGCAGGCGCTGCGTGTAGCCGGCGCCGGGACCTGCGGTGCCGCCCTGCGAATTCGTGTTCGCGCTGACGATCAGCGCCGGTGCGATCGCGATCATCAAGGGACCAGACTCGCTGAGCGTGCCGGAGCCGGAGAGCCCACTCGTGGTGTGCACGGTCATTGTCGTCGCGACGCCGCCGTAGTCCGCGACGAGCAATCCGGGTTGTGTCGCCGTGTTGTCGAACGTGGCGAGCACCGTATTGGGGGATGTCACGTTGGTGACGCGCGACGTGTAGATCCACTGCGTGAGTCCGCTGGACGACGTCGGGCCGATCGCGAGCTCGTACACGTTGCCTGCGTCGTCGGTGACACTCGCGAGCGACACCATCGGCCCCCCGATCCCGACGGCGACGACTCGCAATCCCCCGAGCGCTTGCGCCGGAAGCATCACGCCGAGCTGGGTCCCGTTCGCCGCGGTGGCGGCCTCGCCGTGGAGATACACGAAGGTGGAGGCCGGCGCGTCGGCCTCGACACCGTCGACGGGACTGTCGATGCCTCCGTCACCCGCGCGTTCGAGCGGATCGAACGCGAGCCGTCCACACGCTCCGAGCACGAGTGCCGCCGAGTAGCGCACGGCTCGATGGTACAGCGACTATAGGATGACGGTAGGCGCGCAGGTCGACACGCCGGCGCCGACGATCGTGCGGTTCGACGTCGGCGTCATGCCCTTGAGCGTGCCATTGCTCGCGTCGAACTGATAGACCGTCGTGAACTCGGGTGGATCGAAGATGCCGGGCGGCTGCTTCGCGAGGAACACCCAGAAGTCTCCGCCCCAGAACGCGAAGGCCCACGCGGCGGGTGTTCCGTTCAGCACGTTCAGGTTGCCGAACGTCTGGAGCGGCGCGCCGGTCATCTTGTTGACCTTCTCGATGCGCGAGCCCGTCGGGGCAGGGAAGAAGCCCCACAGCTCCGCGTTGCCCGTACCGGTGAGCTCCGGGTTTCCGGTGATCGTGCCGCGCGCCGCGACCTGCATCGTGTTGGGATCGAGCGTCGCGAGGTTCGTCGACGTCGCCATGCCCGCGTTCGGACCGCCCGCGATGAACAGCGTGTCCGCCGAGCCGCCGACGTCGTTCGTCGAGAAGCCCATGCCGAACAGCACCTGTTGCTGCTGCACGGTGTAGTTCAGCTTCGTGCACCCGAGCGTCTGGGTGTCGACGCGCATCACTTCGCTCGAGCTGTAGAGAACGTATGCGTTGGCAGTGCGATCGACCGCCATCGAGAACGGCGTCGCGCCCGACATCGCGGGGCAGCTCAGCGTGCCCAGATCCGTGAAGGTCTTCGTCGCGCCGTCCCACGTCGAGAGCCTGTTGTTCGAGTCGACGACGTAGACGAGCTTCGCCGCGTCGGAGCAGCCGTCCTGGTTGCCGCTGCCGCTACCGCTTCCTCCACCGTCCGTGTCGCCGTTGCCGTTGTCGCGGCCGGGAGCGCCGCAGGCGAGGAGGGTGGAACCCAATACGAACCCCAGAGCGACGGACGCGACGCGCATGACGCACCTTTATCACAGCCCCGTCCCACCCCGGCTAGCAAATTGGAGGGCCGTCCACTAACAAGGATGATTCGCGCGGGATCGCGAAAGATCGCGAACGCTTTGCGCAGTTCGCGCCGCATGTGACACATCGCGCACGTGTTACGAAGCCCACGAAATGGGTGACAACGACCAACGTCGTATGCTCGGAGAGCGCGCGGCTCGCCAGCTATCGAATACTACGAAGACACCGCCCTACTGGGTTGGCTCGACACCGCGCTGGTTGGTGCAGCTATTGCCGTGGACCCCGGTCGAAGCGGGTGTGTACCGCGTCAATCGCGTCGCCGACGCGGGCTTCGCCGTCGAGTGCAGCCCCGACGACGGGTCGCCGCTGCCGAACGCGCTTGTCGACTATCAGGACAAGCCGCGCGAGTACACGCTGTCGTCGGTCACAACGACCGTCGACGTGCACACGCGCATCTCCGACCTGTTTCGGTCGCCATACGACCAGACCAAAGAACAGCTCTCGATCGCGATCGAGCGCGTGAAGGAGAAGCAGGAGGACGAGCTCGTCAACAACGGCTCGTACGGTCTCCTCAACAGCGTCCACGCGTCGATGAAGGTGAAGCCGCGCTCCGGCCCACCGACGCCCGACGATCTCGACGAGCTGATCGCACGCGTGTGGAAGGAGCCCTCGTTCTTCCTCGCGCACCCGCGTGCGATCGCGGCGTTCGGTCGCGAATGCACGCGGCGCGGGGTTCCGCCCCCTACGGTGACCCTGTTCGGGACGCCGCTGCTGACGTGGCGTGGCATTCCGCTCGTCCCCAGCGACAAGCTTCACGTGTCGGGCAACAAGACCGACATCCTGCTCATGCGCACGGGCGAGAAGAAGCGCGGCGTCGTCGGTCTGTTCCAGCCGGGGATCCCCGGCGAGGTCAGCCCGTCGCTGTCGGTCCGCTTCATGGGGATCAACAACGTCGGTGCCGCGCAGTACCTGATCACCCTGTACTGCTCGTCGGCCGTGCTGACCGAGGACGCCATCGGCGCGCTCGAGGGCTGCACCGTCGACCACTACCACACGTACGGCTGAGCGCCGTACTCGCCCCGTGACCGACGACCCATCGCGCTACGCACCGCCGCTCGAGCTCCGCATCCCGCTGAGCACGATCGTCGATCCGTCGGATGGGCCGGCGGTCGCCGCGAATCCGTTCGTGGGCGAGCCTCCACTTCCCTCGGCGCTGACGACGGGGCCCGGCATCTCGACCGCCGCGGCCACGCCGCTCGCCGCTCCGACACTTCCGGATCTGACGGATCCGACGCAGGTTGCGCTTCTGATGGCGCGCATGTTTGGCGAGCACCTGACGGGCGCGTCGATCGTGCCGGTGCCCAACGCCGAGCAGACGATGTCGGGTATCGGCGTGCCGGGCCAGGCGGCGACGCCGGGCATCGCGGCATCGCCGGTCGCGCATCCGTCGACGCCCGGCGGTGAAGCGCTGCCCGCGATGCCGACGTCGTCGAGCACCGACGTGATGGGTATCTCGCTCGCGCCCGGACAGATCGAGGTGCCGACGTCGTCGGGCCTCCCACAATCGCCGTTGATGGGGGGCGGTGCACCATCGCTCGCGAGCGGTGGAACCTCGCTGCCGTCGTCGGGCACCCTTGCGGGTGGCAGCGCGGATCCCACAGCGCCGGCGTCCCTCGCGGTGCCGAGCGATGCGTTCGCTCCGACGGGCGTGACGAGCGAGTCGCCGTTCTCTGTGGCACCGAGCTCCCCCGCGGTGTGGGGCGATCCCGGTTCGGCGCCGTCGACGATCGGCACCGGTGTTCACGACGAGATGGACTATCGCCACGGCGGCGCCGACAGCGGTGGCTCCCCGATGTATGGCGCTCCGCCGGATCTCGACGCGTTCCTCGCGATCGCACCGACCGCGCAGGGACTGCCGTCGTTCACGGTGCCGGTGCTGGACGCGCCGACGAGCGTGGTGACGCCGACCGCAGCGTCTGGAAACCTCGGCGCGTGGACGCCGGGCCCGGCCGAGCTTCCGACGAGTGCGCCCTCGACGCCCGCGGACCTCACGGTGCACGGCGCACACGCCGATCCTCACGCGTGGCAAGGACTGCCGACGTCACCGACGGGCGATCACGCGCTTCCGAGCACGATGCCCGACGGCGCGCGTGCGGGACAGATGCCCAGCTCGGGCCGCACACCGTCGAGCCCGATGGGCTCACCGGAGGTGCCGAGCGCGGGAATGGTTCCGTCGAGCTCGCCGTTCGGCGCGCCTATCGATCTCGGCGGCATGATCGCGCATCCACAACACGCGATGGGGGTTCCGACGATCAACGAGCCGTCGTCGTCGCCGTATCACATCCTCGGTGGCGACGAATCGCGGGGGCTGCGCGAGCTCGGTCGCGTCGTGTTCGATCCGTACAGCGTGCGGAAAGACTTCCCGATCCTCGACGAGAAGGTGCACGGCGGGAAGCGGCTCGTGTGGCTCGACAACGCGGCGACGACGCAGAAGCCGCGCCAGGTGATCGAGCGCATCTTGTACTTCTACGAGCACGAGAACTCCAACGTTCATCGCGCGGCGCACACGCTCGCGGCGCGATCCACCGACGCGTTCGAGCGAGCGCGCGAGAGTGCGCGGCGGTTGTTGAACGCGCCGAGCACGAAGGAGATCGTGTGGGTGCGCGGCGCGACCGAGGGCATCAACCTCGTCGCGAAGACGTGGGGCAAGAAGTACATCGGCAAGGGCGACGAGATCGTCGTCACGCACCTCGAGCACCACGCGAACATCGTGCCGTGGCAGATGCTGTGCGCCGACGTCGGCGCGAAGCTACGCGTCGCGCCCGTCGACGATCGCGGTGACGTGATCCTCGAGCAGTACGAGCGCCTCATGGGGCCGCGCACGAAGCTCGTCTCGATCCCGCACGTGTCGAACGCACTCGGCACGATCACACCGACGAAGCAGATGGTCGAGATCGCGCACCGCTACGGCGCGCACGTGATGGTCGATGGTGCGCAGGCCGTCTCGCACATGAAGGTCGACGTGCAGGACCTCGGTTGCGAGTGGTACGTGTTCAGTGGCCACAAGGTGTTTGCGCCCACCGGCATCGGTGTGGTGTGGGGCAAGGCCTCCGTGCTCGACGCGACGCCGCCGTGGCAGGGCGGCGGCAACATGATCGAAGACGTCACGTTCGAGCACACGAAGTTCCACCCGCCGCCGTGGCGCTTCGAGGCGGGGACCGGCAGCATCGGCGATGCAGTCGGGCTCGGTGCTGCGATCGAATACGTCGAGCGCATCGGCATGGACGTCATCGATCGGTACGAGCACGAGCTGCTCGTCTACGCGACACAGCGCCTCGCGACGGTCCCCGGACTGCGGATGATCGGAACCTCGGCGCACAAGGCGGGGGTGATGTCGTTCGTGCTGGATGGCCAGCGGACCGAAGACGTCAGCGCGATCCTGGACAAGGACGGGATCGCCGTCCGGTCGGGACACCACTGCGCGCAGCCGATCTTGCGGCGGTTCGGGCTCGAAGCGACCGTTCGAGCGAGCCTGGCTTTCTACAATGTTTGCGAGGACATCGACGCGCTGGTCGAGTCGCTCCACCGCCTGCAGGCAGGGCGGGGCTAGCCGATCGGTTGACGCGGTGCACCGGGAGTCCGTTACAACGGATCCGCTGCAAAAGACCCCTTGTCCGTTTTAGCGTCCGCCGTTATAACGGATGCATGGTCGAAACGCTCACCCCCGCCGCCGCGGCAGACCTCCTCTCGAACGCGAACATCGACCTGGTCGATGTTCGTGACGAGCGCGAGTTCTGTACCGGGCACGTGCCGGGTGCGCGCAACATCCCGCTCGACACGCTGCGCTCGGACCCGGACAAGTTCCTCTCGCACGACAAGGCGATCGTGTTCGTCTGTGCGAAGGGCGTCCGCAGCCTGACCGCCGCGAAGCTCGCGGAGCGCTTGGGCTACGCGCACGTCTCGAACCTCGAGGGCGGGACGTCCGCGTGGTCGAAGGCGGGCTTCGAGCTCGAGACCGAAACCGTCTCGGCGGCTGCGTAACGCACGGTCTCGGCGTTAGCGGATCGTCGGAGTCGCTTTCGAGCTCGCGATCGATCTCGCGGGAGACCGTCCGACGTTACCGGTGACCTTCGCCGATCTCGTCGACACCGAGCACGGTGCCACCGACGGTGGGACCCGCATCCCACGTCCACCCGGAGTCGTAGGTGATCCACACCTGACCGCCGATGCCGGCGGCGTAGCCGATGCCCGTGTAGTCGTCCGTCGGTGCGACGTGCAGCGTCTTCAAGTCTGCGGTTCCTACGCGCTGCAGCAGCACGCGACCGTCCGCATCGATCCGCGCGACCGCGCCGCTCGAGCCGACGGCGACCGCATCACCGCGGCGATCGAAGCGAACGTCCTCGAAGACGATCGAAGGGTCTACATCGAGCGCCATCCAGGTGACGCCGCCGTCGGTGCTCTTCGACAGACCGCGACCCGCTGCGATCGCGAGCTGCCCGTCCGGTGCAACCGCGATCGCGGTCGCGCCCGCGACCTGCCCGCGCATCGCGAGAGCGCCGTCCGCGTACGACCACACTCCGCCGTCCTCGTCGATCGCGAGTACCGTCTTCGTACCCGCACCCTGCGACGCGGCGACACCCAGCAGGCGTCCACCGTCGAGCAGGGTCCACGTCGCCGTGCCGTTCGCGTCGGGCACCGCCGTCATGAACACGCCGTCGCCCACGAGAAACACCGAGCCGCCGTCCTGGGTGGCGACGCTAAGCAGGTCGGCGCCGGTCGGCAGCGTCTGTGTGGTCCATGCCTGGCCGCCGTCGTTCGTGTAGAGGAGGGTGCCACCTGCGCCGGCGACCCACGCTTCCGCGCGATGTCGGCAGGCGATTGCCTCGAGCGCCTGGTCGGTCCCGAGCGTGTAGTCCGAAAAGTCGTCGGGCGACTCGTCGGGATCGACGTTGACCATCAGGCCGGACTCACCGACGAACCAGCCGCCGCCGCCACCGCCGTCGGTTCCCTTCTTCTTGCAGCCGGTTGTCGTCACCGCCAGAACGCCGAACACGAAGATCGCCAGGTCGCGCATCGTCAGTCCCTCCTGAAAGAGATGTGAGGTGGGGTCGGCTCGAGAGTCGCACAGGATTCGCCAATCGGTCGTGATCGTCGAGAAATCGCTTTCTCCACACGGGCTTCGGGCAGCGCTAGCCAGCGGCATTGGACGTCCGGACGACGATCGATCCCCGGCGACATGGGACGTCCGGTGTCCGGCCGATTCCCGGACACGTTGTCCAGCCAGCGGACACACATGACCGCAACCGCGCGGATCGGCTCGCGCGAGTGACTGGCGCGAATCGTGGAGCCGGTCTCGCATATGCACCGTCGACCACCACACCCTCTCGAGATTCACCCTTCGTTTCGCGCGGTGATCGCCGCGGCCGCACCGATCGCGGAGCTCGCGTTTCGCATGCGCGACAACGCACGGCAGAAGGCACCGATGGCTGCGAACATCAAGCTGCGAGCGAAGCCACGCCGCGCACCGATCGCGGCCATCGATGCATCGGCCGCGATCGCGCTCTCGCCATCGTCGAACGCGAGCTCGTCATCGTCGAACGCGAGCTCGTCGTCAGCGAACGCGAGCCCGACGACAGTGCATTCTTCGCGAGTATGCCTCGATCGACCGCGCATCACCGATGCGACCGTAGCGATCGACGCCGCGATGACCAACGTGCGGGCGACATCGAGCGCCTCGTCGAGGACTGACACGAATGCGTTCGATACATCCACGTTGATCGGGGCACTGGCGAGCGCATGCGGCGATCTCGCCGACGGCTTCGCCGCGCCGGTGGACAGTCGGCGGCGCCGTCTCGCACATCAGCGTGCGTGGGAGGTCGTCCGCGAGATCGATCGGGTCGTCAGCGCGTGCGCCCGTCGCCGCCTCGCGCCCGCGGACGTCGTCCGGCGCGCCCAGCGTGCGATCGACCGCGCCGATGTTCTCGTCGGCGCCCTCGTGTAGGTAAGGGCAAAGAGGCGGGCGCCGCTATGGCTTGTGAAAGCGCAGCGTGTGACTCGCGCGGGTCCACGGGATCGTCGCGAACCGGAGCAGGGCGCGGAACGGCCACTGGAGGCCGGGGACACCCCACGCGCCGAGCTCGCCGTAGATGCTGAACGAGCTGCGCACCTCGTCGCAACGCAGGCCCGCATCACTGGCGATTCGTAGCAGGTCGCCCGCGGAGCGGTGGATCGAGTGGCCCTGCGTCGGGTACTCCGTGCGGAGTCCGAGGTTGAACGTGCAGTAATCGCGGATGATGACGTGCGCGTTCGGTGCGGTGCGCGCGACCACGTGCTTGAGCACTTCGAGCACGTCACGATCCTGCAGGTACATGAAGGTGGCACCGAAGTAGACGAAGTCCGCGCCCTCCGGGATGGTGAAGCTACGGAGGTCGGAGGCCTCGACGACGACGTTGCGGTGCCACGAGGTGCGCGCGCGAACCTGCGCGACGAAGTCAGGCGAGACATCGCACGCGTGGAGCTCGTCGCACCACGGTGCAAACAGCTCCGTCCACTCACCGTTGCCACAACCGAGGTCGGCGCCGAGGCGATAGCGCGGCCGATCGGCGCGCATGCGATCGATGGTCCAGCGCTGGAGCGCACGTCGCGAGCGAGCATGGTAGCCGTGCCAGCGGATGTACGGCTCGACGGCGGTCACGCCCGCAACCGTCTTGCCTTGCTTCACCCAGAACTCGGATGCGTCTCTCGAGGGAACTCTCTCCTGCATGCCTTCGTCTTTCGCGGGAATCTAGAACAGGACGGCGGTTCGAAGACAGCGATCAGAGGTGAAACCGCACGGGCTACATAGTGGCAAGATACGGAAAGCAAATGCCCACCTACGTGATCGGGGACCCCCAAGCACCGTTTGCCAAGGTGCTAGAAGTCCTCGACCGTCACAGCGTTCTGGCGCCTGGCAAGGACCGGATCGCCGACGGGGTAGTCCTCGTCTCGATCGGTGATCACTTCGACTACGACGTCGAGCGGCCGGCGGAGGCGGCGGCGGAAGGCCTGCGTACGTTGCGCTGGCTCGCGTCGCACGGGCCCGAGCAGGTCGTCCTGCTGTTCGGCAACCACGACGCCGCGCGCGTGATGGAGCTCGCGCACCTCGACGACGCGACGTTCCAGACCGCGCGCGCGCTGGGCCGCGAGATCGATCACGTCACGAAGACGGTCGGCTCGCGGGCCGGCAAGGATCGCGAACGCGAGTTCTTCGCCTCGTATCCATCGCTGCCGTCGTCGGGTGTGATCGGCCGCGACTACGCGTCGTTCACGACGGAGCAGCGCGCGCTCGTGATCGAGCTCTTGCTCGGCGGGCGGTTCTCGCTCGCGCGCACGTGTGTGCTCGACGATGGCCGCGCCGCGCTGCTCACGCACGCCGGCGTCACGAACCGCGAGCTCGGCATGCTCGGGATCGAGTTCGCATCGGAGCCGCGTCTGATCGCGACGACGCTCGCGCAGTTCTTCGCCGATGCGATCGATCGCGTGCGCGCGGCGTGGACGAACGGCGAGCTCGCGGCACTTTCACTCGCGCCGTTGCACGTGACTGGCTCGGATGGCGAGGAGGGCGGCGGGCTTCTCTATCACCGCCCGACGAACCCGGCGTCGTCGAAGATCGACCTTCGCTGGGCGGCGAACAGCGAACGCCCGCGCCGGTTCGATCCGCGCGAGCTGCCCACCGGCGTCACGCAGGTCGTCGGGCACACGGGCCACGCGAAATGCACGCACGAGCTCGCGGCGTGGGCGACCGATGCGGCACGCGCACGCAAGCGCGGCGGAATCCGGACGCTGCGCGTGACCGACAAGAGCGTCGCCTACGACCTCGACGTCCTCGCGCCCGCACA
>JBJXGN010000103.1:0-41345 GCA_046160585.1 Kofleriaceae bacterium
GACAAGCACGACGAACGTCGGGCGCGCAGCAGTCCCGAAGGGAGTGCGAAGGTAGATGAACATCGTCCTGTTTCCGACGACGGTGCGCATCGTGATCGCGTTGTGTGCGCTTGTCCTTGCGGTCGCGACCGTGGTCGCCGTGAAGCGCGGTAAGGGCGGCCTCGGCGGGGCGCTCGGTTCGCTCGCGTTTCTGTGCGGCGGCGCGCTCATCGCGGAGCTGCTCGTCGGGCTCACGGTGCGCATCGCCGCGCGCGGGTCGTCGGACTTCAACGAGTACCGTTGGGTCATGCTCGCGCCGTGGGGACGACCGGGCATCGCGCTCGGCGCCGTCGCCGTGCTCGTCATCGTCGGGCTGTCTTGGCGCGCGAGCCGCGGAGCCACGCCGTGGCGCCGCGCGACGATGATCGGCCTGCGCGCGGGCGCCGCCGTCGGCGCGCTCGTCGTGTTCATCGAGCCCGCGGTCGAGCTCCGCCAGGTCGCGCGCGAGCCGAACCGCATCGCCGTGCTGATCGATGACTCGATGTCGATGTCGCTCGCCGAGACGGCCGACGGTCCGACGCGCATCGCACGCGCGCGCCAGATGCTCGCCGATTCCACGGACACCCTCCAGACGTGGGAGCAGGCGCACAAGATCGACTTCTACACGTTCAGCGAGACGCTCGATCCGACGTCTCTCGCCGCGCTTACCGACAAGACGGCCAAGGGCAAGGCGACGCTGATCCGCAAGTCACTCGAGTCGGTTCGCAATCGCTACGAAGGACGCGACCTCGCCGGGATCGTCCTGATCTCCGACGGCGCGTCGACCGGCGGCTTCGACGAGGACTCGGGCGACGGCGCCGTGCGCGATTTCCTGCGCGGCCTCGACACGCGCGTCCACACCGTATGGGCCGCGCGCAAAGGTTTGAAGGATCTCGCCGTCGCCAAAGTGATGGCCGACGAGTTCGCGTTCGTTCGCACCGTCGTGCGCATCGACGCGGTGATCCGCACGACTGGGCTGCCCGCACGCCAGGTCGCCGTTACCCTGTCGACCGACGGCCAGCCGTTGCGCCAGAAGATGGTCGACCTCCCCAGCGGCGATCACGACGTCACCGTCACGTTCGAGGTCACGCCCCCACGCGTCGGTCGCTACGTGTACGAGGTGAGCGTGCCCGTCGCCACCGGCGAAGCTGTCACGACGAACAACGCGCGCAGCTTCGTCATTCGCGTGATCCGCGACAAGACCCGCGTCCTTCAGGTCGCCGGGCAACCCGGCTGGGACGTGCGCGCGCTGCGCCAGATGCTCAAGGGCAACCCGAACGTCGATCTGATCAGCTTCTTCATCCTTCGCACGCAGGACGATATCTCGCTCGTGCCGAACGACGAGATGTCGCTGATCCCGTTCCCCACACGCGAGCTGTTCGAGCAGCAGCTGCCCTCGTTCGACCTGATCATCCTGCAGGACTTCGAGTACCTCCCGTACGGCATCGGCGACTACCTCGAGAACATTCGCAGCTACGTCGACGGCGGTGGTGGGCTCGCGATGCTCGGCGGCAGCACGTCGTTCTCGTCGGGCGGGTACTACGGGACGCCGGTCGCGACCGCCCTTCCCGTCGAGCTCTACGGGCCGTTCGACTCTGGCGCGATCATCGACAACACGCGGTTCCAGCCGCAGCTCACGAGCGCGGGACAGGTGCATCCCGTGACGTCGCTGCGCTACTCGCCCGAGGAGAACGTCGCCGCGTGGAAGGCGTTGCCACCACTCGACGGCGTGAACATCGTCGCGGGTGCGAAGACCGACGCGACGGTGCTCGCCTATCACCCGAAGCTGAAGATCAAGAAGACGGGCAAGCCGATGCCGGTGATCGTCGCCGGTGAATACGGCAAAGGCCGCACGCTCGCCGTCACGACCGACACGCTATGGAAGTGGGGCTTCGTCGCAGCGGCGCGTGCGGGCGACCAGGGACGGCAGTACACGAAGTTCTGGGATCAATCGATGCGCTGGCTGATCCAGGACCCGGATCTGCGCAACCTGCACGTCGACAGCGACGCGGTCGAATACACGCCCGGGCAGCCGGTGCGCGTCGCGGTGCGCCTCCTCGGCCGGGACTATCAGCCAATGCCCGGCGGCGTGATCAATGTCGTGGTGAAGCGCGGCGCGGATCCGGCACGGGCGATCCAGGACATCACGGCGACGGTCACCGTCGGCGAGGACGGCACCGCCGTACTCGAGCTGGCGAACCAGATCACGCTCGAGCCGGGTGTATATCGTATCCAGGGCGAGGCCAGCGTCGGCGGTCGCAAGGTCGATGCGAGCGACATCTTCCTCGTGCGTGACGGCGGCAGCGAGCTCGACCGCCCCGTCGGCGATCCGGTCACCCTCGAGGCCATCGCGAAGGCCACCGGCGGCGTCGCACTCGGCGCGGTCGATTCGCTGCGGCCCGACCTCGCGTTCGATCCCCCCCGGATCGTACGCGTCGACAGGCGCACGGATGTCGAGCTGTGGAGCCGCCCCGGCCTCTTGTTCCTGGTCATCGGCCTCCTCGGTCTGGAGTGGCTGTTGCGCCAGCGAAGCGGCTATTTGTAGTAAGGAAGCGTTGATATGTCCCTCTCTCTCGACAGCCTCGTCACCGACCTGATGTTCCAGGCCAACGCGGCCATCGATCAGAAGACTCTGATCGACGGCCTCGGCGGCCAAGAGGCGCTCGAGACGAGGCAGCTCCTCGACGTCGATCGCCTCGACCCCCGCGCCGAGATGGAGCTGTCGCCGTCGATGCCGTTCCGCCGTCGTGGCGAGCGGCGCCTGATGATCATCGACGACACGACGATCACGCCGCGACCCGATCCGCAGAGCGATCCGGTCGTGAAGGGCGATCTTCGCGCGGCCAAGGAGACGCTGATCAACTCGGTCGCCGCCCTGCCGGTGCGCCTGGGCCGCCTGTTCGCGCTCGGCTCGTGGGGCGACGCCGTCATCGTCGCGCGCGACGCACGCGACCTGCGCGGCATCGCGCTGCTGCCGTACGCGCTCGACCCGCAGATCGATCTCGACGGCAAGCGCCGCGCGACCCCGCTCTCGCAGAAGGAGTTCGAGGCGAAGCTGATGTCGTTCGAGAAGCGCCTCGAGGAGCTCACCGAGGAGCAGATCATCGCGAATCTCTCCGGTGTGAACTTCGAGCGCCGCGGCGATCTCGTCATCGTCGACGTGCTCGAGGCCGACGGCAGCTGGGACCAGCGCAAGTCGATGCTGATGGAGACACAGCTCGCCGCCACGGACCAGTTCTCGCTGCTGCCCGGCGCACCCTCGTCGGGCAAGAAGGGCGCGCCCGCGCCGACGAACGGCAAGCCGGCGGCGAAGGCAGCCCCTGCTCCCGCGCCGGCGCCGCCGCCGGTCAAGGAAGAGCCCAAGGGGCCGCCGATCGCCGCGCAGGAGATCGACGGCGCGATCGTCCTCGTGTTCCCGGCCGAGCGCTTCGATCTCGACGTCGCGGCCGCGCTCGGCAAGCGCGACTGGGACACGGTCGTCCGGCGTTCGGACAATCTTCCCGGCCAGATCCGCGACAAGATCTGGCGCGATGGTGCGTCGTGGATCGCGCCGATCGAGTTCCTGTCCGAGGTGTTCGTCGATGGCAAGCCGCTCACGAAGCAGGATTTCGAACGCGACGCGAAGCAGGCCGACGGGGTGAAGTCACTCGACGTTCACTTCCCGCGCTTCGGCGATGTCACGCTCCTCGAGATCAGCGGCAAGGGTCGCTTCGTGACGAGCTACCGCGACGCCAACCGCGCAGCCCAGCTGGTGCGGTGATGACGGAAGCGTTGCTCGCGATCGCGCTCGTGGCTTCGTTCGCCGCACCCGCGACCGCGAACGACGACTTCGCCGGCGCCTACGTGATCTTTGCGCGGGGCGAATCGCTGCTCCGCACGGATCCCAAGGGCAAGGGGGAGCGCGAGATCGCGAAGCTCCCCACCAAGGCTCCTGTTCGCGCGCTGCGCACCGACGAGGCAGGCAAGATCCTCCTCGCGAATGTCGCCGGCAAATGGTCGTGGATGCCCCTCGACGGCACGACCTCGACCCTCACCGAGCTACCGTGCGCCGACGGTCCCGCACACCTCGCAACCGACGGTTCGTGCGTCTTGTGTCGCGGGGCGACCCCGACGTCGTCGCTCATCATCAACTTCGCGACGAACAACTCGATCACGATTCCGATTCCGACGACCGGCGCGCGCATCGTCGGGAGCCCGCCCGATCGCAAGCTCGTGTGGAACGATGCAAGCGGTGTGTGGGCCTCGCCGCCGAACGATCCGCGCAAGAAGACCCTCGTCGCACCCACCGCCCCGCTGCGCGGGTTCCTGCCGAACCCGGCCGGCACGCGCGCCGTCGGCGTCTACTCCGACGTCATTCACGACAGCCCGCACACGACGAAGCCCGCCGAGCTGCTCATGACCTTCGCGCTCGACGGTCAAGGCGCGCGTCGCAAGACGGTCAAGGCAGGCGTCGTCGCCGACTGGTCGTACAACAACGAGTGGTTGCTCATGCAGGACCGCACGTCGGCGTGCATCGTTCATGCGGCCGGTGGGCAGTACAAGTGCTGGAAGGGCTTCACCGCCGCCTCGATCTCAAACGACGGGAAGTGGGCGCTGATCCTCGGCTCGCGCGAGAAGGCCGCGTCGGCGACCAAAAAGTCCTCGAGGAAGAACGCGAAGAAGAACAACACCGAGCCACGAGGCGAGCCTTCGAACGAGTCGGAGAACCGAGCCGGGGCCGAGGACGAGATCTCCGATGACGTCGAGGTTCCGCTGCCGACGGGGAACCTGTCGCTCTACCGCGCGCAGCTCGACGGTGCGTACACCACGGCCCCGGCGAAGATCATCAGCGTGCTCGACGGCGCAGCGGTGTGGATCCCCGGTCCTCGCGACTGAGGTCGACCGAGCTCGCGACTGAGAAGCCGAGCTCGACCGCGCGAACGACTGGATCTGGTCGCTTCGCGACGACGAATGGATCGCGGCGTCGCGTGATCGACTGCCGGCTACTGCCCGCCGCCGGTACAACCACCCCACTGCCACGGATAGCACTCGATGCCGCCCTCGAACACGACAAGCTCCTCGACCTGCTTCGGTGTGTCGGGGTACTTGATGCACTTCGACACGATGTAGATTCGGAGATCAGAGTCCACGGCGGGATCGTTCGTGGTGAACTCGTCGTAATTGTCTCGCAGCCACACGGTGAAATCCGCCAAGCCGTCACCGTCGAGGTCGTGCTCCTTCGGGAACGTCTTCACGTCGATGCCAGTGGCCATCCACGTCGGCTCGGTGCACGGCGTCGTGTCACAGAGGTCCTGTTTCCAGAAGACGTAGTTCTCGGCGACAACCTGGCGTGCGGCGGCGAGCCCCGCCTCGGCGCAATACAGCGCGGTCATGCCCGACCGTGTGAGGTCCGAGGAGCGGTTGGACGCCATCTGCACCGAGAGCAACACGCCGGCGCCGGCGAGCAGCGCCCCGATGATAATGAGCGTGACAAGCATGGCGCTCCCGCGCCGTGCCTGCCGTGTCCGCCGTCGTCGACGCATCATCATTGGGACCCCAGCATGTTGCGGACCTCGATCATCGACGTGAGGACACGCCGGCGAAAGTTGTCCGTGGTGCCACCGTTGCGGTCTTCGAGGGCGGGGCGGAAGTATGCCGCCGTACCCGATACTGGCACGATCGCGCGAGAGACGAGGGAGAGACGGACGGCGCGAAGTAGGAACGCCGCCGGCGCTGTGGGAGTGGGAACGGTCTCACCGGCGACGTTCCCCCACCACTCATCTCCGCCGGCCGTCGTCGTGTCCTCGGCGCCGAGCCCGTCGGTCCCTCCGTCGATGCCAAGCACGACCTGCAGATCTTCGATCCCTTCCGCGAGCGGCTCCGCGTCGTTGACCACGGCCGGGTTCGGATCCGGATCCATCCAGAGCGTCGGAATGCCGTCCAGGTCCTGAATGAAGAAGCGTGCCCGCAGTGCGCGGATCACGAGTGATCCTTGCCCGAGGGGGCTCGGAAACGTGGGCGTACATCCGGACGCGGGGGGCCCGTGCGTGAGCGTGTTGCCGGCGACATTGACCTTGAGCAGCACAGCGCTCGCGAAGTTGGTGACCACCACGAAGTCGCCGTTCTGGAACTGGGACACGTCCTCGACCGTGATGGCGCCGGCCGCCAATGGGTCGTAGGTCGAGAGAGCGGTGGTGACCACCGAGCCGTACGCAAACGTGATCGTCAACGAGTCCGCCGCGCTGGCGTTGCCCATCGTCGCCCGAAAGGCCAGATCTACACCGGGATCCTGACAGTTCTCCTCGTCCATCGGCCAGATCACACCGCTTTCGATGCCGGGGCTCGAGCCACGGATCGCGTCGCTCAGAAACTCCATCGCGGCACGCGCAGCGCCCTCGGTGCCAACACCCGCGCGCTGCTCGCGGAATCCATTTGCCATCGAGACGGCGACGGCCAGCACGCCCGCGATCGCGAAGGAGAACATCACGAGCGAGACCATGAGCTCGACGAGCGTGAAGCCGCGCCCTCGCCGGCGGCGAGCGACGACTCGGGTCGAACGGTGATGCCTCACGGGGTCTTCCTCGACACGAGGGTGACCGAACGAGGCGTCGCGTTGCCGTCCTCGTTCCACGACACGGTGACCGTGACGTCGACGTGGGAGCCGGCGCCACCGGCCGTGATCTCCCACGACCGCGTGAAGATCCCACCTGATTGGCCGAGCTCGTTGATGCCGGAGGTCGAGTTGCTCCCCCCGTTGATGTTCATCGCGCGGAGGCGCTCCATCTCATCCTGGGCGAGGATCGTGGCTTCCGTCGCGTGGCGCGAGTATCCAGCCGACCGAGTCTGCACCATGAACAGCGCGATGATTCCCGACGCCGCGATGGCGGTGAGGAGCAACGCCACCATGACCTCGATCATGGTGAAGCCCGCGCGTTTGCGACGCGCACGGGAACGATGTGTTCGGTGCTTCCTAGTCATAGCGTGCGCAGCCACAGGCGGCGCGTCACCTTCGATTGTGCGCCACCGTTGATACCTTCCGTGGGATCCGCAGACGCGGCGCTCAACGACACTTGCTGCGCCTTGTCGCCGCTCGCGGCGTAGACCGTGGTGTTGCTCCGGCCGACGCTCGCCGCTCCGCCCATGATCGCGACGACACTCGGGTTCGCGCCCGCGAGATCGATCCGGTGCAACCGACCGGTGTCACCTCCGGTGCCGTACGACGTCGCATTCACGTCAGTGCTGTCGGTCGTGAGGAAGATCTGGTCGCCGATGACCTGCGCCTGCGAATAGCCGAGCTGGCCCGCCGTCAGGTCGTACACGAACCGGAGACCGTTCGCGCTCGGCGTGGTCGTCTCGTCGAGAACCACGCTGGCGGGCGGTGTATCGATCGCCACCGCGACGGCCTGTTGCATCGTGCTGCTGCTCGTCCACAACGGCTCGGCGTCCGTGTCGTAGTCGAGGTAGCCACCCGACGCGATGACGGCGTAGATCTGCCCGCTCGAGAACAGCGCCGGCGCCGCGCCGAACGGCTTGAGGTCTGCCGTGAACTGAAATAGCGGATCGGGTTCGTACGGGTTCGTGCCGTCGAGTGCGTTCAGACGGAAGATCTGACCGTACAGCGTGCCGAAGACGACGTCGGTCATGCGACCGCTGTCGGTGAGATCGACAGCGACCGCGCCGCCCGGGATGCCGCTGGCCGGAACCTCCCGGGATGCGGTGCGCGCCGCGGGCATCGCGAACTGCCGGGTCCAGATCGCGGTGCCGTTCTCGATGTCGATCGCTCGGACCTCGGTGCCTGCCGTCGCGCCCATGTTCGTCTGGATGAAGGCCGCGTTCACGTTCGAGTCGATCTGTCCCATCGTGACAGCGAGGCCCTTGCCGGTGGTCTCGTGCTCCCAGAGAAGCTCTGGTGAACCCGGGGCCGTCACGTCGAGGGCATAGACCGCGGGCGTCGCCGTCGCCAGCGACGGGGCCGACTGGAACACGAGCACCGTGCGATACGACTTCCCGGTTCCGTCGAAGTCGCCGTAAATGTCCTGCACGCGCACAGAACCGTCGATCCGCGTCTCGTTGGTGGGGACCGCCTTGAGCTGATTGCGTGGCATGAACGCCCATAGCTCGCGCCCGACGACGTCGCACGGTGCAACGCTCGCCTCGCCACAGATCGCGTGGATCATGCCGTCGCTCGCTCCGACGTAGATCATTGTCGGGCGTGCGCCGACGCCGGCGAGCGAGCTCTGCGGGATGACGGCGACCGTCGAGCGATCGATGCCGCCGAGACGAGCCTTGTACAGGTTCGGCACCGTCGAGTCCGGGATGCCCTCGAGGATGCGCCGGACGAGCTTGGTGTGCGATGTGGCGTTGAGGCTCGTGTTGATGAAGGTGCCGATCTCGTCCGAGGTGCCGTCCGCCATGATCGTCTTGGTGCACGGCGTGCCGTTCTTGTTGCAGTTCGCGTCGAGGTTCGTGAACACGGTGCGACACGACGTGGTGAACGACGCGCTGCAGCCCGCGTAGGTCGCGGTGGGGATCAGCGTCGTCGCGTCCCAGCCCGTGGCACCGAGAGTCTCGAACGACGTGGCGGTGGTCGTGACGTTCGTGTAGCCGCGGAGGTGACCGACCACGAACGGGAACTCGAACCCGTCCGCCTGTGTATCGTTGACCAGCGTCTTCGGCGTGCCGGCGAACGGCTGCACGGACTCGTACGTACCCTGCACGAGTGACTGTCCCGTTCCGAGGAGCGCGAGAATCGGTGTCGCTCGCGAGATCTCGGTCGTGAACGACGTCACCTCGGGCGTGCCGAGCTGGAGCAGCGTCTGGAGCGCGACCTTGGTCCCCGCTACCGACTCGGTCAGGTCATGACCGCCGAGGTAGAGGATGTTGCCCTTGGTCGCGGCATCGTCCTTCTGATTGCGCGACACGTAGTCGCCCGTCAGGAGGCCGCTCGCGCGTGCCGCCGCCGGTGTCGAAAGCTGCGAGACGTCGAGGTTCGTCACACCCGAGATCAGCGGCAACACCCCGGGCTTGTAGATGTTGGGGGGGGTGGTCGCGTCGCGCGGTAGGAAGTCCGCGACGACGCCGGTGTCCGCGAACCAGCGGTAGTCACCGATCTGGACGAACGGGTCCGATGGATAGGACATGTAGAAGCAGTTGCTGCCACCGGACATGTTGACATCCGTGCAGTTGCGGAGCACGCCACCCGGATCCGGATCGTAACCGCCTCCCGAGTTCACGTCGAAGCCACGCTGGGGGATCGTGACCGTCGAACACGCCCCGCTGCCGTTGTCGCGACACGTCTGGAACTTCGCGCGGGTCGCAGCGGCCGAATCGGCACGGCGATTCTGCGACCCATCGAACGTCTCGATCGACGCACACTCGGCCATGACGCCCGTGGTGCCCTCGAGGAAGGCGGCGATCTTTCCGACCACGACCTTCTCATCCGCGTTGCCGGTATTGGTAGAGAGCTCCCAATGCGGTGCCCAGAACATCTTGTATTTCGTGCTGTCGAGACGATCGGTGTGGATGTCCGCAAAGTCAAACGTGTCGAAAATCTCGCCGCTCGTACCGCCGCTCGGGCAGATCGTTAGGTTCGAGCTGTGCGGGCTGCCGGCCGGGCAGCCGTTCGAACCCGAGAACGTCAGTCCCGCGCGGCTCAGATAGCCCTGCAAGATGTTGTTCGAGATCGTACCGGTTCCGATGCTGTCCGCGCCGGTGTCGAGGGCGAGGAGCGCGAGGCGCGGTGGGTTTGCGTTGAACAGCTTGGGGACAGGCGCCGTGAAGCCGACGAGCGAGCGGTGGATGTTGACCCAGCCGCCCTGCGTCGACGATCCCCACGCGGTGTTGAACACGCACGCGGTGGGGTTGCCGCTGCCGTCTGACAAGCGCCACGGGGCGTAGTTAATGAGGACGCCGTTGTCGCGCGCCGGGATCGAGCCGCGTACGAGGCCGATGAACGTCGCCGCGTCCGACGCGTCGATGATGAACGAACCGCCCGCGTAGCGCACCGTCGTCACGCCCGCCGCGGACGTGATCGGCTGGGCGAGGTTGTACGTCGGATAGACGTTCGACTTGCCGTTCGTGTTGATCGTCGTGATGACGGCATCGGCGTTCGCGACCTTGTTGTTGACCAGCGACACGATGTTGGTCGCGCCCGCGCTGTCGCTGATCGAGAAGTCACAGCCATCTACCCACGAAGCATCCGCGGATGGCGCGGTGTGCAGATTCGTCGGCGTGCAGCGATTCGGCGACGCCTTGGTCGTGTTGTACGAGTAGTAGATCTCGATCGGCCCATAGCCGGGGTCCGCGTCGAGCCACGCGTTGGCGCGCAGGATGTTGTAGACGAGGCCGTACATCGACACAGAGCCGCAGTCGGTCTGGTACGTCGACGTGGCCGGGATGATGAGCGACCCCGCCGGAAAGTCCTTCGTGTTGGCGCTTGCGGGTGTCACCAACGTTCCCAGGAGCGCGAAGGTGCCGATGCCGATGAGCTTGGACAGTTGCTTCATGGTGTACCTCCGTTACCAGCCTCGCCGCGCATAGGCGCCGCCCGTGACGCGATAGACAAGCACGCGCCACGGATCCCTGCCGTCGGTGAGGAAGATGGTCATCGCGGTCGACTGACCGTCGGGGCGAATCGCGATCGCGGTGTTGAGTGCGGTGTCCTCGACGGCCGAGCCACCACCCGTCGGGTACAGTGCCGTGGACGTGTCGTAGACCTTCACGCCGTTCGGAACGCGAACCTGCTGGATCAGATCGCCGGGGGGCGCCGTGCACACGAGCCCGGTGTTCGCGCACGCGTACACCGCGAGCTGGTTCGGAGTGAACTGTACCGTGTGCACGCGCCGCGTCGCGCCCGCGCGCAGCTTCGCGAAGCCGAGCGTCGAGACGATCGTCTCCGACACGGTGCGCGCATTCGCCCCGACCGGACGGCTCGACGTGGAGATCAAGAGTCCGGCGAGGATCGCGATGATCGCGATGACGACCATCATCTCGACGAGCGTGAAGCCCCGATATGAACGATGGCGCTGCATCAGTACGCGTCGTTCACCTTCTGGAGGGTGGCATCCACGCTGGACATGAAGAACTTGCCGTTTGTCGACCCGGACCCTTCGCCGTCGGCATCGCACGTGGCGAGCAGCGTCCACCATCCGATCGTGGCCGGCGCCGTGAACGTGATGCCCGATGGGACGGTGCCTTGATAGCCTTCGCCGATATCGCCGACCTGGATCTCGTACGAGCACCGGACGTTCGTCTGCGGCGGCGCGACGCGAAGCTCGGCCCACGCGGTTCCTACTGTCGCGCAGGTGGCCGCCGCGGGAACGCCGTTCTTGTTCGGCGCCGACGGGCACACGACGGGCGACGAGTTATCCAGCGTCCCTCCGTTCACGTATCGGCCGGTCTCCGACTTGTACTGTTCGAGCTTGTTCGACAGCTCGGTGAACATCGGAGTCACCTCGCTGATCGACCTCGTCTTGTTGCTGTCGCGAAAGAACGTCGGGACTACGACGATCGCGAGGATCGCGATGACCGCGACCACGATCATCATCTCGATCAGCGTGAATCCCCGACGTGGTTTGCGCATGGTCTCTCTCCGCCACGAACAGCTGGCCAAAGAGCGAACCCATGGTAGCACCGGCCGCAACGAACCGAGAGCTATCGATCGGTTATCGAAGTCGAACTACCGCGGCCTACACGCGGTCAGTACCACGACGAATCATCATCCGAGGGGACGCTGGAGACGGTGTGGGCAGCGCGGTCGGTCATCGCGAGCTCGACCCGCCCGAACGACGTAAGGCCGGTTGCGAAGAGTCCGGTACTCGTCGCAGAAAGCTGGGCACCTTCGGGGATGTCCGCGGTGGCGATCGTGTTGGTGACGAACGACACGCGGTACGCCTTGGACGCCGTTGCGAACACCACAGCGGGGGATCCGACGCCCTGGTTGCCGACAACGAGGGCGCGCGAGCTGGTGCGTTCGTCGAACGCCAACACGATGGGTAGGCGGGTCGAGTCGGCACTCTCTTCGTCGAGCGGCGACGGGTTCGGGCGGGCGGTCAGCGAGATCGCGATCGCGTACTGGGTCCGATCGGCCTTCGGGGCCCCCGACACCGCGAGCGCGTAGGTCTCGCCATCGGCGTTCGTGTAGATCGCCGGCGCGGACGCGAACGGATGGCCCGGCTGGGAGAAGCGGAAGGCCGGACCCTTGCGGCGATTCGCACCGGTCATCGCATCGACGACCCACAGCTCGCCGCGCGCGGTGCCGAACACCAGCTCCTCGACCTGGCCCTTCTTGACGGTGACGGCCACGCCGCCGACACCTTGCTCGGTGATCGTCCACGCGACGCGACCGGTCTCGATATCGAGGGCGGTGATCCCCGCGCTCGTCGGAACGTACGCGAAGTACTTCGGGCCCGTCATCAGCTGAACGCGGCCGGTGGCGATCGACGTACCGGCGATGTCGCGCGAAACGTATTCCCACGCGACCGTCGGGTTCGCCGGGTTCGTGATGTCGAGCGCGTACACCGAACCACTCGATCCCGTCGAGAACAGGAGGATCGTGTGCAACGAGCGACGGCCGGCGCTCGCGAAGTCACCCATGACCTCGACGACGTGCGGCGAACCATCGACGGTTGCGGTGTGGGTACGCAGCGCGCCGAGCGACGTGCGCGGGATATAGGCCCACAGCTCGCGACCGACGCGATCGCAGCTCCCCGCCTTCACGCTCCCACAGAACGCGTGGAGCATCCCGTCACTCGCGCCGACGTAGATCATCGTCGGGCGCTCGACGCCCGTCATCGGGCTCGTCGGGATCACGGCGACCGACGAGCGATCGACGCCACCGAGCGCGGGAACGAACTTGCCCGGTGCGACCTCGCGACCTGCGAGAACGCGCTGCATGATCACGCGCTGGTCGGCAGTCGACAGCGCGGCGCCGCTCGCGAGCATCGGTCCCACCGACGACAGCGACTTCTCCTCGAGCAGCACGCGTGCGGGCCGACTGCCCGGTGCGACGGTCGTAAACACCGAGCGGCACGACGAGTCAAAGCGACCGCAACCGGTGTAGCTGACGGGCGGGATCATCGACGCGGTGTCGAACAGCGCGGGGTGGTCCGCGTACGAGGCATGTTGCGAGATCTGATTGGTGGCAAAGCCACGGACGTGCCCGAGCGTGGCGGGGAAGCGGAACGCGGCGACCTCGGACGAGTGCTGCACGGTCGTGACGGCAGCGCCACGCTCCGACGTGCCCTGGACGAGCGTCGCGGTTTGCTCGACGATGGCGACGATCGGCGCCGCACGTGTCGTCTCGACGACAACGCCGTCGCGCGACGGGGACTGCGCGAGTGCGGTCGCGCTGACCATCATCAACGCGGCCGTCGAAACCGATCGAATTGACGCCACCACGAAGTGGTGACCGGACGCGAAGCGGACGGGCTCGCCCGAAGGGCGAGACGTCAATAACGTCGGGGTTGAACGACCCCACGTAATACAGCTGCTCACGTAGAGTGAGTCGGCTGTCGCCGAAGGCTCGGAGGTGACTCCCGAGCTAGCGCTGGGGTAGCTACTTGGTGGCGACCGGCTGGCCGTCGGGATCGAGCTCGACGAGCCCACCAGCCCCTACATCCCCGCGTACTGCCAGGTCGGTCAGCGCCTCGCGCAACGTGAGCTGCTTGCTGTCCTTCTGAAACGGCTCGTCCTTCTTCGTCTCCGGGTTCCGGACGATCACCTTGGCGTTCCCATCACCCACCACGAGGTAGACCGCGTTCGCAGGCCTCAGCTGCTTCTGCGCGGACGCCTTTACCTGCGCCTCGTTGACCTTGCCGACCTTGTCGACGAACGTGTTGTAGTAGTTCATCGGCAGACCGAAGTAGACAAGGCCCCGGTACTGGCCGAGCGCCGCCTGCCCCGTCGAGAACCGACCCGGCAGACCTAGGATGGCGCCCTGTTTCTCGCGCTCGAGCTCGTCGGCGACGATCGGTCGCGCCGCCTTCACGAGATCCTTCACCTCGCGATCGATCTCGAGCAGCGTCTGGTACGTCGAGTCCGTGCGCACCGACGCGCTCGCGTTGAACATTCCGTACTGCTTCGAGTACGAGAATCCCCCGCGCGCACCGTACGAGTAGCCCTTGTCCTCGCGCAGGTTCATGTTGATGCGGCTCGAGAATCCGCCGCCGAACACGGCCGCCATCATCGAGTTCGCGAAGTAGTCCGGTGCGGTGCGCTTGGGACCGAAGTGCATCATCGACACCTGCGACTGCGCCGCGCCCGGAACGTTGACAAAGAAGATGCGGCCCTTCGGACCCTTCGGTGCGGCCAGCTTCGGGGCCGCCGGGGTCTTGCCCTTCCACGCCGCGAGTAGCGGGCCGTCGAAGTAGTCGCGTACCTGCTTCTCGGTCAGATCACCGACGACGAACAGCTTCGCACCGCCCGGTGCGAGCCACTTCTTTGCGAGCGCCTTGCAGTCGTCGAGCTGGAGCGCTCGCAGCGACTCTTCGGTGTTGAGCGCGCCATACGGGTGGTCGAGGCCGTACAGCACCGCGCCGCTGACGCGACCGGCGACCGAGGCCGGGTTGCCCTTCGACTGCTTCACCGCCTCGATGCGGCGGCTGACCATGCGGTCGAAGTCGGACTGGCGAAAGCCCGGCTTGAGGATCGAGTCCGAGAACAGCGCGAACGTCGCGTCGAGGTGCTTCGTCAACGTGTTGAACGTGACGCCGTGCGTGTCGTCGCCCGCGTACGAGCTAACGCCCGACGCGATGTCGCCGAGCGCCTCGGAGAACTGGATCTTGTCCAGCGACTCGGTGCCCTCGGTGAGCATCGACATACAGACGCTCGCGAGGCCCTCCTTCCCCTTCGGGTCGATCGTCGATCCGCCCTCGAAGTTCAGGTCGACCGACACGATCGGCAGCGTGTGTTGCTCGACGAGGAACACCTTGATGCCGTTCTTGAGCGTGAACGGCTTCATCACCGGCAAGCGGAACGGACGCGGCGCACCAGCGGTGGGCTGGGTCGCGCGGAACTCCTCCTCGGGAAACTGCAACGGCTGAGGCTGCGCGGTCTGCGTCACCTGGATCACCTCGTCCTTCGAGTCGGGCACGGACGGCTTCGCCGTGTCGGGCTGGGGCAACGGATCGACCGGCTCGTCCTTCGGCGGCTCGGGCGGCGCGACCGGGGCCGTCTTGCACGCGGCGAGAACCGCGACCATGTAGATGTAGCGCTTCATCACTTCGCTCCCTTGTCGCTCTTGACGGGGTTGGTGATCACGGTCAGCACGTTGTCCGCGCGGAGGTACTTCGCCGCCGTCGCGCGGATCTTCTGCGCGTCGGTCTTGCGGTACCGATCGAGGTCCCACGAGATCCGATTGGGATCGCCGAGGTAGTGGTTGTACTGCTGCAGCACCTGCGCGCGTCCCATCTGCGTCTCGAGTCCGCGGATCGCCGACGACTCGTTCGCAACGATCACACGCGAGATCTCCTTCGCGTCGAGCGGCGTCTTCGTGATCTTCGCGATCTCTTCCATCACGATCTTCTTGATCTCGTCGAGATTCGAGTCGCTCTTCAGCGTCACCGTGATCGCGAACGAGCCGGAGAAGCCGCTGCCGAACTGCGACGCGAACGCGCTCTGTGCCTTGTTCGAATACACGAGCGCCTTGTACAGGCGGCCCGGTCCTTCGCGGGTCAGCGCGTTCGCCACGATGTCGAGCTCCGCGTCACCCTCTGCGTAGACGGCGGGCGAGTGCCACACGAACTGCACCTGGCGCAGCTTCGCGAACTCGTCATCGACGCTGACCTCCTTGCTCTTGATCGTCGGCGTCGGCGCCGCAACCACCGGCGGGCGCGTGCTCTTCGGGAACTTGCCGAACCACTTCTCGACCAGCTTCTTGCCCTCCTCGAGATCGAAGTCGCCGACGAGCGTCAGCGTCGCGTTCGCGGGCACGTACCACGTCTTGAAGAAGTTCTTCACGTCTTCGGTCGACGCACTCGTGAGGTCCTCGTGTTTGCCGATCGTGAGGTGACGGTACGGATGCCCCTCGGGATACATCCCGAGGGACGTCGCGAAGCGCGCCTTGCCGTACGGGACGTTGTCGTAGCGCTGGCGCCGCTCGTTGCGAACGACGTCGATCTGGTTGTCGAGGCTCGTCTTGAAGTGGTTCGACGGGTCCTTCACCGACGCGGGCGGATCGAGCGTGTAGCCCATACGATCGCTCTCGAGCCACAGCGCGGTCTCGAGCTGATTGCTCGGCACGATCTCGAAGTAGTTCGTGCGATCCGGGTTCGTGGTGCCGTTCACGCCGTCGGCGCCGATCTTCTTCAGGATGTCGAAGTGATTGTCGACGCCGACGTGCTTCGACCCCTGGAACAACATGTGCTCGAACAGGTGCGCGAAGCCGCTCTTGCCGTAGCTCTCGTTGCCACTACCGACGTGGTACCAGATGTTCACCGCGACGAGCGGCACGCTCTTGTCGGGCGAGAGGATGACCTCGAGACCGTTCGGAAGCGTGTACTTCACGAACTCGATCTTCGGGTCGGCTGCGACCGGTGCATTGGGGCGTAGCATCGCCGCTTGATCGGCGGTCGCCACACTGGCCGCGAGTAGCGTCGCGGCGACTAGGAGCTTCGAGATCTTCATCGTTTCCTCCAGAGCGGGTCGGAACGTACACCAAGTCGCGCGCTACAAGACCGCCACAACGTAGCGTCATCGCTCGGTGGCGAGCTGCGTCGACGAGTGCGCCGGCACCCTGGTCCTCTATAGATCGAGCGGCTGCACGCCGAGCAGCACCTGATCGGCGCTCACGGAGTCGAGCCACAGCAAAAGGCGACGGACCTCACCCTCCGCGACATCGATCTCGATGATGCGGCGGATGAGCTGCCCGCCGATCGTGCGCCGGATGTCCTGCTCGGCGGTGCTCCACGCGTTCGCAAGCGCCGTCGACTTGACCGGCAAGCCCTCGACCTCGACCGAGACGCCCATCACGAACTTCGCGAACGCCTGGTTCGCGCAGATGATAACGCCGTTGGCGCCGAGCAGCGCGAGAGGCAGCCGGCACGCATCGAACGCGACGCGCGCGAACTCGTCGCGCGACGTGGTGGTGCGCTGCTCGATGACGACACGCTTCGGCTCACCACGTGCGCGGCGGGCTCCGAACCCCATCATGTCCATGACGGTCCGGAGCTCGTAGATGAACGCCGCCATGTCCTTGTGGCGATTCGCGGGCCGCTTCTCGAGGGCGTGCAGGATCAGCGTCTCGAGCGCGGGATCGAGTCCCTCGACGATCTGCGACGGCGGCTTCGGCTTCTCGTCGAGGTGGCCGGCGAGAATCTTCTGCACGGGGCCGTCCCACGGCACCGCGCCGCAGATCAGCTCGTAGAGGAGGATGCCCACGCCGTACACGTCCGACGCCGGCGACGCGGGCTCGCCACGAATGCGCTCGGGCGCGACGTAGTGCGGCGTGCCCGACAGCGAGGTCGACGCGCGCGATGCGGTGAGCGAGCGCGCGAGGCCGAAGTCGAGGAGCTTCGCGACGCGACGCGTGCGTTTTCCCTCGAGATCCTCCTCGGAGATCAGGATGTTCTCGGTCTTGATGTCGCAGTGGACGACGTTCTGCTTGTGGATGTAGTGCAGCGCCTCGGCGACCTGCAGCACGATCTCGCACGCCTTCTTCGGCGATATCCGCTTCTCGCGGAACAGGATGCGATTTAGGGGTTCGCCGTCGACGAACTCCATGACCATAAACATGCCGACCTTCTCGTCCTCGCCGAAATCGACGACGGACGTGATGCCGGGATGCGCCATTGCCGACGCGAAACGTGCCTCGCGATAGAACAGCTCGCGCGCCTCGTCGGTCTCCGCGACGGTGTTCGAGATGATCTTCAGCGCGAACGTACGCGACAGGTGCGTGTGCGTGACCTTGTAGACCTTGCCCATCCCACCCTGGCCGATGCGCTGGACGATCTGGTAGCGACCGCCGATCAGCGAGCTATGCTGCGCCGTGTGCACGCGCTGCATCGCGCTGCGCGCCGGTGGTGCGGGCGTGAGCGTGTTCGCGGCGATGAACTTCGCCGGCGGCTGCTGCGGCCCGGGCTGTTGCGCCTGCGCCTTCGCGATCGGCTTGTCGGGAGCCGTCGGGCGAGCGGCGCGGCGCGGATCTACGACGTGCGGGCGATTGCCGAGCGTCGCAGGCGCCGCGGGCATCGAGCGCGCGCCCGAGAGCGAACGTCGATTGGGAGCGAGCGCACGGTGATCGATGCGCACCTCGCTCGACTCGTCGCTCATGAGGCTCACCTCGGGCAAACGCGGGAGCTCGGTCGTCACGTCCTTGGTCGGCGGGCGACGGCGCAGCGGCGCGGCGTTCGCGGTCGGCGGATCGTCGTCGACAGGCGGAGGAAGAGGCAACGCGGGCGGTCGTCGGCCCGAGGGGTTGCGTGGATCCGCCACGCGTCGAGCATACCCGAGTTACAGTCCGCCCGCAGATGCAGGAGCTGTGGTCGAGCGCGAGTTACGAGGCGCACCTTTTGTCGCTGCCGTTCGCGCTCGCGCCCGTCGCGATGCTCATCGTGATCGCATACGCGGCCGTGATGCGCGGATCACCGATGCTGCGTCTGTGGCTCCTCGGCCACTGCCTGGCACTCCTGCCCTACGCGATCGTGATGATGCTTTCACCGTCGATCACCGACGGACGTGTCGCCGAAAAGCTGTTCCAGGTCGCGGTGTCCTTCATCCCCATGGCCGCCGCAACGGGGACGGCATTCCAGCTGTCACTGCTGCGCCGGTTCACCCGGTACCGCTGGCTGATCGCGGCGTGCGTCGCGCAGGCGGCGGTGTGGGTCGTCGTGAGTAGCACGACCAACCTGACCATCTCCGGGGTCACCTGGATGAACGGGTACTGGTACCCCACCGCCGGGAGCTGGGCGTGGGTCGCCGTATTGCACACGTTCCTCCTGTCCGCTCCCGGGTTCTACTTCCTCGGGCGCTCGGCGGTGTTCGGGCGTCCCACCGTCGAGCGACGGCAGCTCCGGGCCACGCTGGTCGCGAACACGGTCACGTACTCCGGCCTCGTCGATGTCGCACTCGCGTACGGCGCGCCGATTGTTCCGCTCGGCTGGTTGCTCTCGGGAATCGGGAGCTTGCTGATCGTGCGCGCGCTCGTGTTCGAAGATCTGCTCCGCGTTCGCGCGGTCGATACGACCGCGCCGCTGCTCGTCGCGTTCTTCGCGTCGGGGATCCTCCTCGGGTGGATCGTGCTCACGCTCGTGGGGAGCTCGTCGGGCGTCGGGGATCCCCCGTGGTGGGTCGTCACGCTCGCACTCGTGATGACGCTCGGCGCGGTCCGGGCTTCGGTGGCGACCATCTCGCTCGTCCAGCGCGGAGGACGGCTCGGCGATGGCCCGCTCGAACGTCTCCTCGCACAGCTCGTGGGTCGCGCGCGAAGGGAGACGGCCGCACCCCACATCGCGCGGCTCGCGATCGACATCATCGAGCTCGGCATCGGCGTGCGCACGAAGATCTTGCTCGCCGCCGAGGAGGACTGGGGCTGGACACGCGAGACCGGCGAGAACGTCACTGACGAGCTCGCGCCGGATCCGCTGCTCGTCGCGTGGCTCTCGGAACGCGGTGCACCGGACCACCGCGGCGCGCTGTTCGCCGACGATCTGGACCCCGTACCCGCGGACCTTCGCGATCTCGCGATGCAGCTGTTCGAGCGCAACGAAGCGCGCGCCATCGTCCCGGTCACGAGCGCCGACGAGCTGATCGCGCTCGTCGTCGTGCCGTCGTCGGCGGGCCGCCTGCGCGGGCGCCCGCTCGACTTCCTCGAGCGCGGAGGTGAACGACTCGCGGAGGCACTGCTCCATGCGCGCATGGCCCGCCGCGCCGCCGAGCGTGCGAGCCTCGCGCGCGAGGTCGAGCTCGCGGCCACCGTGCAAGGCGAGCTACTCCCCGGCAAGGGACCCCACGTGTTCGGACCGATCACCGTCGTCGGTTCGTGGCAGCCCGCGACACGGTGCGCCGGTGATTTCTGGCAGGTCTACCCGCTCGGTGAGGGCCGTGTGCTCGTGGCGATCGGCGACGTCACCGGTCACGGCGTCGCGAGCGCGATGGTCACGGCCGCCGCGATCGGAGCGTGCGACGTCGTCGTGCGCGCCAACGCGACCAGCGTCGATCTACGAGAGCTGATCGTCGCGCTCGACGCCGCCGTGCGGCGCGTCGGCGGTGGTGCGCTCGCGATGACCTGCTTCGCGGCGATCCTCGATCCGAAGGCGCAAGAGGTGAGGTTCGTCTCGTGCGGTCACACCACACCGTATCTGTGTCGTCCGGCCGACAAGACGATCGAGCTTCACGCACTCGTCGGTCGCGGCAACCCGCTCGGAGGGAACCTCTCGGTCGCGCCGAAGGTCCAGCAGCGTCAGATCCAGGCAGGTGATTTACTCGTCTGGTATACCGATGGTGTGATCGACGCGCAGGATCCCGCGGGAGCCCCCTTTGGCGACCGCCGCCTCCAGCACCTGCTCAAGCGACTCGATCGCACGCGCCTCGCGCCGAACGCCGTGCACGCCGTCGTGCAGTCGGGAATTGCTGCCCATCGCGCAGGCCGTCCGCTCGCCGACGACGAGACCGTGGTCGTCGCGCGACTTGCACCCGAGGCGGGAGCTGCGGCGTCGTGAAGCTGAAGGTCCTCTCGTACAACATCCACAAGTGCATCGGCGGAGTCGATCGGAAGTACCAGCCCGATCGGATCGTCGAGGTCATCCGAAACCAGGACGCCGACGTCCTGATGTTGCAGGAGGTCGACGCGGGCGTGACTCGCTCGAACGGCGACAGACAGGCCGAGATTCTCGCCGACAAGATCGGCATGAAGTACTTCAGTTGGTTCCCGAACGTCGACGTGCGCGGCGGAGGTCAATACGGCAACGCGATCCTGTCGCGCTATCCGCTGATCGAGACGTCGAACATCGATCTGTCGATCCGCTTCAAGAAGAAGCGCAGCGTGCTGCACGGCGTGCTGCGCGTCCGTCACGACGATGTCGATCGCACGGTGCACGTGTTCAACATGCACCTCGGCCTCGCCGGCTTCGAGCGCAAGATCCAGCTCCAGAAGTTCCTCGATTCGCATCCGTTCTCCCACCTGCACCACGACACTCCGGTCATCGTCGGGGGCGATCTCAACGACGTGTACGGCGGGCTCGGTCAGCTGCTCGCGCCTTCGGGCTTCCGCGGTATCGACAAGCGCCCGCTGACGTTCCCGGCGTGGGGCCCCGTTCGCGCGCTCGACGCGATCTTCGTCCGCGGCGCCGTCGACTTCATGAAGCTCGCGCGCTGCAACTCCGAGCTCGCGCGACGTGCGAGCGATCACCGTCCCCTCGTCGCGGAGGTCCGGCTCCACGCACATCAGACACATCACTCGCACGAGCACCCGCCTCCGACGCCGCGCCCGTGAGTTGGAGCTAGCGCGTGATCGGCTTGTACTTGATGCGGTGCGGCTGGTCGGCGTCGTCGCCGAAGCGGCGCTTGCGGTCGGCTTCGTAGTCCTGGAAGTTGCCCTCGAACCACTCGACGTGGGAGTCGCCCTCGAACGCGAGGATATGCGTCGCGATGCGATCGAGGAACCATCGATCGTGCGAGATCACGACCGCGCAACCCGGAAACTTGAGGAGACCGTCCTCGAGCGCGCGCAGCGTGTCGACATCGAGATCGTTGGACGGCTCGTCGAGCAGCAAGAGGTTTCCGCCGCGCTTGATCATCTTCGCCAGGTGCACGCGGTTGCGCTCACCGCCGGAGAGGATGCCGACCTTCTTCTGTTGGTCCTGCCCCTTGAAGTTAAACGACGAAACGTACGAGCGCGTGTTGATCGAGGTCGCGCCGATCGACATCGTCTCCGAGCCCTCGCTGATCTCGTCGTAGATCGTCTTGTCGTCGGCGAGCGCGTCACGGGACTGGTCGACGTACCCGAGCTTGACGGTGTCGCCGATCTTGATCTTGCCCTTGTCGGGCTTCTCGACACCCATGATCATGCGGAACAGCGTGGTCTTGCCCGCGCCGTTGGGACCGATGACACCGACGATGCCGCCGCGAGGGAGAGCGAACGTCAGGTTGTCGATCAGCATGCGATCGCCGAACGACTTGGAGACACCCTCGAACACGACGACCTCGCCACCGAGGCGCGGGCCGGGCGGCACCACGATCTCGAGCGCCGGATCTCGCTTCTCCCTCTCGGCCTCCGCCACCATCTCGTCGTAGCGGTTGAGGCGCGCCTTGCTCTTGGCCTGACGAGCCTTCGGCGACAGGCGCACCCACTCGAGCTCGCGCGCGAGCATCTTCTGGCGCGCGTCGGCCTGGCGCTCTTCGTCCTTGAGGCGCTTCGCCTTCAGCTCGAGCCAGCCGGAGTAGTTGCCCTCGAACGGGTGGCCCTCGCCGCGATCGAGCTCGAGGATCCACTTCGCGACGTTGTCGAGGAAGTAGCGATCGTGCGTGATGGCGACGACCGTGCCCTTGAACTCCTCGAGCATGCGCTCGAGCCACGCGACGGACTCGGCGTCGAGGTGGTTCGTGGGCTCGTCGAGGAGCAGCATGTCGGGCTTGCTCAGCAGGAGCCGGCACAGCGCGACGCGGCGGCGCTCGCCACCGGAGATCACGTTGACGTCGGCGTCGCCCGGGGGGCAGCGCAGCGCGTCCATCGCCATCTCGACCTGGTGATCGAGCTCCCACGCGTTCACCGCTTCGATCTGATCCTGGAGACGGCCCTGCTCCGCGAGCAGTTTGTCCATCTCCTTCTCGGAGAGATCCTCGCCGAGCTTCATCGAGACTTCCTCGAACCTCGCGAGCAACTTGCGCGTTTCGGCGACTCCCTCGTCGACATTCTGAAACACGTTCTTCGTCGAATCGAGCTGCGGCTCCTGCGGCAGGTAGCCGATCCTGAGGCCCGGGGCAGGCCACGCTTCGCCGAGGAACTCCTTGTCGACGCCGGCCATGATGCGAAGCAAGGTGCTCTTGCCCGCGCCGTTGTTGCCGAGAACGCCGATCTTCGCGCCCGGATAGAACGACAGGTGGATCCCTTTCAGGATCATGCGCTGCGGAGGGACGAGCTTTCGCAGGTCCTTCATCACGAACGTGTACTGGGCGGTCATGGGCCGGGGTTATACCGGGGCTCGGTGGCGTCGGCTACACCCGGGGACACCCCGGGAACCCCGTCGCTCTGTGCGGACACCCTGGGTGCCCCCGGTATATTCACCACGTGGCATATCGCGACGACAGCGGGGACGCGATCGAGGCCCCGACGGCCGACGGTACGCTCCGCGCCGAGCTCGCCGCGCGGTCGGTGAAGCTGCACGTCGCGCTGCGAACGCTCCAGATCTCCGAGAGATTCGCGACCGTCGTCGAGCACCACAAGAAGACGCCCGCGAAGGACCGGAGGACGTCCGTGAAGATGCGGGGGCGCCTCGTCGTCGCCCGCGACGTCCCTCACGAGGACTTCGGCGTGTGGATCGAGCTCGATCCCGGTACGTCGAAGGCGGGCATGCGGCGCATCTTCGGTGTGGACCCGGTGAGCCTCCTGGCCCCGCACGGTCTCGTCGCGCTCGCGTCGCTCGATCGACTCGTCCAGCGCGTGAAGACCGAGGTCGCGGACCTGGCCGGCGACGTGCGCCGCGCGTTCGAGATCGGGCGCGGGCTCGACAAGGTGCTGCTTGCCGATCACGGCGACCACTTCGTCGTGTACGCGCGGCGGCTATTCCGCGATCGCGCGCGCTTCGCGATGGCGATCTACGACGACGGGCGCATCGTCGTTCCGGACGGGAACAAGACCCGCGAGTTCGTAGTCCGCTCGCGCTTCGGCGTCACCGTGTGGGGAGACTATGTCCGCTTTGCGGACAAGAATGGGACCGACCTCGCGCGCGTGTCGATCCCGTGGATCGCGCCCGAAGATCGTCGGGAGCTCGCACGGCGCATCGGTCAGCTCGTGGACCGCGAGGAGCTCGACGTCATGGCCTGGCCACCTGCCGCGGGCGCCGGTCGAGCTCGAGGGATGTGAACACGACCCAGCCCGTCATTCCCCGCACCTGGAGCAGGCGTCGGGCCTGCCCGAACGGGCTGCTCCCCGACGGGGAATTGCGTAGTGCCCTCCCCGTGCGCACGGTGTCCGCATGTTCAAACTGCTTCCATCGTGGCGCCTGGGTCGAGTACTCGGGTTTCCGATCGAGCTAAACGCGAGCTTTCTGCTGCTCCTCGCCGTCGTGTTCATCGTGTTCGGCGGTTTCCTCGGAGTTCTGGTCGTTTCCATCGCGTTCGCGTCCGTGCTCCTCCACGAGCTCGGGCACGCGGTCGTCGCGCGCCGCCTCGGGGTCGACATCCTCGGCATCGAGCTCGGCTTCCTCGGCGGTGCCGCGAAGATGGCCGGTATGCCGCGCAAGGCGAACCACGAGATGGCGATCGCCGCCGCGGGTCCTGCCGTGTCGCTCGTACTTGCGGGACTGGGCCTGGGCGTCGGTGCACTCGTTGGCAGCGGGCTGATCTCGACGATCGGCTGGATCAACCTCGTCCTCGCCGGCTTCAACCTGATCCCGGCGCTTCCGATGGACGGTGGGCGCATCCTGCGTGCAGCGCTGACGTACAAGTATTCGTACTTCGACGCGACGGACATCTCCGTCAAGATCGCGCGCGTCGCGGCGGTGGCGTTCGGGCTGATCGGCCTCGCGGGTCCGAGTTATCAGCTGCTGATCCTCGCGCCGTTCTTGTGGTGGATGTCCTCTCGCGAGCTGCAGATCGCTCGCATGGTGCAGGACCACATGGGCGGCTATCCTGACGATCCCGATCGCGAGATCGAGGCGATGTCGCGCACCGCGTGGGAGCGCCGCCACGGCGTGGCGTTCGGCGGAGTGCGCCGCTACACGATCCGGCAGGAGGGTGGTCGCATCGTGATCGAGGCACTCGACTAGGATGTGAGACGTTGCGGAACTATGCGGTCGTCGCCATTGTAACGCCGCCGTCAACGGGCCCGATCACCTCCACGGTAGCGGTCGGGTAGCCCGGCGAGTTCCATCGATGTGATGCGCCAGCGTTTGAAGGCTGACGCCCGGCTTCCTCCTCGCCAGTTCCGCTATTCGTTCGAGCTTGGTTGAGATGTCCAACGAGCCCTGTGTCTCGGTCATCGTTTCCCTCCAACGAGTTTGTTCTCCGGCGCGCTCCTTTGCTCACGTCAACGCTCGTACTGCGCGCTCCGACCTCTCGACGCCCGATCGGCTCGGTGTCCCTTGCCGTCTCGTTCTGCTCACGCAGAGCGTCGAGACTCCATCCCAGGTTCCTGGGTAACCCTTGCGCACATGCCCCGCTCTACGATCCCGGCAGGGGCAGCGATCGAGACCACGGCGCTCGGCCATGCCGGTCGCGCTTCGTCGCATCCTGTCGCCTTCGACTCGGGAAGGAGTCTCGGCACCTGCTTCTTCGGGCTTACGGGACCCAATCTCGCGGCCTGCGCGCTCGCTGTCTACGCTTCGAGGCCACGGTCGCCCGTGTACTGCTCACGACCTCGCAAGACTCGCTTCCGGCGTGGCGGTCTCCGTCGTCGCCGGTGGGATTTTCACCCCGGGTCACTATTCGAAGTTTCAGCTGCTACATGCTTTCCTCTCCGACCAGGCTTGTCCTGGCGCACTTCCCGTTCACGTGCACGGTCACGATCACGGAGGCGATCGCGTCCACGACCAATTCAGGCACCCTAGATCAGCGCAGCGCGTACGTCGTCGTGACGTGACCTCGTGGATACGCGCGCGAGGCCACGAGCTGCAGTTTCGTGTGGTCGAGATCCGGCGGCGCGATCGATCGCCCGGCGCCGACGAGGATCGGGACCACACGCAGGCGCAACACGTCGATCAGGTTCTCGTCGAACAGCGCCTCGGTGAGCGTGAGGCTGCCCCAGACAATGATGTCCTTCGCGTAGCGCTCGCGCAGCGCGACCATCGTGCTCGGTACGCTGTCCCGCTCGATCGTGGCGGCTTCACGTTTGCCCCACGGCGCCTTCTCGAGCTTCGACGAGAAGACATGCTTCGGCAGGCGATTGATCGGCTCGGCGACGCGCTCCTTCTCGGCATCCGCACGCGGCCAGTAGTCGGCGAACATGCGGTACGTGTTCGCGCCCAGCACGATCGCGTCGACGTTCGCGAGCATCTCGAGCTGCTCCTGCTCCATCTCCGAGAAGTCGCCGGCGGCGTCGAAGAAGTCGATCCCACCCTTGCGGGCCTCCGCAAAGCCGTCCGCGCTGACGATCTGCTCGACGATAATTCTTCCCATGTAGCGTTGTACCGCGCGCCCACGTGAAAGACCTGTGCACGCGACGAAACAGTCCGGCTGCGCACGCATGATACGAACGTCGAGATGCCATCACTCGACGAGCTCACACGGCCCCTTCCCGCCGGCGACGGGCGATTCACGCTGGTGGTCCCCGAAGGGTGGCGGCAGGGGCGCGGCGCGTTCGGTGGCCTCTGCATCGCTTCGCTGATCCGCGCGATCGAACACACCGTCGGAGATCCTGCGCGTCGCGTGCGCTCGATCACCGCGGAGCTGCCCGGCCCCGTCGATGCGGGCGCGGCGGAGATCACGGTGGAGATCCTGCGCGCGGGCAACGCGGTCACGACTGCACGCGCGATGCTGAGGCAACCGAACGGCGTGAAGTCGCACGTCGTGGCCGTGCTCGGCGCGACGCGAAAGAGCGTGGACGTCGCGTGGCAGGAGCACGAGGCACCAAAGGCGCCCGCGTGGACCGAGGTCGCGCCGCTACCGAACTTCGGGGTTCCCGAGTTCGCGCAGCACTTCGAGTATCGAGTCGTCGACGGGATTCCGGGCAGCGGGGGCACCGCGCGCACGAGCGGCTGGGTGCGCGCGCGCGATCCGGGCACCGCGCGGGACAGCGCGTATATCGCCGCGATGGCCGACGTGTGGTGGCCGGGTGCGCTCGTGCGGTTCGATCGGATGCGTCCGGCGGCGACGATCGCGTATACGCTCGCCATTGTCGGCACGCTAGACGGGCTCGATCCCGCCGCGCCGTTGCTCCATCGTGGCAGCGTCCCGGTGATGGCCGACGGCTACTTCCTCGAGACGCGCGAGCTTTGGGGGGCCGACGGGCGCCTCGTCGCGATCAACCATCAGACAATGGCGTTGCTGGGATAGCGGCTCGGCTCATGTGACTACTTCTTCGTGGGGGCAGGGGCGAACTGTGCTGCGGCGCCGAACTTCAGGATCACGTCGAGCTGCAGGTCCTTGTACTTCGCCTTCATCTTCTGCTCGACCTCGTCGGCCGTCTTCGACGAGGCGACCGCCGCATCGAACGCGACCAGATAGTCTTTTGTCGCCTTGATCGCGGACAGGTCGTTCTTCGCGGTCGGAACTTGGTGACCCGGCACCACGGTCGTCGGTCCGAGCGCCACGATGTCGTCGAGCGTCTTGATCCACGCCTTGCGCTGCTCGGCGTTCGTCTCGGCGGTCCACACGTGCACGCCCGCATACACGATGTCGCTGGCGATCACCGTCTTCGTCGACGGGATCCACACGTACGTGTTTTGACCGCCGTCGCCCTGAACGGGGCCGCGAAGCTCGATGGAATGCCCTTCGAGCGTTAGCGTCGCCGCCTTCTGCACCACCGGCGTTACGGGCTTTGCACTGAGCTGTGCGCCGTAGAGGGGGCCCCACTGCTTCAGCTTTGCCGCCGACGTCTTCTTGATCTCGGCGAGCGGCTTGTCGAGCGCGACGATCTTCACCTTCGGGAAGGCCTGCTTGATCACCTCGAGCCCGAAGTAGTGGTCGGGGTGGCCGTGCGTCACGTAGACCGTGGTCAGCGTCTTCTTGCTGTCCAGGATCGCGCCGACCACGCGGTGCGCGTCGGCCAGCGTGAATTGCGCGTCCACGAGGATCGCCTCCTTCTCGCCCGCGATGAGCGTGGACGTGACGAGGAACCCGTTCGGCGTCGCCGTGTACACGGTCGTCGTCAGCTTGTTCTCGGCTGCAGCCACTCCCGGGAACACGAGGCAGGAGAGGAGCGCGATCTTGGCTATCGAAGTGAGCTTGGTCATGACGACGAAACTAGCCAGTGCATGTCCGGCCCGCGAGGTCAGGACCGGCGGCGCAATGGTGAAAATCGGCGGAACGCACGATCAGCTCGATCGAGATCTCGAACCCCGACGATCAGCTCGATCGAGATCTCGAACCCCGGGCACGCGGTGCGGTACCGGTCTGCGGGCGCGTTTCACTTACCCCGGTCCGGTGGCTACCCCGAGGTGGCTACCCCGAAACTCGAGCGGCGTTTGTCCAGTATGCAGCCGAAAAAACTTCACTAGGTTCGTCGGTTCGTCGAACCCGGTCAGCGCTGCGAGCTCCTTCACACTCGAATTCGTGTGGGCGAGCAAGCGCTTGTGCTCGAGGATCACGCGCTCGTCGATCAGCTGCTTCGGCGAGCGCCCGAGCTCCTCGTGCGCTAGCTCGGACAGGCGGCGCCGGGAGACGCCGGCTTCGCGCGCGTAGTGATTGACCTCGCGCGTCCGCGCGAAGTCGCGCTCGAGGATGGTAAAAAACCGCCGCAGGTGGGTCAGCGGAGAGTGCCAGGCGATCGCGCGTTCGAGGCGCAAGAGGATGCTCCGGAGCAGCGACGAGAGGATCAGCGGCTGAAAGCGGTCGAGTGTTCGGGCACGTTCCTGGTGCAGCTGCTCCGTCGTCTGGAGGATCGCGTCGTGGACGGAAGGCTCGACGTGCAACGCGGGGGCTCTGTCGAGGGGCCACAGGATCGACGGCATGGCGAGCGGGTCGGCCGCGGACGGGACCTCGATAAACTCGGGCGTGAATAGCAGCATCCACGCGTCTAGGCCCGACTTCGGCGGTTGATGGAACTGCTGGACCCGGCCGCGCGCGACCACCGTGATGAAGTCGCAGCCGATCGGCGTCGACTCGAAGTCGACGATCAGCTCGCCGCGTCCTTTGAGCCCGACGTAGATCGTGTGGAACTCGGGGCGTTGCGGCGTCTCGAGCGTGTGCGAGAGAACCCGGCGGTGCGCACGCTCGTAGAGCGACGACAGCTTGAACATGTCGAAGCCGAGCGTCCGCTTGCTCGACGGATCGAACGGCAGGATGGAGATCGGAGGACGGGCAGGCACGCGCGAGGAGCCTACGCTACGCTAGCTGGTCATGAAGCTCGTCCTGGTCGTGTTGATCGCCTGTGCGTCCCTCACGGCGTGTGGTGGTAAGTCGGATCGCGCAAACGGCGAGCTGGTGTTCCCGCCAACGGACCCGCCCAAGGATCCGCCACCGGACGACGGCGACATCGTGATCCCGAACCTCAAGCCAATCCCTCCCGACCCCGCGTTTGGCGCGGAGCAAGCGGCGATCGCCGCGAAGCTGAACGACGAGGGCAAGGAGCTGATGTTCGCGAAGAAGTACGCCGAGGCGACCTACAAGTTCCGCGAGGCCGTCGCCCGAGTCCCCGACGCGAAGTACTTCTTCAACCTCTGCACCTCACTGTTCCAGGAGGGCAAGTTCACCGACGCGCTCGTGGCGTGCGAGGGCGTCGAAAAGACCGAGCCGACGCCGGAGCTCAGCCAAAAGGCGCGTGCGCTGCGCGAGCGCATCCTCTCCGAGGCGAAGCTGCAGGGCATCGCACTCGAGAGCAGCGCACCCATCGCCCCGTTCCCCTCCGATGCGCCGTCGCCGAAGGGCGGCACGCAAACAGCGATCGCCGCGAGCCTGAACGACGAGGGCGTGAAGCTCATGGCGGCGGCGAGCTACGCCGGGGCGAGCTCCAAGTTTCGCGAGGCTGTCGCTCGCATCCCCGAGGCGAAGTACTTCTTCAACCTCTGCACGTCGCTGTTCCAGGAGGGCAAGTTCGGCGAGGCGCTCACGGCGTGCGCCGCCGGCAAGCGAAACGATCCGAGCGCGTCGCTCGCACAGAAGCTCGACACGATGATCGCCCGCATTCGCGCGGAGGCCAGCGCGCAGGGCATCTCGCTCGACATCCACTGATCAGATCTTGTAGCCGCGCTTCAGCAGCATCGTCGCGCTTTGATCGAACGCCGCCTGTGGCCCGACGTGGAACTCGAACGTGTCGGCGAGGCGTGTGATCACGTTGAAGCACCAGCCGACCATCAGCGCATCCTCGATCTGCGCGCGGGTCACTCCGATCGCGAGCAGCGCGCGCATGTCGTCCGCGGTCACCGACGAGTGATCGCGCGTGACCTTCGCGAGCATCTCGAGCGTCGCGCGCAGCTTGTCGCCGATCTTCGCCGACGCGAGATCCGCCAGCACGTTCTGCACCACTTCGTTACCGAGGATCTTCGACGCGACCGCGCCGTGAGCGCGTGTTCAAAACTCGCACTCGTTGGTCTTCGAGACGTACGCGGCCATCAGCTCGCGCTCCTCGATCGCCCACTCGGACGGCCCGCGCATCACTTCCTGGAACACCTCGTTCATCGGTCCGCCGAAGAAGTCCGGCCGGTACGTAAGCGTCTTGACGACGTCGGGAACGGGACGTCGCGACAGCGTCCGGATCAGGACGAACAGCGCCTTCTTGCCGAACGTGTGGTGCTTGCCGTCGAGAACCGCGAGCCTCATGGCGTCCCTTTCGTCGCTTCATCGAGCGCGGCCAGCGCCGAGTCGAGCTGCCGCGACGCTTGCCCCATCGACGCGCAGACGCACAACTCGAACAGCTGGTCCTCGGTCACTCCTGCCGCCTTCGCCGCGGCGACATCCTCGTCGGTGACCTTCCACGCGTTCTTCGCGACCTTGTCGATCAACGAGCGTGCACCTTCGGGCACGTTGACGTTCGCGAACGCGGCTCGCCGATCCGCCGCGCTCGCCTGCCCGTCGCGGCCCAGCACTCGCTCCACGGTGGTGCGCCGATGCTTCATGCCCGTGTCGCTCATGCGGCCATTGTAGTGGCCACGTCGTCCTGTGGGCTAGAGAGGTGCGTCGCGATCCGGCGGCGGAGCCTTCCCCGGCTTCGGCGCGACCGTCGGGACCGCCTTCGGCACCTTGGGCGCCTCGATCGCCGGCGCGTCGACCTTCTGCGCGACGAAGCGCACGAGCTTGACCTTACGCATGCCCCAGTCGGCGACGTCCTCGACGACCTCGTCCTTGATGATCTTCCAGCCCTCGAGCTTCGCCGCGAGCTCGCCAGTCGCGAAGCCGCCGATGCCGGCGCCCGCGGTCCCCTCTGAGTGGAAGAACTCGACGATGAACAGGCCGTTCTTCTTGAGGCTCGCCTTGATCTTCTCGACGGTCGACGCGTCGTTGCCCGCGTAGATCATCGTCACGAGGTCCCACTTGTTGGTCCCGAAGTCGAACTTCTGTACGTCGGCCTGCACGGCGGTGAGCTGCACGCCCTTCTTCTTCGCCTCTTCCTTCGCCTGACGGATTCCCTCGTCGGAGATGTCGACGCCGGTGACGCGCCAGCCCTTCGTCGCGAGGAACACCGCGTTGCGGCCCTGCCCCATCATCACGTCGAGGGCGGCACCCGTCTTCTTGCCCTTGATCGTGTCGACGAGGAGCTGGTTCGCCGTGGTCTTGAAGCTGATCTGCTTCCGGAACGCCTCGTTCCACATCGAGCGCTCGGCTTCGATTCCCCCGGGCTGCCACTGCAGATGCGACGCCTTCCACTCGCTTCCGTCGTTCACCCACACCGCGGTGTTCCAACCCTCGAACTCGGTCGTCTTGCCGCCTTCGGTCGGCAGCACCTCCACGGCGAGTCCGACGAACACCGCGACGTTGGGTCCGACGTACGTGCGCTCCTCTTTCCACGTGCGCGTGCGGCGCGGCAGGTTGCGCTCGACGCGACTCGACATCTGCTGCACGAGCATCGACGACGAATAGCTGCGTCCGTCCTCGAACAACACGAACGCGGGACCCGCGAGCTTCAAGAACGTCGTCACGTCGTTCCCGTCCATCGCGTCGTACAGGCCTTTGCTTCGCTCGGAGAGCTTCGCGTCGTCGAGCTGTGCGGCCGGCGCGACTGTCGGTGCGCACGTCACAGCCGGTGTAGGTGCGGGCGGCGCGACGGGAGCAACCGGGGGTGGACGATTTCCACCACACCCGAGAAAGACCCCGAAAGCCGCCAACGTTGCCCAGCGCTTCATGGCAGCGAGACTAGCCGACTTGCCACCTGCTATGGCCTGCAGGCCCCTGATACCCGAGCACCGCACGTGACCCAAATAGTTGTTCACACATTGCCCCTTGATTGGCGAGGCGCTTGCTCTAGATTCCAGGACGATGAGTAGATTCGGCGCCACCGGTCGCGTCGAGGTTGCCAACCTCGAACACTCCGTGGCGGAGCTCCCCTGGGGCGTACTGCGCGGCGCGTTCGGCCCCTCGGACGGGAGCATCGGCGCTCACGCGAATGTACCGAGCGCGCTGTCCGTGCTTCGTCACGCGCAGCTCTACGCGAATCACCCCGCGGAGATCGAAGAGGCATTCGCCGTCCTCGAACGCCATGCGCTTCGCCATCGACTCCTCTACCCCGTCGCGGTCACGGTCGTGCCGTTCCTGTTCGATTTCGTCCGTCGCAACTCACCGCTGTCCGAGCGCATCGCCGAGCTCGTCGCGGAGTACGTCGCCGCGGCCGACACGCTCGATGCGCCGTTGCGCGATCGACTACACGAGATTGTCGCCGCCCACGGTCCGGAGCTACTCGGCTGGATCGGGCGCTTCGATCGCCCGCTCGCCGCGCTCGCGATCCACGTACCCGTGCTGCAACCGTTGTATCTCTCGGCGCTCGAGACAGCACCGGTCTCTCCGTTCGCGTTGCTCGCGCTGCTCGAGATCGGCGTCGGCCCGCGCCGCTGCGTCGAGATCGCCCTCGAGATCCTCGACGATCGCGCGGGGCACCCGATCACGCGCGCCGCGGGCGCCGCCTTCCTCATGCGCTTCGGCGACGACTGCACGTCGCTGCGCGAGCGCATCGATGCGGCCCTGCCGCCGTCTGCACCCGCGCAACTCGCGAACCTCGTCACACGGCTGTGGGTCCCTCGCATCGAACGCCCGGTCGTCGCGCCGCGCATGGTCAGCGCCGAGGTACTGTTCGCGGGCTCGCGCCTCGTGCTCGTTCGCGCCAACGGGCGCAGCGTCACACTGCCGTGGCCCGACGCGAACGTTGCCAAGGGTGATGTTCTGCAGGTCGGCGTCACGGTGCACGGCCAGCCGAAGCTCGTCGTGTTTACGGAGCCATCCGGCACCGTGCGCGTGATCGACTTCGACCTCAGCGCTTCAGCGTCGTGATCCGCACGCAATCTCCGAACGCGGCGAGCTTGTCGGCGAGCTCCTTCGTCACGATCATCGGGCGCGAGTTCAGGATCGTCGGGCGAAACATCTGCGCCCCCTCGACCTTGCTCGCATCGATCGCGTAGGAGCAGAGGTTCGACGCGCTGTCCGGATTGATGTGGTTCCACTGAAAGTGGCACTTCTCGGGGATCAAGCAGTTCTTCGCGAGTGGGTTCACGAAGTACCAGGAGCCAGGGACCGGCTTCTTCACGTGATCGATCAGCCTGACAGGGAGTAGCTCGATGTTCGGATCGGCGCGCAGCACCTCGGCCACCTTCTCGCTGACGACAGCGTCGTCGTACTTCACGCGCATCACGTCGTAGATCTTGTTGTCCTTCTTCGGCGGCTCCATCTGGAGCTTCGCGTCCTTCGGCCATTCGTTCACGAGGGAGTCGCCGTCGTCGAAGTCCTTGCCCTCGATCGAGAAGTCCGGCGAGTCGAACGTCGCACACGCCTTCGCACGACCGGGCGTGAATGCCCGCCATGGCGAGCTCTCGATCGGCGCGTGGCCGAACTTCTTCATCGCGGCCTCGACGCGCTTCTTCAGGTCCTCCGGCCACCACGCGACTTGGTAGTCATCACCGTCGCCGTGGTTGCCCGCGTACGGATCAGCGCCCTGCTCGATCAGCCACATCGCGAGCGCCCGGTGCTCGTCACCAAACGGCACGAGCTGGAACGCCGTCTTGCCCCAGTCGCTGCTGTGTTTGTTCAGGTCGGCGCCAGCCGCAAGCGCCGCTGCGCAGCCCTTCTGGTCACCCGCCTCCGCCGCCTTCCACAGGTCGCGCTGGACCCGGCTCGGCCACGCGAAGTTCTTGATGATGACGTTGTTGATCGTCAGCCGCTCGAGCTTCGGGAGAGCGCGGAATGGCTCGAGAGAGTCCGGGTCGCCGTAGAAGCTGATGCGCGTCGCGTTCACGAGCCGCAGGAACGGCGTGATGTCGTCGAGCGGATGCGCCTCGTCGTTGCGGACGTCGCACTCCTCGGTGTCGAGGCACTGCGCGATCTGCGCGTCGGTCGCGTCGGACGGTACGACGTCCTCGATCTTCACTTCCTCCAGTAGCGTCTCGGCGACCTTCTCGTCGAGCGACGTCCACCATGCTCGGTTCGCCTTCGCGTCCTCGGGGAAGACATCGTCGTACGACTTCGGTTTCAGCCACACGAGGAACGCTTCGGCCGCCACTGCACCCGCGCGATCCTCCTTGTCGTGCTCCTTCACGTACTCCTCGATCGATTCGCGCGCAGACGTCACCAGTTTCGCCTCTTTGATCGCGTAGTGGTCGACGATGTCGCGCAGCTCCTTCTCCGCCGTCGCGGCGTCGCCGAGATCGAGCGATGCCTTCGCGATGTAGATCGCCGACCACGTGCGCTCGTACGGCGTCAGGTAGCCTTCGCGCATCGCGGTCGCCCGTTCGAGTGCGCGTTTCGGCGCTTTCATCGTGTGGAGCAGCACGTCGCAGATGTTGAGGACTGCGTAGTCCTCACCCGCCTTCGCCGCTCGCTCGAACGCCGCGAGCGCCTCCTCGTAGCGCTTCACGCCCTTGAGCGCGAGGCCCCAGATGTTGTTGAGGCGCGAGATCTGGTCGTCGTGCTTCTCGCTCGACACCGACGGCAACGTCGCGAGCGCGGGTTCGAGCACGTCGAGTGCCTCGGTGTACTTGTCGTCTTCGACGAGCTTGGTAGCCTTGTCCATCACCTTGTCGAGCAGCTCGTACGGCGTCTTGTCCTTCTTGCTCTCGAGGACGCGCCCCGTGAAGTCGTCGAGCGACGCCCACACGCTGTAGATCTCGCCGTTCTCGTGCTCCCACATTCCGACGCGATACGGCGCCTCGGTGTGGATCGCGAGGAACTGCGACTCGCTGCCGAGGTGCGCGAACGGGATCCATCCGGTGTGCTCGTCGGTGTCGACCTCGTTCTCCTCGAACAGCTCCATGTCGCCGAGCTCGACGAGCGAGAACTTCATCTTCGCGGACAACTCGTAGTGCGGGAGTCCGTAGCAGAACTTCCCGTCGATGTGCTTCGCCGCCTTCGCGACCTTCTCCGCGAGCGCCTTGGGCACGTTGCTCGGCAGCTCCTTCTTCGGCGAACTCTTCGCTGGCGTCTTCGTCTTCGCCTTCGCCGTCTTCGCCTTCGCCGTCTTCGCGGCCTTTTTTGGGGTTGGCTTGACCTTACTAGCCGTCTTGCCGGTCGCCTTCTTCGACTTCTTCGTGCCCGCCATCCCTGCCACACTACTAGAGTGATCGAGGTAAGAGCGGCACTCCCGCTGATGTTCGCGATGACCGGTTGTGACCTGGTCTTCGGGCTCGACGACCGAGTTGTGGTGGACGCCTCTGCGGCCGATGCGCCGGATGCCGAGGCGCCGTGTCAGCGAACCACGGGCACCGTCTTCGCGATCTCGGACACGACGCTGATCCCCGATCCAATGACATGTGATCCCTCGATTCGCTTCGGCACGTACCCCAACGTAAACCTCGGTCAGATCTCGGCGGGTAAGCGGTCGCGCATCCTCGCTCGCTTCTCGTTGCAGCCCGACATGATCGCCGGGTTCGGCGGCGACGGCTTCGAAAGCGCGACGCTCACGATTCCGCTCAAGCCCGTGGAGTGCCCCGGCGTGTGTGTGAGCGCGGCGATCTCGTTTTCGGTGTATGCGGCGAACAACGACTGGCACGAGGGAGAGAGCTCCGGAAATATCGGCACGGAATGGTGCATGCGCAAACAGCTGTCGGGTCCAGGCACGGGCGTGCGGTGGATCGCCGACGGCGCGGACGGACTCGGTACGGATCGCAGTGACGTCTCGCTCGCCGACATGACGATGACTCCTGCGCAGGCGGCGGGCGACGAGCTCGTGGTGCCCATCTCTCGGTCCCCCGCGTTCGCCGACCTCACGCGATGGGTCGACGGAACGCAGCTCTCGATCCTCCTCGTGCCGTCGGGCGCCGTGGGCACCGTGTTCACGAAGGCGAAGGACTATGTTCCGAGCGGCGGCATGGCGCTGCAAGTCACGACGTGCCGGCAGTAGGCCCTGGCGACGCTTGGCCTATACTCTCCGAGCGTCATGGGCATGCGTCAGCTCCAGCTCCAGTGCACGGGAGTGTGCGGCGAGCTCACGCCGCACAACCAGCCCACACCGAACCACGTCCTTCACCTCGTGGCGTCGGTGTTCACGGGTGGCCTGTGGGTGATCCCGTGGATCGCGATCGCGGCGAGCAATCCGTTCGCCACGTGTGTTCGCTGCGGCAACCGCCGCTCGCCGACGAACATGCTCGCACTCCCCGGCGTCACGCCGCAGCTCGAGCAGGCCCGCCTGGACGAGCTCGACGAGACCTTGCGCAAAGTGAAGGGTCCGCTGCGCCACACGCGCGCGAAGCATGGGATCGCCGGTGACGTCACGTTTCGCATTCGCTACGATCCAGGCGGTTCGGTCGTGGGCGTGACGATCGACAACGGCCCGCCGAACATGTCGCCCGGGTTCATCAACGACTCGACGACGATCATCAAGGGCATGGTCGTGTTACCGCGCACGGCGCAGGGGGGCGTCATGAACTTCACCGACCTCGCCCCCGAAGAAACCGATCCGTACCGCAGCTGATCGCCAGCGTGATCGCCGGGCCGATCACGTCAACAGAAGATCCGAAGCGATTCGATCTATGATGAGGCGTGCGGTGGGTGCTCGCGCTGCTCGTGCTGGTCGGCTGCTACGAGCCCAACCTGCAGCCATGCACGGTGCGCTGCCGCCTGACGTTCGACTGTCCGTCGGGGCTGGCGTGCGGGGACGATCTGTTCTGTCACGCAAACGTGAGTGAACCCGCGTGTCCGTGCATTCCGCTGACCTGCGAGGATATCCCCGACAGCTGCGGCATGCTCGACAGCCTGTGCGGCTCGATGGTCGACTGCGGGATGTGCGCGCAACCGCTCCAGTGCGGCGTCGGTGGTACGCCGAACCAGTGCGCCGATCCGGGCGGTCCGTGTCAGCCACTCGCGTGTTCGCCGAACGACTGCGGTCCGAGCACCGACTCGTGCGGCAACCCGCGCATGTGCCCGAACTGTCCACCTGGCAAGCGGTGCGAGGCCGGTCGCTGCGTCGCGTGCACCCCATCGTGCACGACGAACGTCGACTATCCGTGTGGTGACGATGGCTGCGGCGGATCGTGCGGGTCGTGCCCCGACGCGCGCTGGACCTGCCAGAACAGCGACTTCTGCTGTTTGCCCAACAACTCCCAGTGCACTCCGCTGACCGAAGGCTGCAACTGCTGCCCCGGACTTTTCTGCATCAGTGGCTTTTGTACGCCGGCTGCCGGCTGTTTCGCCGATGAGGAACCGTAGGGAATCGCAGCCAGATTTTCGCGCTGGCGAGAGTCTCGGACCTCCTGTATCAACAGCGTGCGTGCGGATCGGCGGACTGGTGGTTGCACTGTGCGCGATCCCGAGGGTCGCCTCGGCAGATCTCGTGAAGGACGCCGAGTCGCTCGCGGCGGGCGGCGACTTCGTGAGCGCGGCCGCGCGTTTTCGCGAAGCGTACGCGCGCGAGCCGTCTCGCCCCGAGCTCGTCTGCAACGCGGGCGTCGCGTACTACAAAGCGAGCGATCTCCCGCGCGCGCATCGCTACCTGCGTCGATGTCTGGAGGTCGGCAAGGCACTCGACGCGGAGTTCATGGCGAATGTCGCCAGCGTCGTCAGCGCCGTCGAGGGTGCGCTCGCGAGCGGCCCGTACACGCCGGTCGAGGTGACGACGGAGCCCGCGATCGCGACCGTGTCGATCGCTGGTGGCGCGCCGTTCGACGAGCCGCTCGGTCAGGGACGTGCGTGGTTCCCGCGCGGAACGTACACGCTCGTCGTCGAGGCTCCCGGTCACGACACACAACGGCGCCAGCTCGTCGCAGAGGGAACCGCGTCGATGACGCAGCTGTTCCAGCTGACCAGGACCGTGATCCCGCGGAAGCCCGATCGTCGCTGGCTTGGCTACACGGTCGGCGGCATCGGCGTCGCGTCGTTCGGCGTCGGCGTCGTGTTCGGAGTACGCGCGCGATCGCTCGGCAACGAAGTGCGCGAGGAGTGCGCGGACACGTGCGACTGGAACCTCGTCGCAGATAAGGACGCGGCCGGGCGCCGGGCGCAGACGATCCAGTTCGTGATGTACGGCGTCAGCGCGGTCGCGATCGTCGCGGGCACCGTGCTCTACCTTCGGGGGCGGCCGAGCCAGCTCGACGTGGTGCCTCGCGAGGGTGGCGGGATGGTGACGTGGAGTGACACGTGGTGAAGGTGCTCGCGATCATCACGACGCTGGCAGCGTGCACGTACAGCCCGAACCTCGGTGATTGTCGCGTCGCGACGTGCGAGTCCGCGGCCGACTGTCCCGAGGGCTTCACTTGTTCGCTGCAATACTGTCGCGCCCCGGGAGCGACGCTGCCGTGCGAGCAAGTGCTCGTCGATGCACGACAATCCGATGCGCCTCTCGGCTCCGACGGTACGTCCGGAACCTGCGTGGGCACCGCGTCCGCTTGTCCGACCTACCAGGCGTTGCAGACATGCAACATGCAGTCGGGTTGCACCTGGGTCGCGCCGTCGTGCACCGTTACCACGAACTGCAGCATGTACATGACCAACACGGCGTGTATGCAGCACGACGAGTGCCGCACGGACTTCATGACGTCGACGTGCGTGAAGAACACCTCGTATTGCTCGGGCTCGACGGAGCCGACGTGCGAGGACGTACCGGAGTGCGTGTTCGCGGGTGGGTGTGGCGGTACGGCGGATCCGTGCAACGCCTTCACGAGCGAGGCCGCTTGCGGCACGCAGATGGGGTGCTCGTGGCAGTAGCAGGTGACGCATGAGTGACGACACGCTCGCATCACGCGCTCCTGGTGCCGCCACGTCGGTGGGCGACGAAGCGTATTGCCCCGCGTGCGGCGAGTCATTCGGGCTCGACGTGGAGCGCTGTCCGAAGGACGGCGCGCGGCTGGTGAAGCTCAAGGCGCAGGTCGATCCGATGCTCGGCCGCGTCCTCGACGATCGCTACGAGGTGCGCGCCGCACTCGGGGAAGGCGGCATGGGCACCGTCTATCGCGGCTGGCAGCTCAGCGTGGATCGCGAGGTCGCGATCAAGGTCATCCACGCGAAGCTCGCGACCGACCGCATTGCGGTGAAGCGTTTCCTTCGCGAAGCGCGGCTGTCGAGCCGGCTCACGCAGCCGAGCATCGTGAACGTCTACGACTTCGGTCAGAGCGAGGACGGCACGCTGTTCCTCGTCATGGAGCTGCTGAAGGGGCAGACGCTCGCGAGCCTCCTCGAGTCGATGCGCCCGCTTCCACTGAAGCGTGTGGTCACCATCGCGCTGCAGCTGTGCGACGCGCTCGAGTCCGCCCACGGACAGGGCATCATCCATCGCGATCTCAAGCCCGGAAACATCATCGTCCTCGACGATCCGCCCGGTCGCGATCTCGTGAAAGTGCTCGACTTCGGTCTCGCGAAGTCACTACTCACCGAGACGACATCGGTGGTCACCCACTCGAACGCCATGCTCGGCACGCCCCTGTACATGCCGCCCGAGCAGATCGACGGACGCCCCACCGATCAGGCGTCGGACTTCTACTCCTTCGGCTGCATCCTCTACCAGATGATGACCGGGCGCCCGCCGTTCCTCGGTGACAGCGTGAACCTCGTGCTCGCGTCGCACATGCACGATCCAATTCCAGCGCTGCCGCCGCACGTGCCGCCACAGATCGCGTCGATGGTCACGTGGATGATGGCGAAGGATCCGAGCGGTCGCGTCGCCTCGGCCCGCGCCGTGCGCGACGCATTCGAGGCTGCGCTCGCCCAGGGCTTGCCGCCCGAGCCCGTCACACCGGATCTCTCGCTCGAGCACATACGCGCGAGCGGCTACGCATCGACGCACGATCCGTTTCCCGCGGGGATGTCGCGCACGATGATCGGCCCGGGCGTCTCGGGCAACCTGCGCGTCTCCTCCGCGATGCAGCCCGCGCAGGCGGCGCCGATCTCCATCAGCGGGTTGCCACGTGCGAGCTCCGCGAACGCATCGCCGGGCGTCGCCGCGAGGGCGCCGGCCGGCACGATGTTTGGCGCGGTGAAGCAACGCGCCAGCAGCCGGTCGCGCGCGATGGCGCTCGGCGGCGTCGGTGCGTTCCTCGCGCTGATCACGATCGTCGTGATCGCCACGCGTGGTGGTGACGAGCCTGCGACTCGGTCCGACGAGCCGACGCCGACCGAGACCGCACCGGCGGCAGCACCGACCGCTACGCCGGGGGCGCCGACGGTCACGCCGATCGACGAGACGCCTCCCGAAAAGACCCTCGCCGCACCGCCCCCCGAACCCGTCGTCGAAGACAAGCCGACGGCCAAGGTGCGGCCGAAGAAGACCGAGAAGACCGACAGACCCGAGAAGCCCGAGAAGCCCGAGAAAAGAGACACCAAGGCCGCGGCCGGCAAGCCTCCCCTCGTCGATCCGTTCCCCGAGGTGAAGGCCGACGTGAAGACCGAGCCGAAGACCGAGGTGAAGCCCGAGCCCGAGCCCAAGAAGCCCGAGCCCAAGAAGCCCGAGACCAAGAAGCCAACGGGTCCGTCGATCGACTTCTACAAGAAGAAGCCCGGAACCTAGCGAACGCTCGATGCGCGCGCCGTTGCGGCATGCTGCGCCCGCGCCGCGTCGACGGCCTTCTCGATCATCTTGTCCCGCTCCGCCTCGTGCTTCCACTTCGCCTGGTACTCCGGCTCGAGTGTGTCGACCGGATCGAAGTAGAGGAAGTAGCCTGGCTTCACCGACGGTGCGGCGAACACCGAGATGCCGCTCTCGCGATCGTAGTGCTCGAAGCTGTGCGCGACGCGCTTGCCACCACCGCCGGGCGCGTCGACGACGAAGGTCGGCGTGTGGAAGCCTGCGGTCGTGCCGCGCACGGCCTTCTCGATATCGAGCGCGGTCTGCAACGTGGTGCGGAGGTCCTCGACGCCCTTCACGAGATCGTGGACATAGACGTAGTACGGATGGACCTGGCAGTGCCCGAGGCGCTTGACCAGCAGCTGCATCGTCGCGATCGAGTCGTTGACCCCGCGCTGGAGGACGCACTGGTTGC
>JBJXGN010000104.1:0-4940 GCA_046160585.1 Kofleriaceae bacterium
CACGGCTCGTGCGCGCCGGCCTGGTGCGGGCGAGACCCCGCCCCGGAGCCGCTCGGGCGAGAGGGCGTTTGGGGTCGGAGACCTGAGCCAAGGAGTGTGGTGCGCGCCACAACCAATTGCCGGCGGCGTTTCCCGTCGACGACTGCAATCCAACCCTGAAAGAACTGATTGATTTTCCTGCGGCTTGGGTGCTTGCACCGCCGGTTGCCTTGGGCGGGATGTCTCCACCACTATCAATGCCAAGTGACACCTCATTTTCTGACAGCTACACTCAGATGCCAATCGCCGAACCGCCGGCGTTGGCTGATCTTCCTATTGTACTTCCGGCGGGATGCTTTCCGGAAATGGATGGCACCTTCGCATCACAGTGTACCTCGTCGGATACGACGCAGTACGTGCCCATAATCGCAAGCGTTCGTTTTGACGGCGGTTGCTGTGACGAATCCCCACGCTACTATGTGACTTCCGCAATGTACCAGTTGCGGTCGTTGAGTCGGGGACCCGCGGCTGGTAGTACACTGGCTGGAAGGTCGTATGGAACATGCGCCTGCTGTCTATAGGCAAATCGTTGATAGGTGGTTTGTTGACTTTCGGTGCCTGCACAACCGATGATACAACGACTGTACTTGTTTCAGTGTCTACCGTAGGCAACGAGAGGGAATCGGACACTGAGGTCCTGTCCCTCGCCGATGACGGCGGCTGGGTTGCGTTGGCCGACCAAGATACGGATAGCCAGCGTCGGCTATACTCGATAGATGGGTCGCGCTACTACTCTGTATGGACCGCCTGTTACACCTCAACATCAGAGCGAAAGATAACGTGGGTACATGCCACACCCATGGACGATAGTATGCTTTCGTTGTCGTGCAATTGGGATACTGGCGAGGTGGGCGCCTACGTGGCGACAGGAAAGATGGTTTCTCCAGGTACGGTCTTCGTAGGTGGGCTAGGCATTGGCCGCAATGAGATCGATTGGACGTACCAACTCGCCTCAAATCAGCCTGTGGTAGATGTGGTGGCTGTAACGGTGCCAGAATGGTAGCGGCGTTCGAAAGGTGGCTCGTCTTGGTGCGATGGATGTCACGTCGGACCTCCCAGCGATCGATCTAGTCGAACAAGGTTTCTCACTAGTTGAGACTGCTATTCCTCTTGTGGATCCCGACCTTGCCCTCTCAACAATCCAGACCGTAGCTAATCTTCATACCGAGCTTGGAACATTCGCAGAAACGAGCCGGCTGAACGAGCTGCGTGGCTTTGTCGTCCCTGCTGATCGACTGCTCGCTGAAGACCGCGTCGAACTCGTGACATCCGTTACTTCTGGGAACTCCGCGCGAACATACGAAGTCGTGGATCTCCCAAAAGGTCTCGGTGGGCTCAGGTTGCTCGACCCGTTGAGCGACACGTTGGTTCCTGCTCCGGGGCAGCGATCCTTTGCGATCCCCGAGATCGAGGGAGGGCCGCCGACCGAGGTCCAATTGCATTGGCGAGATCCAGGAGTGCGGATGACAGTGGTCGCGTCTGCGGGGTGGGTCGCAGCGCACGGCGAGATCTCGTTCGATGCTCCGGCACCATCGGTCGCAACGGTGCCAACGGGTACTGAGAGGCGATATGTACAACTCCGCGTGGATAGTGATCTCGTTCGCCGAAGTACGTTTGTCGCCGCGCCGTGAGCCGCTGCACGCATTGCCACTCCACTGTGGCTTGCGCCTCACCTCGAACGAGTCGCTGCGAGATCGTTCAGCACTCTGTTCGCCTGCTGGAGCGCGAAGCCGAGTGACGGCTGGTTCGCGCCGACCTTCACGAACATCTCGAGGTCGGCCTTCGCCTTCGCTCGCTCCTTCTGCCGGACGTAGACCTGGCCGCGCTGGAACAGCGCCTTCGCGTGGATCGGATCCGCGGCGAGGACCTGGGTGAACGCCTGGATCGCGAGCCTATCGTCGCGCTGATCGTCGTACGTCATGCCGAGCACGTACCAGACGTCGGCCGACTCGTAGCCCGAGATGCGGGCGGTGCCGAGAAGCGCGACCTCGGCTGCGTGCTTCGGATGGTCCCACCGTCGGTAGAGCTCGCCGAGCGCGATGAACGGCCCCGACTCCGTCGGTCCGTGCGAGATCGATTCGCGCAAGGCGCTTGCCGCTGCCTTCGGGAATCCCGTGTCGCGATAGATGCGACCGATGTAATAGTGCGCGCGCCACAGCTTCGGCTCGATCTGCACGGCACGCTGGAGTGCTCCGAGCGCCTTGCTGAAGTCGAGCTTCGACGGATCGATCGCGACCTGCGCTGGATCGCCGCCCTGCCGCTTTGCCTCGGCGGTCTTCTCGGTGGCGATCGCCGCCTCGTACGACGCGACGCCGTAGAACATGAGGTACATCGGCTCGTCGGGCGCCAGCGAGATCGCCTGGTCCATCGCGTCGCGCGCGGCGGCCCAGTCGAGCTTGCCCATGTGCGCGCCGGCGAGCGCGTAATACGCGAGGTGGTTGCCGCCCCAGGTGGTGAGCGCGGCGGTGCACTTCGCGATCGCGTCGTCGAGCTGCTGCTGGCCGTACGCGCGCACGCACTCGTTGCCGAGGCGGATCGAGTCGCGGCCCGCGGCGACGTCTTTCGGGTGCCGCTCGATCTTCTTGCGCGCGAGCACGGCGACCTTCGGCGGATCGGGCGGCGCGATGCGCGCACCCGGTGTGATCGCGGCGGGTGCAGGTGCGATCGCGCTGAACACGACGAGCCCGTCGGAGTTGCGCTCCTGGTGCGGCGACACCTGCGTGAACGTCCCCGTCACGACGACGCGATCGCCGACGGCGACCTTCGGCACGGCGGGCCACTTCGCGAGCTCGTCTTTCGGCAGGCGCGCCTTCTCGATCTTGTTCGGCGGGCGCGGGACGTCGACGACCCACAGCGATTGCTCGACCGGCGCTCTGCCCGTGGTGCCGAGAAAGAACTTCGGGCGCTCGCACTGCGTCGGGTCGCGGTCGATGCGCTTCTGGATCTGCGCGCGTGTCTGGCCCTTCTTCAGCAGCGCGTCGACGCAGTTGTAGACCCACGTGACGGTGCCTTCGACCTCGACGAGCGTGCCCAGGTGCTTCTTCGCGTGGACACGAAGCTCCTGCACCGTCTTGCGCCCGTCCGCGCCGGTGGCGATCTCGAACGACGGCGCGGGCGGCACGGTGATGTCGGCGCCCGTCTCCGGCGGTGGGCCCTTCATCGGCGGCGAGACCACTTTCACCGGATCGCTCTTCGGTTGTGCGACGGCAAACGACGCGCTCGCGACCACGACGGCGACCACCCGCTTCATCGGACCATAGTACCGCTCTCAGGGTCGGCGCCACACGCGCGCCAGCGGCGCACCTGCGGCCTCGACCTGGAACACGAGCCTGGCATCGGGCGGCATCTTGCACGGCGTCGGTGCGACGTATTCGACGATCCACTCCGCGGCGGCTGGGTTCACCACCATCGGGTTCCACAGATCCGTCCGGAACCAGGTGAGGTGTGCCGGCAGGATGCACCCGCGATGGACGCGCGCGTTGACGGCGGCGTGCGTGTTCACGTAGTCGACGGCGCGATCGAGGCCCTCGCCCCACCACGCGGTCTCGAACCAGCGATTGCGCTGGACGGTGCCGGCACCGCCGACATGTTCGCCGTAGTAGTCGAGGTAATACGGATGCACGCGCACGAGCGTGACCGCGAGGTAGATGCCGAGCGCGGCGGACAGAGCGACGAGCGTGTGGCGCAGCTTCGTCTTCGCGGCGAGCCAAGTGAACCCGGAGGCGGCGATCATCGCGATCGCGAGGATCGCGGGCATCACGTAGCGCACGCCGTCCTGGCGTACGGGTGAGGCGGCCACGAGCAGCGGGATCGCGAGCCAGGCGACGAGGATCACCGTACGAGGAGCGCTCTCGATCGCGCCACGCACGAGGCCGAGCACGAACGCGAGCAGCACGCCGAGCGGCAGCGTGACGGCGAGGTAGACGAGGAAGTAGTACGGCGGCGGCGTGTTCGTGATCGCGCCGAGGAACGGCTCGGCGGCGTGCGTGACGTCGAGCTTGTTCAGTGACTTCGCGAGCGCTTCGAACGGACCGAACCACAAGCGCGGCCACACCGCGAAGAACGTGACGACGCAGGCTACGACCATCACCGGCGACCACAGGATCGTCGCGCGGCGCCACGCGGCGGGCACGCGGAGGAGCACGATCAACACGCACAGGGGCCCGAGCAAGCCGTTGACGAAGCGCGACGCGACCGCGATGCCGATGACAACGCCGACACCGACGAGCCGCGCGATCAGCGTGCGCCGAGTCGATCGATCGACGACGTCGAGGTCGTCGTGCACGCACAGCGACAACAAAATACCGAGCGACCACCACAACACCGTCGGCGCTTCGTGGCCGACGACCTGCCCGTGCGCGACGAGCGGTGGCAAGAGCGCCGCGATGCCCGCACCGAGGATGCCGGTCGGCAGATCGAACATGCGCCTGCCGATCGGCACGAGCAGCGCGCAGCCGAGCGCGACGAGGAGCGCGGAGATCACGCGCGCGGGGCCGAAGCCCGGAGAGAGCTGCGCGCCGATGCCCGCGAGGTACTTCATGATCGGCGGGTGCTCGTAGTTCCACACCCACGACTGCGGATCGAGATCGCCGCCGAGGAGGTTCTGGATGTAGTTGCGACCCGAGCCCCAGTTCACGTCTTCGTCCCAGGTCTGGCCCTGATCGCCGATACCGACGAGGCGTGCGACGAGCGCGACCGCGAAGACCGCGCCGATCGCGATCCACGTCGTGCGCGGGACGAGCGCGAGGCGATGGCGCTGTCCGAACACGATCGAGCCGACGAGCAGCGCGAGGAGCCCGAGCGCGACGAGGCCATCGCCGAGGTTGCGATCGCCGGTGGACGCGTTCGGCGCATCGCTCGCCGACAGGACACCCGGTGGCACGTATTCGCCTTCGCCGCGG